>CAZEVX010000383.1:0-1521 GCA_964515705.1 uncultured Verrucomicrobiota bacterium | reverse complement strand
CGGGAGGTCCGCCAGGCTGTCCAGCAAATCCTGCAGGTTTTTAATTTCCGCCACCCCGGCGCAGCCGAAGAAATCGTCCGCAATCGAATCGTCGGTGAAACGGCCCTGGCCGAGATAGACCTGCAAGCCGCCGCTTTCCGTCAGCAGGCTGCCATAGGTGAACGGCATCGGCCGGATACGCCCGACATTGCATCCATAGGAGCATCCCTGGCCGACGGCATTGGCGAGGATGGCATGCTCGCGGATGGCGCCCCGGGCAATCATCATGGACTGCGGCACCGGACCGCAATGGAACAGGATGCACTTTTCGTCCTCGCCGCCGTAATTGTTGTTCCAATCCAGGCAGGCGGCGGGGGCAGCGGTTGCGAGTTGGAGCGCGCGCATGATAATGGCGTTGCCGACGTCCACCTCGCAGGCGGCGGGGATGCCGCGCTGGTTGAGTTCACCCAGCACGACGCAGGGCGAGATGCCAAGTTGTTCCTGGAGTTCGGTCCAGCAGCGCACGGCCACGGCGTCCAGCCGGGCCTCGGCCATCAGGCCGTCGAGCGCCACGGCGAACCGGACGATCTGCTCGAAGGCCGCCCGCGGCGTGCCGCGCCAGCCGGCGCAGCGCCGCAGCACGGCGGCCTTGGCCCGGGCCGCGCGGCTGCCGGCGGCCACCCGCCGCATGCGGCCGAGGACCTGGGTCAGGTCGAAGGTTTCCACGGTGATCCCGGCCCGCTGCAACGCCAGTTCGTCGAAGCGCACGGTCTTGAAGGGCGTGGTCCGCGCCCCGACCGCTCCGACCGTCAGGCCGCGCAGGCCGCCGACCACGCGGCAGACGCGGTCGAAATGGTCCACGTTGGCCCGGAAGGCGTCGCTGAACGGGTCGACGGTGTGGGGTTTGAGGGCGGTGAAGGGGATGCCGCACTGGCCAAACACGTCCAGGATCGAGAGCTTGCCGCAGAAAGCGTCACGGCGCCGGGCCGGCCCCATCTGCCCGAGGTCATCCGGGTAGGCCTGCACGAGGATCGGGACGCCGGCCTCCCGCAGGGCCGCCACGGCCCCGGATTCGTCGCCGAAGTTCGGCAACGCCAGGATCACGCCGCCGAACCGGCCGCGGTTCCGCCGCAGGAACGCGGCGTAGCGTTCGCCTTCCCGCGGCGTCTCGACCGCCCCGCAACGCGTGGCGTCGGCCTCCAGCATCAGGGTGGCGTGCCCCATCTCCTTGAGGACGCGGGGCAGGTCGCGGCGCGCGCCCGCGATCAGCGAGGCGGGGAAAAAACCGCGGTTTCCGATACACAGGGCAAAGGTCGTCTTGGGAGCGGCCATGACAGGGTCCTCCGGACACGGTGCGGTCGCGATCCGATAAGCATTCTGACCGGCCGGGGCCGCCCTGTCAACGCCGGCCGCGCACCTCCCATGATCGGCGCGTAAGCCACGGCCCGACCTGCGGCACGGTCTGTCTTACAACGCCCACCGCCGCTAGTGTCGTGCGTCAGAAGTCCCTTGACACCAGAAACGGCCCGCGCCCGGAGGTCG
>CAZEVX010000382.1:0-1527 GCA_964515705.1 uncultured Verrucomicrobiota bacterium | reverse complement strand
CCGTTCCCGTGCACGGATCGCGCCGGGAGTGACCGCGGACAAGCGCAACTCCCGCCAATCGGGTCAGGCGGAACCCGCTTGACACCGCTGATTGTCACCGTCATGAATATGGCTTTACCCGCGGAGCATCACCATGGGCCACCAAACCATCCTGCGCCTGGGAGTCGTCATGAGCTTACTGGCCGGCCACGCCAAGGGGGCGGACCTTCCGCCCGGCAACAGTATCCGGATCGCGGAACGCACCCTTGACGGCGAGGCGGCCGTCGTGCTGGCCAACCGCTTCTACGAATCCATCCTGCTGCCGCATCGGGCGATGATGCCGCTGACGCTGCGCGTCAAGGCCACCGGCAAGGAGCTGTTCGTGCGCGCGCCCGACATGGCCGCGGCGGTCGCCCGCCAGAACGGCAACATGATCTGCCTGCCGTGGGTCAGCGACGCGCTGGGCAAGGGAGCCTCCAAGGGCCTGTTGCGGACGGCCGAGTGGCGCGTGACGCTCGAGCAGGACGGCGGGCGCGCCGCCTGCCGGGCCGAGACGCGCATCGCCTACCGGGACCCCGTCAGCGGCGCGCCGGCCGCCCTGGGGTTTGTCCAGGTCACGCGCGGCACGGCGGACTCCCCGGCGCTGGCCATGGACTTCGCGGTCTCGAATCCCGGCGCGGCGGAGGCGCGCTGCGTGTTCGTGGCGCACCCGCGGGTCACGCCGGGCGGCGCCTACCAGGCCGGCGACTACGTGTACGTGCCCGGCACCAACGCCTGGATCGGGGATTTCCAGTGGCCATCCTTGAGCGACGCGGGCGTGCGGCCCAACCAGTGGATGCCATGGCCAAGGGACGACCTGATGCGCTTCGAGCCGCGGACGGGGTCGGCAGCGAAGGGCAACTACGCCTATGTCTTCGTGCCGGCGCGCTGGGCGCTGATGGGCAACGACCGCACGCGGGAGTTCCTGCTGTTCCACGCCAGCCCGCTGACCCTCGCCGGGCGCGAACAGGACGGCCCCTATTTCTGCCTGCTGCACCGCGACGGCGATTACCTGCTCGAGATCAGCGCGGCGCGCGCCCTGGGCACGGACTCCTGGCGCGAGCCCTGGGGCGCGCGCACCCTCGCGCCCGGGGAGACCTTGGCCTACACCCTGACGCTGGTTCCCGGCCGCGGCCTGGACTATGCCGCCGCGCGGCGCGTGACCGAGGCCACCCCCGCGCGCCTGCTGCTGGCGCCCGAGAGTGGCGGCGCGCCGGTCGCGGTCCCGCTGGCGCCACCCCGCCCCGAATAGCACGGCCGCGGCCATCCGCGCCCCCCGGCCCGCCCGCTTCCCAGCCGTCGCGGGTGAAGACCGGCAAGGCGCGGCCGAGCCGCATCCCTGCGTCAGCGAGCGCGTGTGTCATCAACGCCCGGTGAGGGCACCGGGCCTACAACGATGATCGCAACCCATGGGGAACTGTAGGCCGCGTGCCCCCACGCGGCGTCCGCTGGAGGGCAAGGCGCGGCCGAGCCGCATCCCTGCGTCAGCGAGCGCGTGTGTCATCAACG
>CAZEVX010000381.1:0-1544 GCA_964515705.1 uncultured Verrucomicrobiota bacterium | reverse complement strand
GCCACGCGCCGCCGCAGCCCGCGCCAGGCCCGGATCATCGCCGGCCTTTCAGGCGGGCCGGGCGCCGCCGCCGCCCGGCCCGCGGGAGCGCCGCCGTCACCGCGTCCAGGATAGCGTCGAGATCGGCCAGGCGCCCGCGTCCCGTGGTGCCGCACGCCAGCTCGCCGGCGCCAACCTCGACCAGCGTCGCCCCGCGCGCGGCCAGCGTCCGGACATTGGCGCGCGTGGCCGGGTGATCCCACATGCCGTCGTTCATGGCCGGGGCGACCACCAGCGGCGCCCGGCAGGCCAGCGCCGTGGCCGTCAGGGCGTCGTCCGCCAGGCCGTGGGCGAGCTTGGCAAGGACATTGGCGGTGCAGGGCGCGATCAGCAGCAGATCGGCCCAGTCGGCCAGGGCCACGTGCGTCGGCCGCCAGACCTCGATCTCGGCGAACAGGTCGACGACCACCGGACGGCGGGTCAGCGTGCGGAAGGTCAGCGGGGTCACGAACTCGGCCGCCGCCCGCGTCAGGATCGCCGAGACCTCCCAGCCGCGCCGGAGCATGCGCCGGGCGAGTTCGGCGGCCTTGTAGGCGGCGATCGAACCGGTCACTCCCAAGACAATGTGCTGAGCATCCGCCATGGGCGCCTCCGTCAATCAGGGGCGCGGCCCGGAGGGCCGTCGCCGGGATTCGTCGTTCAAGATGCGGCAATGCGCCGCCACGACGATGGCGCGCAACTGGACATACGCCTGCCGCAGCCGGTCGTTGATGACCAGGAACTGGAACTCCGGCCAGCGCGCCAGTTCGGCCGGCGCGTTGCGCAGGCGCCGCTCGATGGACGCCGGCGAATCCTTGGCGCGGCGCCGCAGCCGGCGCGCCAGGGCCTCCAGGCTGGGCGGCGCGATCAAGACATCCGCGAACAGCGCCCGCGGCAGCCGCGCGTCCGTCCGGCGCAGGGCGCGGCGCACCCGCGCGGCGCCCTGGACGTCGATCACCAGCAGCGTGTCGCGCCCGGCGCGCAAGGCGGCCTCGACCGGCCGGCGCGGGGTGCCGTAGCGCGCCCCGTGGACCTCGGCATATTCCAGGAAATCGCCGGCCGCGGCGCGGCGCGCGAAGTCGGCCGCTGACAAAAAGAGGTAGTCGCGTCCGTTCGTTTCGCCGCGGCGCGGCGCGCGGGTCGTGCAGGTGACCACCCGCTCCAGGTCCGGACACTCGCGCAGCAGCCGGGAACAGAGGGTGGTTTTGCCCGCGCCCGACGGCGCGGAAACGACCAGCAACAGGGGGTGGCGCGGGGGGAGATTCATGCGACGTTCTGCAATTGTTCGCGTACCCGTTCCAGTTCGGCCTTGACCTGGATGGCCAGGGCGGCGACGGCGGCATCGTTGGCCTTGGCGCCGACGGTGTTCGTCTCGCGCAACCTCTCCCCCACGATAACCTCCAGCGGACGGCCCGCGGGCGCCGCCCCGCGTCGCAATGTCTCGGCCTGCTTCAGGTGGCTGCGCAGGCGGACGAGTTCCTCGCTGACATCGGCGCGGTCGGCCAGCAGCGCCACCTCGCGCGCCA
>CAZEVX010000380.1:0-1577 GCA_964515705.1 uncultured Verrucomicrobiota bacterium | reverse complement strand
GGTGTCCGGTGTCTGGTGTCCGGCCAGTGTGTCCATCCAGGCGCCGAGCAGGCCCCGGCGCTGGCGGAGCTGGTACTGGAACCACATGGCCGGGATCCAGAACCCGTCGGCATGCGCGGCCACCCAATCCATAAGCCGGCGTCGCGCGCGGATGGCGCGGGTGACGGCGCGGCGGTCTGGATAGGCGCGGACCCAGGCGCGCAGGGCGGCGGCGTCCAGGGGCTTGGCGACCGGGGCGCCGCGTCGCGCCAGCGCGGCAACGGCCTGGCAGGCCTCCGCGTAGCGGTCGAGGAAGATCAGACCGTCGCGCAGGAACCGGACGCGGGCGCGCGCGGCGGGATCGGAAGCGGGCAGGATGCCCGCGCTCCGGCGCAACGGTCCGCGCGCCCGCTCGCAGGCCGCGGCGGCGCGGTCGAGCTCGCGGCGGCGCGCGGCGCGCCAGGCGGCGGGATAGAGCGCGCCGGCCGACTCCTCGAGCGGCCCGGCCCGTCCGCCAGCCGTTTCCCAGCGCCGCAGGAACGCGTCCAGGAAGCGTTTCACGGCGGGGGCGCCGGGCCCGAACCCGCTCTGGCAATAGTCGCGCAGCACGGTTTCGGGATCGAGGCGCATGTTCCAGAGCCGGCGGGCGGCGAGATAATAGGCGAACCCGCCGAGCGCAAAATCGAGGCCGGCCTGCGTGGCGAAATAGCGGCAGCCGGCGCGGTAGTAGGCGTCGAGGCTGCGCGAAAAGACCCGCGCGAAGCCGCGCGGCAACGCGCCATTGGCGCCGTTGACGAAATAATCGTAGATGCCGCGGCGCCTGGCGACCGGCCCCAGGGCGCGCAGCAACCGCAGGTCGGCCGCGCGCGTCGCCGGCCGGGCGTGGGCCCAGCTCATGACGCAGAACTGGGCGATGACGTTCGGGTGCAGCCGCACGCGGCACGGCGGCGTGCGGTAAGCCCCGTAAACCAGCATCAGGAGGAGTTTGTCGGGCTGCGCGCGGGCCACCCGGGCGGCGACGGCGTTGGCGAACCGGAACATGCGCCCCGCGATCGAGCGCGGCGCCGGCGGGCCGGAGGCCGGCGCCGGGTCCTCGCGCGTGGCGCGCTCGAAGGCGGAACCGCCGGCCGGGACGGCCGGCGCGGCCTCGTCCAGCGTCCGGCAGCGGGCGCACTCGCAGAAGCCGCTCCCGTCGTTGACGGCGATGCTGTAGCCATCGAGCTCCGGCCGCGCGCGGAACTGCGCGAGGATATGCTCCGCCGTGAGCCGGACGACCGCCGGGTTGCTGGTGCACGGCTGGTTGCGGTGTTTTCCGTTGAACGGCCGCGCATCGCGGCGGCCGTTGACGAGGGCAAAATACTCCGGGTGACTCCGGCCGAAGCGTTCCGGGGGACAGATCTGGCCCCAGCGGTGGCCGTCGGCGATATTCAATCCACCCAGCCGATTACGGGTCTGCCAGCGCCGCAAGGCATGCAGCGTGGCCGGGGAAACGCCGGCTCGCGCCATCTCGGCCAGGGCGGGGTCCTGCTCGTCCCAGAAGGCGCCGCCGAGCCAGAGCCGGCGCCAGGCCCAGTCGGGCGCGTGGCGCCGGACGCCCA
>CAZEVX010000379.1:0-1613 GCA_964515705.1 uncultured Verrucomicrobiota bacterium | reverse complement strand
AGGTGCAGGACCAGGCCGATGTCCTTGCCCTTGCGGCGGTGTCCATGCAACGGCAGCCCCAGATGGCCCAGGACCGCATTGGCGCCGCCTTCGGCCACGGCATTCACCATGTCCCGCATGTTTTCGATACCCCGGATCGGGCCGACCGTCACCCCGTGATCCATCGGCACAATCACCGTGCGCAGCGTGTCACGGTTGATGATCCGTTCCAGGCGTATGAACTTGCCCATCATGGCAGACCCCCGGCGCCAACCCCGGCCCCGCGCGCCGGCGGCAGCCGGGGTTACCCATTCCGGTCATTCCCCGAACTGTTAGTTGCAGGGCATCGGGCGGGCGGCCGCCCCGCAGCCCCCGGCTGGCGCCCGGCCGCAGGCCTTGGGGTCCAGACCGCACGGAACGGCCTTACCGAGCACGCTCGGCTTGCAGCAACCGGGCGACCCCTTGTCCATTCCACAGGCCGCGCATTTCTCCGTCCCCGGCTTGCAGCACTTGCCGGATCCCTGGAACTCGCCGCACTTCGGGCACACCGTGCAGAGACACTCGCAGCATTCGCCGCGGTCGCGAACCTTGGCCAGGTACTTGGCCGGCTCGGCCTTGATCGTCTCCACGCAGGCCGGGCAGCAGGTATACACCCGGCATCCCTCGACATCGGCGAAATACTGCTTGTCAATCGGCTTTCCAGTCACCGGGCACAGAGTCTGGGCCTTGGGTGTCGCCTTGGCTTCCGCCATCATCGGGCACGGGCACCCAGCGCCCGCGTCCTTGGCTTTGGGCGCCGGCGCTTCCTGAGCCAAGATCCCGGCCGCCCACCCCATCGCCGCCATCGCCGCCAACATCCGTCGCTGCGCGTTCATCGGTTTGCCTCCCTGTTGTGAAAGGGCGAAGCACCGCGCCCCGCCCCGGTTACGTTGCACCGCACCGCCCCATCATGGATTTGGAGTGACCGGCTGACCGCCGGCCGCGGGCGCCGGCAGTTTCAAGAGATCCCGCACATGCCGCACATAGGCGTCCGCGCCGCCACGCCGGTACCCGGTTCGCGCCATGACCTTGCCGCTGGCGTCCAGCAGCAGAACGGTGGGGAACCCCTCAACCCCATAGGTCTTCAGCAGGTCGTCGTTTTGAGTTTTCAGGGTCGCGGGCAACTCCTTCCCGCGCGGGAAATCGGCCACGAACAACACCAGATGCTCCCTGGCAAAGGCCATCCACGACTCCTGGGAAAAGACCTCCTTGTCCAGACGGATACACCAGCCGCACCAGTCGGACCCCGAGAAGTTCGCCAGGATCGGCCGTTTCGACTCGCCGGCCTGCCGCTTGGCAGCCTCAAAGTCGGTCAGCCAGCCGTCCACGCCCGCGCGCCCCGCGCCGCAGAGCGCCGCCAGCAACACGATCATGGATAGTCTGCGCATCTGGTCGCCCTCCGATGGCCGCATGAGTGACCGGCCATGATTCCTACCGCAAGCTTTCTATATAAACCAGTGAAGGCCGCCTGTCAAGACTCTCGCAGAGGATGTCAAGACTCGTTAGAAATGTCGCCGCGGACGACAGGCGATTCCCCGTCCCAACACTGCGGGAGTTGCGCCTTCCCCTGTTGCCCCGTCAGGCGCCAGACCGTG
>CAZEVX010000378.1:0-1617 GCA_964515705.1 uncultured Verrucomicrobiota bacterium | reverse complement strand
GGCCCCGACGATCGTCCCGACCAGGTCGTATTCGCCCGGCGGGTAGAGCCCCGGCATCTCGGCCGTCTCGCCGCCGATCAGGGCGCAGCCGTTCGCGCGACACGCCCGGCACATCCCCCGCACAACCGCGGCGAACACCTTGCCCTGAAAACGCGCCGTGCCGTAGTAATCCAGGAAGAAGAGCGGCTCCGCGCCGTGCACCAGGATATCGTTGACGCAGTGGTTGACGAGGTCCTGGCCCACGGTGTCGTGGCGGTTCGCCAGCAGGGCGACCTTGAGCTTGGTCCCCACCCCGTCGGTGCTGGCCACCAGCACCTGGCCGCGCCCGGGGGCGGCGAAAAACCCGCCGAACGCGCCGGGCGCCCCGCAGACGCCCGGCGTCCGCGTCCGCTTGACGAGACGCCGGACGGCCCGCAGGGCGGCCATCTTGCTGTCAATGTCCACGCCGGCGGCGGCGTAGGCCGATGAACTCCGTTGCGCCATGGGTGTGTTCTCCCGCCGCGCGCGGCGCGGTTCAGGCGCCTCCCTGCCCGCGCGCCACCGCCTGCAGCCGGTCGGCCAGTTCCGCGCCGGGCAGCACGTCGTCCGGCGACGGCGCCGGCAGCGGCCGGCCGGCCGCCACGGCGTCCAGAAACTCCGCCGCCTCGTGGTAGGCGCCGTTGCCGACGAATTCCGGCTCGTCGCCCGGCGAGGATTCCACGACCTGGCAGGCACTGCCGACGCGCGTCCATTCGACGCGCCAGGGATGGCCGGTGCCGGTGTGCACGTCGGCCTGAAAGCCTTCCCCGATCAACTGCAGCCCTTCGAGCCGGCGGCCGGCGCACGGGATCAGGTCGAGGGTCACGGGCAGGCCGCCGGCGCCCGTGAGGGCGGCGGTCACGCCGGGCGCCGCCGGCATCCCGATGCGCCGCGCCTGCCCCTCGCCAAGCGTCAGCGGCCCGGCCGCGTGCCGCAAGAGATCGATCAGGTGAATGCCCGTCGACCAGATGAACTCCGGCTCCCTGCGATTCGGCCGCAGCATGAACCCGCGCACGAAGCGCAGCGGCCCGGTCTCCCGCACCCGCGCCATGGCCCGGCGCACCCCGGGGTCGAAGCGCCGGTTGAGCGACACCTGAACACGCGCCCCGGCCGCGCGCACGGCCGCCGCCAGGGTCCGGGTCTGCTCGAGGCCGACTCCCAGCGGCTTCTCGATCAGCAGTGGAATCCCGCGCGGCAACAGCTCGAGCGTCAACTCGACGATCGCCGGGACCGGCACGACCGCCACGACGGCGTCGATCCGCCAGCGCGCGAACAGCTCGGAGACCTCGCCGCAGGCGTGCTGGAACCCGTAGCGCACCCGGGCGGCCTCCGCCCGCTCCGGCCGCCGGTCGCACACCGCCACGAGGGCCACCTGGTCCGGCCGCTCGCGGGCCACCCGCGCCAGCGCCGGCTGGTGAAACAGGGAACTGTGCCCGCCCGCCCCGATCAGGGCCACGTGAACCATGGAGGACTCCGCCGCGGGAACCCGACGCCGGCAACAACGATAGCGGGTCCGCGACCCGATGTAAAGCCCGGGCACGGCGCCCCGATTTGCGGGAGTTGCGCTTGTCCGCGGTCACTCCCGGCGCGATCCGTGCA
>CAZEVX010000377.1:498-1633 GCA_964515705.1 uncultured Verrucomicrobiota bacterium | reverse complement strand
ACCGTAGGCTTCCACGGCCCGCAGCGCGGCGTAGCAGATGGCCCCGAGCGCCAGCAGGCGCAGGCGGCCGTCATCCAGGTGCGAGGCGGCGTCCAGGAAGACACGCGCGGTGTGCCTGGCCGGATTGAGGTGCAATCGCGACACGATCTGCGCGGCGGCTCCTTGCAGGTCGCGGTGGACCAGCGCCAGGGCGCCGAAGCCAACCAGGACGACCAGCGCGCCCTTGGCGGCCTCGAGGAGCGCCACGGCGCGGACCCCGGCGCGCGCGCCACCGGCGGGTGGGGCAAGATTCGCCTGGACGCGGCCGCTCACGGGGCGAGGCCCAGCAGGCGCCGGGCATTGTCGCGCGCCACCTTCTGAAACACCGTCGGCGCAATGGCGCCGCGGTCGCGCAGGCCGGTCAGGAACTCGGCCAGCGGCACCTTGGTGTCGGGATAGGTGATGTCCGTCCCGAACAGCAAGCGGTCCTGGAACTCGGTCAGGAAGCGCGCGGCGTGTTCCGGGTCGCGCGCCAGGGCGGTGTGTCCGCTGCCGGCCGACAGGTCGCCCAGCAGGTTGGGATAGCGCCGCATCAGGATCGGCAGCACGCCGCCCGGGCGGACGGGATAGGCGGGGTAAGTGTTGCGGTCGTTGGGCGTGTCAAGCCGGCTGATTTCCGCCCAGAACGCCACCGAGTGGCCCAGGA
This sequence comes from uncultured Verrucomicrobiota bacterium, assembly GCA_964515705.1. Lineage (GTDB taxonomy): Bacteria > Verrucomicrobiota > Kiritimatiellia > JAAZAB01 > JAAZAB01 > CAZEVX01. Next base: position 948 of record CAZEVX010000377.1, on the reverse strand, counting down.
ACCGGAGCTTGGGAAAGGCCTGCAGGCAGCGCTCGAGGCCCGGCAGGCCGGGCGCGTCGATCAGTCCGTAGCCGTGCCCGGCCCGCGTGGCGATGTGAAAGGTCAGCGGCAGGCCGGCGGCCTCGGCGTGCCGGAACAGGTTCTGGACCAGCGGGTCGAGGAAGGGCAGGTTGGCGGTGACTTCCCCGATCCCCTTGCAGCCGCGCTCGCGGTAATAGGCCAGCAGGTCGCCCAGCGGGGCGTCGGCGGCATTGCGGATGGCGCGCGGATCGAGATTGCAGAAGGGAATGAACCGGCCAGGATAGCGGTCAACGATCTCGAGGATGTCGGCGTTGGGTTGCGGCTCGTAGACTTCGGGGCTGACCAGCGGCAACAGGACGCCCTGGTCGATGCCGAGGTCGTCGTAGCGGGCGATCAGTTGCTCCGGGGTGGCGAACTCGCGCCGGCCGG
>CAZEVX010000377.1:0-488 GCA_964515705.1 uncultured Verrucomicrobiota bacterium | reverse complement strand
GTGCGCGTGGATGTCGATGAACATGGATCTGGCGCTCCTGATGGGCATCCGGTCGGCTCCCGGCGTTCGGCGTCGGTCCATGGTAAGCCGTCCGGCGCGCAACACAAAGAGAAAATGGTGGTCCCCTGGCAACTGCTCAGGCAGCCGCCCGAGGCGGGCGGCTGCCTGAGTGTAGTGTTGGACCACTCGATCCCAACCCAGTGAAACACAGTGGTTCCTCGCTATTTCAGTGGCGGGGATGGCGTCGGCGCGGCGCTCGCCCGGCGGGCCGGTACGGGTGGCCGTCACACGCCGGCTGGACAGCGGCGGCGGGACAAGGCGGTCCCGCCCTACCGGCGCTGCCCGGAAGTGGTAGGGCCGCACAGCCTGTGCGGCCGCGAGCAGACCGCGGACAAGCGCAACTCCCACAGCCACGGAGCGCTCGCGCGGCGTGTCCCAAAACCGCGGGAGTTGCGCCTGCCCCTGTTGCCCAGTCAGGCGCCAGACCG
>CAZEVX010000376.1:0-1638 GCA_964515705.1 uncultured Verrucomicrobiota bacterium | reverse complement strand
TTCCAAGGCAACGAACGCAACTGGGACCTCGGCTATACCGGCCAGTTGACGCTGGTCGATGGCGAGTGGGAGGTTCCGGCCCGAGGCGACCTGTTTCGCGTGTGGACGACCCCGGACGGCCGCAAGCAGTATCCGCGCCTGAAGGTCCGCCGCCATGTTACGGCGGCCACCCCGCGAATCGCGGCTGGCGCTGGCGGCCACAATGCTGATACGCACTGGGCCTTCGATGAACTCGGATGAGACGCGAACGACGACGAGGCGCCCTGACCGCCGGTCAGCCTGCCCAGCCGTTTACCGCAGGCGCATTAGCGTGACGCTTCGCAGGCATTCGTAGGCGCCCATGTCGGCCCGCCGCCCGATGCGGTCGATGCGCGGGGCGCCATCGAGATCGGCGGCGCCGATCATCCAAGTCTGGTCGAGGCCGGCATCCACGCAGCGCGATTCGGGCCGCAGCCGGAAATCGCCGTTGTCCGGGTCGCGGAACTCGGGATCCACGCTGAGATTGTTGCTGCCGTAGGCCGCCACGCTCGGCGCCGTGCAGTTGTTCCACCAGTTCGAGCAGCCGGCCCCGGTGTTGTAGTAATTGCTGTTGCTGCCGCTGGCCGACCGGTTGCGGTAAATGACATTGTTGGCGATGAAAACCGCCGAGGTGCTGTTAACCGCCAGCCCGCCGATAAGATCGCCCGCTGACGAGCAATAGTTGCTGACAATTGTGCAGGACTCGACGACCGTGTTGTTGTTCGCGGCGAACACCCCGCCGACGGATGGCCCGGTATTGGCGCGCACCAGGCAGTTGCGCATCTGACTTGGCCCGCCGAGATACACGCCGCCATATACATAGGTGGCCAGGTTGGACTCGATTAGGCAGGTCTGAATGTATCCCACCATGCTCAAGGAATAAGCGCCGCCCGCCCCGCGGGCGCTGTTGCCGCGCACGGTGCTGTGGGTCAGCGTGCCGCCGTTCTGGAAGAACATGCCGCCGCCATACGTGTTGCTGGTGACGTTGTCGGCGATGACGCAGTTGCTGACCAGGCCGCCGGCAAAGAAATAGACGCCCGCCCCGACACCCCGGTCCCCGCTGTTGCTCGAAGCGACGACGATGTTGGTCAGGATTTGGCAGCGGCTGACGGTCGCGCCGGCCGCAACGCGCACCCCGGCGCCGCCGCTCCACGTCAAGAAACTCGGGGTGATCGTGTTGGCGCGAAGGGTCGAGTCCACGAGCCGCGTGGTCCCGTTCATATAGACCCCGCCGCCCTCGTTCGAGGCGACGTTATTCACCACCAGGCAGTTGCTGACTGTCCCCGCGTACATCGCGATCCCGCCGCCGTTGATCGCGGCGTCGGCGATGGCGTTGCCGTTCGAGACCGTGAAGCCGGCCAGCAGCGCCGCGGCGTTGCTGACCGTTACGCACCGCACGCTGCCGGCGCCGTCAATCACCGTGTTCGCCGGGTCCACGCCGCCGCCCGCCCCTTCGTTCCAACTGCGGACCGTCAACGCCTTGGTAATCGCGATGCGCGTGCTGAGGACATACTGCCCCGTGGCCACCAGGACCGTCCCGGCCGCGGTCCGCGCCACCGCGTTGCTGATCGTCAGCCAGGGATTGCCGTAAGACCCGTCGACACCGGCCGCATCGCTGCC
>CAZEVX010000375.1:0-1639 GCA_964515705.1 uncultured Verrucomicrobiota bacterium | reverse complement strand
GGTCTGGCGCCTGACGGGGCAACAGGGGCAGGCGCAACTCCCGCAGTGTTGGGCGCCGCCCGAGCCCAGCGGCCGCACAGGCTGTGCGGCCTTACCCATGCCGGCATCGCGGACCTGCCACAGGCCGGCCGGCCCGTGCTGCTGGCCGCCACGCGGCCCCCTTCGTGATCTTGGGCCGGACGGCCCGCCTGCGCTGGAGCGGCACGGACGGGGCCGATACGAATCCGGGCTTGTTCGGGCGTATCGTGCTGCTAGACTGACCGGCATGGAACCGGACCCCGATGGCCGGGACGCCCTGGCCGTGACCTGCCGTGTCCCCGCGGGCTGGCGCAACGCCCTGGCGCCGTCCGGCAAGGCCGGACCGCCGCTGGTGCTGGCCGACCGCCGCCAGGCGCGCGCCATCCTGCTGATTCCCTCGCGGCCGACGCCGCAGGAACGCAAGGCGGCGGACGACCTTGGCCATTGGCTGCGGGTCATGACCGGCGCGGCATTCCCGGTGGTCTGGGAACCCGTGGACCAGCGCGACGCCGCGCGCGGGTTTCCCGGCATGGCGGACGGCGTCGCGTCGCGCGGACGCCGCGGTCCGGCCGTGATCAGCCTCGGCCGCACGGCCGTCTGGGAAGCCCTCAAGCCGCCGTTCGCGGCCGATGACCTCGGCGACGAAGGCTATGCCATCGCCCAGCAGCACGGCATGCTGTTCCTGACCGGCGGCCCGCGGCGCGGCCCGCTGTACGCCGTCTATGCGCTGCTCGAAGAGGACCTGGGGTGCCGCTGGTACGACGCGCGCTCCGCCCTCATTCCCGCGCGGCCGCGCCTGGCGCTGCGCGCCGTTTCACGCCGGTATGTCCCCGCGTTGACGCTGCGAGATCCCTATTGCCGGGACGCCTTTGACGCCGACTGGTCGCTGCACAACCGCACCAATGCCGCCGAGGCGCGCGTCCCGGAATCCTGGGGCGGGCACGAGCAGGCGCCACCCGGCTGGTTCGTCCACACCGCCGCCCGGCTGGTGCCGCCGGATATTTATTTCCGCCCGCATCCCGAGTATTTCGCCGAGGTCCGTGGGCAGCGGCAGCCGTGCCAGTGGTGCCCATCGCACCCCGACATGGCGGCCCTCGCCATCGAGCGGGTGCGTGAGGCGCTGCGCCATTATCCCCATGCGCGGCAGATCAGCGTCTCGCCCAACGACACCCCGGTGCGCTGCGCCTGCGCCGCCTGCCGCGCCGCCGAGCGCGAGGACGGGTCGCCCGCCGGCCCCCTGCTGCGCCTGGCCAACGCCGTGGCCGACGCCGTGCGCGCCGAGTTCCCGCGGGTCGCCGTCACCACGCTGGCCTACCAGGACACCCTCGCGCCGCCGCGCCGCACCCGCCCGCGCGCCAACGTGCTCATCTACCTGTGCACCGACCGCCACGCCTGGTCGCGCCCGTTCCTGCCGGCGCGCGCGACGCCCCTGCTCCTGGACGCCCTGCGCGGCTGGCGCGCCCTCGGCGCGCGGGTCATCATCTGGGATTACACCGTCAACTTCAGCCATCTCTGCCTGCCGATGCCTAACCTGCCGGCGGTCGCCGAGAACATCCGGGATTTTTGCGACGCCGGCGTCGCGGGCATCCTGTTGCAGGGCGCCTACCAGTCGCCCGGCGGC
>CAZEVX010000374.1:0-1640 GCA_964515705.1 uncultured Verrucomicrobiota bacterium | reverse complement strand
CTGGCGCGCTACCACCGGCTGCTGGGCGTGCCGACGCATTTCCTGACCGGCACCGACGAGCACGGCCAGAAGGTGCTGCGGGCCGCCGAGCAGGCCGGCGTGACGCCTCAGCAGCAGGCCGACCGCACGGTCGTCCGCTTCCAGGCGCTCTGGACGCAACTGGGCATCACCCACGACGATTTCATCCGCACCACGGAGCCCCGCCACACGCGCGTCGTCCAGCGCATCCTGCAGACGCTTTTCGACCAGGGCCAGATTTACCGGGCGGACTACGACGGCGGCTACTGCGTGCCGGCCGCTGGAGCGCATCCGGGAGTCGAACTATTTTTTCCGCATGAGCGCCTACCGCGACTGGCTGGCGGCCTATATCCGCGAGCACCCGCGCTTCATCCAGCCGGAATCGCGCCGCAACGAAACGCTCGGCTTCCTGCAGCAGCCGCTCAACGACCTCTGCATTTCGCGCCCCAAAAGCCGCCTGGCCTGGGGCATCGATCTGCCGTTCGACCGGGACTTCGTGACCTACGTCTGGTTCGACGCCCTGGTGAACTACATCAGCGCCGTCGGCTACCTGGCCGACGAGGCGGCCTTCCGGCGCTGGTGGCCGGCCTCCTGCCACCTGATCGGCAAGGACATCCTCACGACCCACACGGTCTACTGGCCGACGATGCTCAAGGCCATGGACCTGCCGATGCCCGAGACGATTTTCGCCCACGGCTGGTGGCTGACCGGCGACCGCAAGATGAGCAAGTCGGCCGGGAATGTCACGGACCCGATGGCGCTGGCGACGCGCTACGGCGTGGACGCCTTCCGCTATTTTCTGATGGCCGAGATGACCCTCGGGCAGGACTGCGCCTTTTCCGAGGAGGCCTTTGTGCGGCGCACCAACGCCGACCTTGCCAACGATCTCGGCAACCTGGCCAGCCGCGTGCTGAAACTGGTGGCCAGCCATTGCGGCGGGCGCATCCCGGCGCCCGGCGCGGCGGCCGGCGCGGCGGAACGCCAGGTGGCCGACGCGGCGCTGCAGGCCGCCGAACGGATGGCGACGAGTGTGGCGGCCATGCGGATCGACCAGGGTCTGGCGGCGGTCTGCGGCGCGATGCGCGAGGCCAACCGCTACCTGGAAAAACGCCAGCCGTGGACGTTGGCCAAGACGGGGCCCGCCGGCGAGCTCCACACCGTGCTCTACCACGCCGCCGAAACGCTGCGGATCGTGAGCGGCCTGCTCTACCCGGTCATGCCCGGCAAGATCACGGACCTGCGCCAAGCCCTCGGCCTGGGGGCGGAACCGCCGGTCCTGGCGGACTTGAAGAGTTGGGGTCGCACGGCGGCCGGCGCCGCCATCACGCCGCTCGCGCCACTCTTCCCGCGCATCCCGGCGCCGGCGGCGGCCGCCGCGGAACCTCCCGCGGCGCCCCCGGCCCCCGCGCCGGCGCCGGCCGCCGGGAGCGCGGCCGCGCTGGACTATGCCGATTTTGCCAAGATCCAGCTCCGCACGGCGACGATCGTGGCCGCCGAGCGGGTGGCGGTCGCCGGCAAGCTGCTGCGCATCACGATGCGCCGGGACGACGGCCCGCGCCAGGTCGAGGCCGGCAGCTCCAAACATTACACTCCCGACGCGCGCGGCGGCCGCACTGTCGTCG
>CAZEVX010000373.1:0-1648 GCA_964515705.1 uncultured Verrucomicrobiota bacterium | reverse complement strand
GGCTTGACGCGCCGCGTAGGCGGGCGCCTCGCCCTCCACGTCCTCCCGTCGGTCATCGTGCATGCGTTCCTTGACAACTCCACGTGGAGGGCGAAGCTGCGCTGAGCCGTTCCCGTGCACGGATCGCGCCTGGAGTGACCGCGGACAAGCGCAACTCCCGCAAATCGGGGCGGCATGATAGGTAAGGCCTCCGTGACGCGGGGGTGCGGCTCGGCAGCATGCGCGCCGTAGCGGCGGCTTGACGCGCCGCGTAGGCGGGCGCCTCGCCCTCCAGGTGATCGCGCCTCATCGGCCCCCGTGAAGGGCGAGCGTGTGCCCGCCGCAGCTCAACGAGCGCAGGCTGGGTCCCCGCGAACTGTCCTGGTATCCACCCCCGCGTCACTGAGGCGGCACCATGATTGGCCTTGACGCAGAGACCGGGTGTTGTAGAACACTGACCTTGGCGGAGGATTCGCTTCGGGCGTTACGCTCTCGGGTCGCAAGGCATGAGGGCTCCTCCGCTTTTGTTGGGTTCTTCGCTGTTTGCATTGGCGATGGGGAACGGCGTATGGGGGGCGTGTGTTTCAGCCGCCTCTATAGGTAGCGACCCAGAGGCCGCAGGCCCGGTGTGGGCACCGGGCCTACAACGACATCGGCGCGCACCGGGTTGGCCATGCATCGGGTTGTTGTAGGCCGTGTGCCCCACCCGAGGCGGGCAAGCCTCACGCGGCGCTGACGGATATCGCTAACGGGAAGCCCCCTGCGCGGCCACTGGAAATTGCGCGGACCTCCTTTCCATGACCATCCTCGACTTCATCGCCAAGTGGAAGAAGGCCGACCTCAAGGAGCGCTCCGCCGCCCAGGAGCACTTTATCGATCTCTGCCGCTGTCTCGGGCATCCCACCCCGGCCGAGGCCGATCCCACCGGCGCGTCGTTTTGCTTCGAGAAAGGCGCCGCGAAGCAGGGCGGCGGCGAGGGCTTCGCCGATGTCTGGAAACAGGGGTTTTTCGGCTGGGAATACAAGGGCCGACACCAGAACCTGGACGCCGCCTACGACCAGTTGCTTCGCTACCGCGACGCCCTCGCCAGCCCGCCGCTGCTCGTGGTATGCGACCTGGACCGCATCATCGTCCACACCAACTTCACCGGCACCGTCTCCGCCGCGCACGAACTCGCCCTCGACCGGCTGGACGAGCCGCGCAGCCTGGAAATTCTCCGGGCCGTGTTCCATGATCCGGAGAAACTGCGCCCGGGCACCACCAGCACGGCCATCACGCAGGATGCCGCCCGACGGTTCGCCGACATCGCCGCCGCCATGCGCCGGCGCGGGCTCGATCCGGCGGCCGTAGCCCATTTTCTTGACCGCGTGGTCTTCTGCCTGTTTGCCGAGGATATCGGCCTGCTGCCCGACATGATCTTTACCCGGATCGTCGAGAAGGCGGCCGGCGATCCCGACAAGGTTCGCCGCTTCCTCGGCCAGTTGTTCGAGGCCATGGGAACGGGCGGCGAGTTCGGGCTCGAATCCATTCGCCGCTTCAACGGCAATCTCTTCGACAACGCCGCCGTGCCGGTGCTCACGGCCGATGACGTCCAGCGCATCGCCGATACCGCCCGCATGGACTGGAGCGCGGTGGACCCCTCCATTTTCGGCACCCTCTTCGAGCGCGG
>CAZEVX010000372.1:0-1650 GCA_964515705.1 uncultured Verrucomicrobiota bacterium | reverse complement strand
CTCCCCCAACCTGCACCTGCGCGACCCGGTGCTCTACCGCATCAACAAGACGCCGCACCACCGCACCGGCAATGCCTGGCCGATCTATCCGATGTATGACTTCGCCCACTGCCTCTCGGACGCCATCGAGGGCATCACGCACTCGATCTGCACCCTCGAGTTCGAGGTGCACCGGCCGCTCTACGACTGGATCCTCGATGTCCTCGAGACCCCCTGCCATCCCCGCCAGATCGAGTTTGCGCGGCTCAACCTCAGCTACACCGTGATGAGCAAGCGCAAGCTCCAGCACCTCGTCGCCGCCGGGGTCGTCGCCGGCTGGGACGATCCCCGCATGCCGACCCTGGCCGGGATGCGGCGCCGCGGCTACCCGCCGGCGGCCATCCGCGAGTTCTGCCGGCGGGTCGGGGTCACCAAGATCAACAGCCTCTCGGACGTCGCCCTGCTCGATCACTGCGTGCGCGACGAGCTCAACCGGACCGCCCCGCGGCGCATGGCGGTGCTGAACCCCCTGCGCGTGGTGATCGATAATCTGCCCGAGGGGCGCGAGGAGACGGTCGCGGCCCAGAACAACCCGGAAGATCCCGGCGCCGGCACCCGCCCGCTGCCCTTCGCGCGGATCCTCTACATCGAACGCGAGGATTTCATGGAGGACCCGCCCAAGAAGTTCTTCCGGCTGGCCCCCGGCCGCGAGGTGCGCCTGCGCTATGCCTGCCTGCTGCGCTGCGAGCGGGCGGTGAAGGACCCCGCCACGGGCGAGATCGTCGAGCTGCGCTGCACCTACGATCCCGCCACGCGCGGCGGCTCCGCGCCCGACGGGCGCAAGGTCAAGGCCACCCTGCACTGGGTCTCCGCCGCCCACGCCGTGCCGGCCGCGGTGCGGCTCTACGACCGGCTCTTCACCCGGGAGAACCCGGCCGACGACAGCGGCGGGACGGACGTCCTGGCATCCCTCAATGCGGCCTCGCTGCGGACCGTCACCGGGTACGTGGAAGCGGACGCCGCCCGCCTGCCGGCCGGCGCGGTCTGCCAGTTCGAGCGCCTGGGCTACTTCTGCGCCGACCCCGACACGGCGCCCGGCAAGCCGGTCTTCAACCGCACGGTGACGCTGAAGGAATCCTGGAAGCCGGCCTGACGGCCGGCGCCGCCGGCGGGCCCGCACAAAAACACGCGCCGCTGACCGCCGACGCGGTCAACGGCGCGTGATGGTTTACGGGTGCACCCGAGAGGAGTTGAACCTCCACGGCCGTGAGGCCACTAGAACCTGAATCTAGCGTGTATGCCAATTTCACCACGGGTGCACGGACATGCTGATACCCTACCCCATGCGCCGACTGGCTGTCAAGTCAATGTAGTTGGAACAAGGCGCCCGGGAATAGATATTCATAGGCGCCCATGTCCACCCGGCCGGAGAGACGGTCAATCCGCGGGCGGCCATCCCAATCCCGCGCCTCCTCCATCCAGGCGGCGTTCGAGCCCGCGTTGATGCCGGGCGAGCCGCCCTGCAACGCATACTGACCGGCGGCATAATTCACAAAGACCGGCGGATTGGTAATGTTCCCGTTTTCCGCATTCGTCAATACCGGGCTGCAGGAGTAATACACCGGCGCGATATACGCCAGGGCATTAGACAGGTCGGGAGAATAATAGGCT
>CAZEVX010000371.1:0-1663 GCA_964515705.1 uncultured Verrucomicrobiota bacterium | reverse complement strand
CGCTGTTCCGCCAGCGCCACGCGATTCGTCCGCGTCCCGCGCCAGTCGGCGGTCACCGTCAGCGTCGCCGGCGCCCAGCGCCGTCGGTCGGACGGCTGGGCCTCGCGGGTCACCGTGAACGTGTAGCGCTCTCCGGCCGCCAGGGTCAGCGTGATCGGCGCCGCGTAGGTTTTCTGGCCGTCGCTGACCTGCGCGGGCGCCTCGCGGCCATCGGTTTCCGCCTCGATCCGCAGGCTGGGCGCGAGGTTTTGTTCCGCCTCGACTTTCAGCGCTTGCGCCTCGGCGTGCCCCGCCTCGAGTGACAGCGCGGCGTCCACCTGCGCCAGGCATTCCTCCCAACGCGCACCGGCCTTGGCCGTCCGGGCGGCCGCCAACGCCGCCGCGAGCGCGGCCTCTTTCTGTCCCGTTTCGGCGGCGCGGCGCGCCGCCGGCAATCCCGCCAGCGCCGCCGCGTAGGCCGCCTTGCCGGCAGCCGGGTCGCCGGCGCTTGCCTCGCCGATCCGGCGCTGTTTCTCGACTTCCGCCCACGCCGCGCCCCCGTGCGCCGCGAGCAGCTCGCGCGCCGCGGCGTCGGTGCCGGTCCCGCCGAAGGCCGCGGCCAAGGCCTTCTCGAACCCGCTCTTGGCCTCCCGATACTCCTGCGCCAGCGCCGCCGCACGGCCGGCCTGCCGATACCGTTCGGCCGCCTGCGCCCAGTCTTGCCCCGCCTCCGCGAACCGGCCGGCCGCGAACGCTTCGGCCGCCCGCGCGGTTGCCGTCTCCGCGTCTTTCCAGGCCGCCGCCCCGTCCTCCGCCGCGTTCAGTCCGGCGGCCTCCCGCCGCGCGTCCTCCGCGGTTTTCCTCCGCGCCTCCGCGGCTCCGCGAGCCGCGGCCGCTTCCGCCAGCGCCCGGCACTGTTGCAGCACCCCGTCGTAGGCCGTGACCGCCTGGCCCCACATCCCCGCCGCGCGCGCCGCCTCCGCCTCGCGCCAGGTCACCTCCAGCGCCTCGAGGCCCGCCCCCAGCCCCTGCCCGCGCTCGAGGGTCTGCGCGCGGTCCCGCGCCACCGAGGCTTCCGCAAAACGCTGCGTGGCGTCCCGCTGCCCCGCCCGCGCCTCGTAGCGCTTCTGCAACTCCGCCGCCGCCCCGCCGCCGGCCGCCCCCAAGTCCTTCAGCCCCGCAATCTTTTCCCCCGCCGCCTTCAGGTCGCCCGCCTCGAGCGCCGCGGCCGCGTCCCCGGCCAACCCCTGGGCGCGCGCCCGCGTCTCCGCGTCCTGCGCCGCCGCGGCGGCCGCCGCCGCCGCCCGCGCGCGATAGGACCGATACGACGCCTGGGACACATAGGCCGCCGCCACCAGCGCCAGGGCGCAGGCCGCCACGCCAACCACCCGCCCCCACCGGCGCCCTCCCACCGGCACCCCGGCCACCGCCCGGCGCAGGGCGTCCGCCGACGCGTAGCGCTCCGCCGGCAGGTGTTTCAGGCAACGCCGCGTGATGGCATCCCAGCCCCGCGACAGCCCCGGCGCCAGCGCACTCGGCGGCTCCGCCATGCCCGTCGGCCGCCGGCCGGTCAGCAGCCGGTAGAGCATCACCCCAAACGCGAACACGTCGCTGGCCGGCCCGACCTCCACCCCGGGCAACTCCCCGCGCTGCTCGGGGCTCATGTAATCGTAGGTCCCCAGCA
>CAZEVX010000370.1:0-1664 GCA_964515705.1 uncultured Verrucomicrobiota bacterium | reverse complement strand
CCTTGCCCGCGCCTATCCGGCGGCTGCCGACTGGCAAACTGGCGACACGTTGGCGGTCGGGCGGGTGGTGGAGGACGGCGCCCATCTCACGTTCCTGGCCCTGTCGGCCGAGCTCCCGGACCGCTGCGTGCTCTTCGCCCTGCGGATGGCGCCCGAGGCCGCCGGCCGCGCGGGACATCCGCCGGAGACGCCGGCGCCCGGCGAGCCCGCACCCTATCCCGGGAGCCGCGCCCTCGAACGCCTGGCCTTCGACGCCACGGGCATCGCCTGGAGCACCTGGGACGTCCCGGCCGACGCGGCGTCCGCCCTGGCCCATTACGACCGGGTCTTGCGCGGCGACGGCTGGCAGCGGGTGGACCCCGGGCCGGACGCGGACGCGCCCTCCGGCCTGCGCCTCTACCGAAACGCGCGGCGGCTCTGCCTGCTGCGGGCATCCGGCGCGCCGGACAGCGCCGACACGCGGATTACGGTGTTGCACAAACAACTCGATCTGGACTAGAGTGCCGACACGCGGCGGCCGCCCCGCCGCCGGGTTGCGGGAAGGACGCGCGCGATGAAACAGAAGTTTATTCTGATCGGTTCGATTTTGGCCGGCCTGCTGGCCTTCTGGCTCACCGGCCAGTACCTGCGCCATGAGCAGCAGCGCATCCTGGGGGATGCCCGCCGCATCTTCGTGGTGGTGGCCGGCCACGACCTGCCGGCTGGCTCGATCCTCAAGCCCGACGACCTCGCCAAGGCGCCCGTGTTCCAGAGCAGCGTCGGCGGGCGTGTGATCCTGCCGGATGCCGTGCGCGACATCCTCGGCAAGAAACTGCTCTTCAACATCGGCCGCGGCGACCCGATCCAGTGGTCGGACCTCGACGTGCCAATGCCCACCGAGTCCGGCCTGGCCGAAATGCTCAACCCGAAGATGCGGGCGATCTCGATCCCCGTCGACGCCATCGCCTCCGTCAGCGGCATGGTCAAGCCCAACGACCACGTCGACGTCCTCGGCACGTTCACCCTGCCGGTCTCCGTTCCCACCGGCGGGATGGAGACCGTGACGCTGACCGTCCTCCAGGACGTGACCGTGATGGCCGTCGGGCAGACGCTCGCCAACCGCGCGGCCGGCCCCGGCGGGCTGCCGCGCAGCTATAGCACCGTGACCTTCGAGGTCACCCCGCGCGAGGCCGAACTGCTGGTCTTCGCGCAGTCGGTCAAGGGGCGCCTGACGCTCGCCCTGCGCCACCCGGCCGACGTGACCTTCATCCGCGACCCGCCCTCCATCAACTTCGAGCAGCTCTACAAGAGCCTGCCGGACCTGAACCTGATTCGCCAGCGCGATATCCGCCACAAGAAAGACCTGTGACCCCATGGCCGCCGAGCTTCTTCTGGAAATCCGGCGCCCGGGAGTTCCCCCGCAGCGCGTCCCGATCGACTACGGGGTGTACCCGGTCGGCTCGGAACCCGGCAACAAGCTGATCCTGCCCGAGGACGGCGTGGCCCCGCGCCACGCGATCCTGATCCTGCGGCCCGAACGCCTGTCGGTCGAGGACCTCAATAGCCCGGCCGGCACCCGGCTCGACGACGCCCCCGTCCGCGGCCGGGCCGTGTTCCTTCCCGGCCAGCGGCTCCGCCTGGGCTGTTGCGATCTCGCGATCGTGCCCATGGCGGACCCCGTGCCG
>CAZEVX010000369.1:0-1688 GCA_964515705.1 uncultured Verrucomicrobiota bacterium | reverse complement strand
AACTGTTTTGGAATCCGCCGTACCCGTAGCGGGGAGCGTTGCGGCCAATCCGTCGAGGCGGCTCGCCAGTTCCTGTTGAGCCTTGGCCAAGTCGGCCGCCTGTTTGGTACGATTGTCAGCGTTCTGGCGCGCGGCTGCCGCAGCCTGTTCCAAAGACGCCAAAGCTGCTTGTCCGAAACGGGGCGGCAGGGCGGCAGACATATCTTTAAGTTGTTTCTGAAAAACATCGCCTTCTTTAAGCTGGTTGGCCGCATACGCCGTCTCGGCTTTCTTGGACAAATCCCCGGCGAATTCCAGGGCCTTGGCGGCAAAAGCCGCCTCGACGCTCTTCACGCTCTCGGGCGGCAGGGTTATGCCGGGGGTCTGCTCCAGTTTTATGAAAGCCGTAATCAGCGTCTGAAGGTTTGCCGACGAGTCGGCCTGTTTGACGCGCTCCGGCAATTCCGCCACAGTCGCGCGCACCGAGTGGGCCGCGCGCGCGGCATCGGCTTTGGCGAGCGCCTCGGTGTGGCGCAGCGCCACCAACGGTTTCAGCAGGGGCGTCTGGTCGATGATGGCCGCCAGCCGGTCGCGCTCGCTGTCGCCGTCCTGTCCGGCTTCGTAGAGCGCGGCCACCGCAGCGCCGCGCTGCTCGATGTAGGCGGCGGCGCGCTCGGCCAGAATCCCGCGCAGGCTGTCCAGCCGCCGCTGCTTGCCGGTATCGTCCAGGCCGGGCCACGGCTGCGCCTGCTGGGCTTCCAGGCGGGCGAGCGCCAGCTCGGCGGCGGACCAATCGGCGGGGGATGTGATTTTGGCGGGCAGCGAGTCGCGCAGGGCGGCGAAAAGCGGGTCTGACGTTTCCGGTAGCGAAACGGTTGCGGCCGGGGCTGGAGTCGGAGCGGCGGGCGCGGCGGGGGCTGCCTGGACTACGGGCGGCGGCGCGGCGGGCGCGGCTGAGGGCGCGGTTGCCGGAGCGGCAGCCGCAGGTTTGGACGCTGATGGCAGCTTGAGCGAGACCGGTTCTCCGGCGCTGTCGGCGCGGCCGGACAACATCGAGCGCAGGCCGAAGGCGAGGCCGAGCAGCAGCAGCGCGGCGATGCCGCCAACGATAAAACGTTTGCGATGCCGGCTGAAAAGGCGCTGAGAACCGGCTGCCCGCGCCCCGCGGGCGGCCTCCACCATGGCCTGCGCGCCGGACGAGGCCACGGCGCGGGTGCCGCTGGTGATAGGTTCGCCGGGCGCGCCCAGCTCGTCCTGAAACTCCGGCAGGCGCGGCGCGGCCGGCGGGGGCTGCGGCCCGCCGGGCGGCGAAAAGGTGGCCATGGTGACCTCGACGTTGTCGTCGAGGCCGTCGAGGGCGTCTTGCTCGATGGCCTCAGGCTTCAAGGCCGCCTGCAAGGCCGCGCGCATGTCGGCGGCGGAGCGGTAACGGTCGCAGGGGCGCAGGGCGAGCGCGGTCGCCACCACCTGCTTGAGGCGGGGGTACTGCGTGAAAGCCGCGGCGTCGAAGTCGACCGGCGGCGGGTTGCGGATGCGGTTCTGAAATGTGATCCAGGCCGAGTTTAGGTCTGTCGGCAGGCGATCGAAGGCGGGCTTGCCCGCCAGCGCCTCGTACAGGCAGAGGCCGAGCGCGTAAAGGTCGGACTGGGGCGAGCCGCGGTCGCCGCCGGCCTCGGCGAACTCCGGCGCCATGTAATCCAGCGTTCCGG
>CAZEVX010000368.1:0-1758 GCA_964515705.1 uncultured Verrucomicrobiota bacterium | reverse complement strand
ACCCCCGAGTACGTGCGCCGCGTCTGCTACCTCAACACGCTACCTGATTGGGGTCCTTTGTTATCCGTTGGATTTGTTGAGGTTGTGCCCGATGCTAGCAAGACGCTAGCAAGTGCTAGCACGATGCAAGCAAAGTGGTGCTCAGAGACAGAGGGAGAGACAGAGAGAGAGAACCCCCAAACCCCCAAGGGGGCTGGGGAACCTTTGATCGAATCCGAAGACCCGGAAGGAAAAGCCTCGCTTGTCCACGCCCAACCGCCAATCGAGGCGCCATGGGACTACCTCGCAGAACCAAGCCGCATTCAGAAGATAGTTCGCCGCCTGACGGCCTCAGACGCCACCCCGGCCCACCTGGCGGCATGGCGCGCGGCAATCCGTGACCTGGCGGCACGCAACGCCGACTTTGATGCGGTCCTGGACGCCATCGAACAGCGCGGACTGGATGAAGAGACAAAGTTCGCGCCGAAGCTCCCAGAACCTCGCCGCCTGAATGCTCAGTGGTTTCTGGATCTGGTGCAGCGCTACGGTACCAATGGAGGTGACAGATGACCGACCGTGACCAGACCGACGCAACCCTGCTCCGGTGCGCCCTGCGCCAGTGCGAGCGGGAAAGGGACGCAGCCCGGGCCGCCGCCAAGTTTGACGCGCGGCACGTCGAGGCCCTGACCGCGGCCCACCGCGAGACGATCCGCGGCGCGTCTGAGTACCTGCGGAACCTCGGAGACTTCAGGCTGGCGTGTGACCTCATGGAGATTCTCACGACGGCAGGAGAGGCTCGGCCGTGAAACCGACCGTGAACGTAGACTCCGAGCTTGCGCTGGTCGGGGCCCTGCTGTGGAGCGGCGAGCCGCCGGAAGATGTGCTTGCATCAGCGCCGGCCGAGGCGTTCTCGATGCCAGCTCTGCGCGCCGGGTGGGATTGGGCCGCGAAACAGCCCGCCGGTCAGGTGACGCCGGCCGGATTCGCCAAGGCCGCCGGCCTGACACTGGCATACGTCGCCGGCCTCGCCAACGCCCGCCCAACATGGACGCTGTGGAGTGCCGACGCGGCAGACGTGGTTCGGCGTTCCGCGTGCCGGCGCCTGTCGGAGATCGGTACAGAGATCGTCGCGGCGTCGTCATCGCCCGAAGCGGACCCGCTGGCCATTGCCGAGCGCCAGGCAAAGGCGTTCGCCGATCTGGCAACAACCGCGCGCCCTGGCGGCATGTACTCGGTGCGCGAACTCTTGCCAGGCGTCCTGGACTACATCGAGGCGCTTCACGCCGGCAGACACGACGCGGCCGGAATCCCTACCGGCTTTCCGGAACTCGACCGGATAAGCCCCCTGCGCCAGGGTGAAATGACCATCCTAGCCGCGCGCCCGTCGGTGGGCAAGTCGGCGCTCGCCATGAACATCGCCGCCAACATCGCGCTTGGCGGGGGCCCTGTCGGGTTCGTCTCTCTGGAAATGACCGCGCGCGGCCTATGCGCCCGTCTGCTCCAGAGTGAGGCCCGCGCCAGCATTGCCGAGGTTGGGAAAGGCGGCAAAATGGCGGCCTACGGGAAGCTCACGGAGACGGTCGGACGCATCAAGGACATCCCGCTGGTCATCTGCCAGCCGGGGCGCCTGACCTGCTCCGCCCTGCGGCGCCTGTCCCGCCAGCTGGTGAGCGGTCGCGGCGCCCGTCTGATCGTCGTGGACTACCTGCAGCTGATCCTCCCGGACCAGCGCATGGGTTCGAGGAACCGCGAGAATGAGGTCAGCGAAGCGTCGGCCAC
>CAZEVX010000367.1:0-1781 GCA_964515705.1 uncultured Verrucomicrobiota bacterium | reverse complement strand
AACCTGGCGTCCTGACCGATAGACGAAGGGGGCCGGGCCATTATCCCTTTGCATTCCGCGCGACCGGCGGATAGTATCCGCCGCCATGAATCCTTGTCGAGCGGAAATTCTAAAGTATCACGCGGGCGGCAAGGTCGGGACGCTGCTGCCCAAGCCGCTGCGCGGGCCGGCCGACTTGAGCATTGCCTACACGCCCGGCGTGGCGCTGCCGGTCAAGGAGATCGCCGCCGATCCCGCCGCGGTCTACGCCTGCACGGCCAAGGGCAATCTGGTGGCGGTGGTCAGCGACGGCACGGCGATCCTCGGCCTAGGCGATTTGGGCGCGATGGCCAGCATCCCGGTGATGGAAGGCAAGGCGGTGCTGTTCAAGGCGTTCGGCGACGTGGATGCCTGGCCGGTGCCGCTCGAGGGCTGCCGCGAGAACGGCAGCTGCACCGGCAAGACCGATCCCGGGCGGGTGATTGAGACCGTGCTGCGGCTCGCCCCGATGTATGGCGGGATCAACCTCGAAGACATTGCCGCGCCGGCCTGCTTCGAGATCGAGCAGCGGCTCGACGCGCAGCTGGACATTCCCGTGTTCCACGACGACCAGTGGGGCACGGCGGTGATCACCCTGGCGGCCGTGTTCAACTACTGCCGCTTGGCGGACCGGCGCCCCGGCGACCTGCGCGGCGTGATCAACGGGGCGGGCGCCGCCGGCATCCGGATCGCCGACATGCTGCGCGACGCGGGGGTCGGCGAGCTGGTGCTCTGCGACTCGAAGGGCGTGATCCACGCCGGCCGGACGGACCTGAACGCCATGAAGCGGCGCTACGCCGCCGCGACCCCGCTGCGAACCCTGGAGCAGGCCGTGCGCGGCGCGCACTTGTTCGTCGGGGTCT
This sequence comes from uncultured Verrucomicrobiota bacterium, assembly GCA_964515705.1. Lineage (GTDB taxonomy): Bacteria > Verrucomicrobiota > Kiritimatiellia > JAAZAB01 > JAAZAB01 > CAZEVX01. Next base: position 900 of record CAZEVX010000367.1, on the reverse strand, counting down.
CCGCGGCCGACTGCCTGCCGGCGGCATGGGTCCGCACGATGGCGGAGTTTCCGGCGATTTTTGCGATGGCCAACCCCGATCCCGAGGTGCGCCCCGAGCAGGTGGCGGCGGCGCTGGGCAACCGGCCCTATGTCATGGCCACGGGGCGGTCGGACTATCCCAACCAGATCAACAACGTCCTGGGATTCCCGTTCCTTTTCCGCGGCGCGCTCGATGTGCGGGCGACGACCATCAACATGGCCATGAAGACCGCCGCCGCCCGCGCGCTGGCCGAGCTGGCGCGCCAGCCGGTGCCCGAGCCGCTGTGCGCGCTCTACGGCGAGCCCGGCCTGGCCTTCGGGCCGGGCTACCTCGTGCCCAAGCCCTTCGACCGGCGCCTGCTGCTCGAGGTCTCGACGGCCGTGGCGCGCGCGGCCGTGGAGTCGGGCGTCGCCCGGCAGCCCGACGGCCTGCGCGACTACCCGGCGCGGATCGCCCGCCGGCTGCAAGCCCTGGGACGGTGACCGAACAGAAAACACGGCGTCCCTGCTCCAGGATCCGGCCCCGGAGTTCCAAGGGGGCGTCGCCGAGGTTCCGCAAGTCCACCTCGACGCCCAGCCGGCGCGATAGGCCGTCCGCCAGCCGCAGGTCCGCCTGGAACTCAAGGTCGGGGACTGAGCCGCGCGGCAGGACGTAATCCCCGATATCCAGATCGCTTCCCGGGAGCGGCCATGCGATCCATGGCAAACCGGGTCGGCCCAAAAACAGCGGGAGTTGCGCCTGCCCCTGTTGCCCAGTCAGGCGCCAGACCGTGCGCCTGCGGCTCGGCAAAGCCTCGCCCTCCACGTCCTCCCGTCGGTCAGCGGGCAGGCGTTCCTTGACAACTCCCCGTGGAGGGCGAAGCTGCGCTGAGCCGTTCCC
>CAZEVX010000366.1:0-1789 GCA_964515705.1 uncultured Verrucomicrobiota bacterium | reverse complement strand
TATAGTTTTCCTGGACGTTTCGCCCCTTGTTGCAGGCCCGGTGCCCTCACCGGGCGATTATTTCACGGTTACTCATGCATGCCTTGATAATCGAAATCCGGCCGCGGGGCAATTCCAATCTCACCCACCCTACCGGCAGAAGGTGCGGCCGCCGTCCACGAACAGGAACTGGCCGGTGATGAAAGACGCCAGGTCGGACAGCAGGAAGAGCGCGGCATGGGCGACATCCTCGGGACGGCCGAGGCGTTTCAGCGGCACGCCCGCCGCCGCCTGGGCGCGCTGGGCGGGATCGGGATAGCGCTGAGCGAGCAGGTCGGTCGCGATCAACGCGGGATGCACCAGGTTGCAGCGGATGCCCCGCGGCGCGAACTCCTTGGCGATGGCGCGGGTCAGCCCCTCGAGACCGGCTTTGGCGGCCACATAATCGGCGCGGCCGCCACCGCCCGAGACGACCGCCGCCGAGCCGATCAGGACGATCGCCCCACCCCCCTGTTGCTGCATCGCGGGCAGCGCGGCGCGCAGCGCCAGATAGGCGCCGGTCAGATTGATCTCGATGTGGCGCGCCCAGGACTCGGGCGCGATCTCGAGGAACGGCGTCGGGGTCGTCAGTCCGGCGGCATAGACCAGGTAATCCAGCCGGCCGAACCGCGCGACGGCGTCGGCAACACAGCGTTCCGTGCCGGCGGCGTCGGTGCAATCCACGGCGCGCTCGAAGGCCGCGGCGCCCCGCGCCGCCAGCGCCTGGAGCAGGGCGTCGCTGCCAACACGGTCGGCGGCGTTGCCCAGGTGCGTCCAGGCCGCGGCCGCGCCGGCCTGCGCCAGCCAGCGCACCACCGCCGCGCCAATCCCGCGCGCCCCGCCCACCACCAGCCCGGCCTTGCCCGACAGATCAATCGCGATCATCGTACATGACCTCATGATGAAGAAAGACGATTTGGAACTCAGGAAGGGAGAGAGCGTTCGCGACCTACCCGTTTGACGGTTAAAGGCATGGATGCAAAATTGAACAGGAGGCCGGAATTCATTTTCGCGGCCTTCATATAGGAACGCACAATGGAGAAACGGATGGGGTCGAGTTCCTTTGCCGTTTTGAGTTCAACCACCAACTGCGCCCCTTTTCCTGAGTTCCTGATTATCCGCTTCCGCCTCTTCCTGAGTTCCCGATCACAGCAAGCCGTCCGCCGGCACGCTCTTCGGCCAGATCGCGGGTTCCTCGAAGGCCTCGGCGTAGGCGCAGCCGCACTGGAATCCGCGCGCGCGGGACTGACTGAGCATCATGTCCACCAGCGAGATACCGTATTGCTTGAAGCACCATTCGTCCTGGCTGGCGTGGCTGGCCAGCATGCGCTTCTTGGTCTCGACATCCTGCTCGATGTTGACGTAGCGGTTGGGCGCGATGCCCACCATGCCGAGGGTGTCCATGTAGACGACATTGGGTATCCGTTCGCAGGGCGGGCTGGCGGTCTTGATGTTGGGCACCGTGACCATGACATGCGTGTCCCAGATGATCTGGCCGGCCGTCGTATGGTCGGGATGGTAATCGCGCCGCGGGTGGTTGACGAGGATCAGGTCGGGCCGCGCCTGGCGGATCATCTCGATGAAGGCCAGCCGCGTCTCCGGCGTGTTGAACAGGAACTCGTCGGGATACCCGAGCCAGTAGCAGGGCGCGTCGAGGATCGCCGCCGAGGCTTCGGCTTCGCGGCGGCGGACGGCGGCGATCTCCGGCTTGCTGAGCGTCGGCGAGCCCACCTCGCCGTTGGTTGCCACGGCCAGCGCCACGGTATGGCCC
>CAZEVX010000365.1:0-1791 GCA_964515705.1 uncultured Verrucomicrobiota bacterium | reverse complement strand
TCCAGGCGCGCGCCGGGCGGCGTGCGCTCGAGGATTTCGACCAGGAACCGCAGCGTGACCGACCGCTCGACATGGTAAAACCCCTCCACGTACAGGAAAAACAGGAGCAGGTGCAGGAGATACGCGAAGAACAGGCCCACGCCCCACGGCTCGTGCAGGCGCAGCGGCAGCCAGGCAAAGACCGCCAGCACGGCCGGCAGGCTGACTAGGTACCCGGTCAGCATGGCCAGGAAGCGGTTCCGGGCCGGCCGGACGTGCATCCAAACGATCTGGAGGATGATCCAGGCCGCCGTGACGAGCAGGGCTGTGATGAGGCCGCGTTCCATAAAGGCAGAAGTCAGACGCCAGATACCAGACGCCAGACGCCAGTCAGAATCCCGCCATCAGAAACCTGACGCCTGTAGTTCCTCCCGTTCATCCGCCCGCACCCAGGTTCAATACCCGCTTGCAAAACCAGGCCAGCCGCGCCACGGCGGCGCCCTTGGGCGTCAGGCGGTAGCGGCCGCTATCGGGGTCCCGCCACAGATACCCGTCGCGCTCGAGGCCCGGCAAACGCCAGCCAAATATTTTATCGGTCCCGTCCGGCCGGTGGAACCGGCGGATAAAATGCTCCGTGGTCAGCCCGCCGGTCCCGGCGCGCGACAGGTCCACCAGCAGGCCCGCCGAGAACCCGCAGTTGAACCCGTAAAAAAAGTCAATATAGCTGTGGCAGTTCAGCAGGTAGACGGCGTAGCCGAAGGCGGCGTCGAGCCAGGGGCGGGTCGAGAGCCAGGCGGCGGGCAGGCACCACGCGTCCGGCGGGGCGAGCCAGTAGAGCAGGGCGTAGACGGGCGAACACGCCAGCACGGCGGGGAACAGCAGCCGGGAATGCACGCGCGGGCGCAGGACGTGCGAGAGCACGGTCGTGCCGGTCACGTACAGCACGAACGCCGCCAGCGATATGACCAACCCTTTCATGGCGAACGCACTCCGTCTCTCCCCGGGCAGGGCGGTGTCATTCTCCGAAAAGACGGCTCCGCCGGAGGCGTCGCCCCACCGGGTTGCCGGCATGGGCCGTGGGTGGGGCAAACTCTCCCAGTGAGCCGCCCAGAATGACGCCGCCCTGTCTCCCCGGGCGCGGTCCGAAACCCGGGCTTGATTTGCACGGGCGTTATAGGGTATCGGTGGGTTCCGGGCAAGCGATTTCACCCGGCCCGAACGCCCGTCACGGATTCGCGAGGTGCACATGAAGGCGCGCTGGACGTGGACGGCGCTGGCGGTGCTGGCCTGCTGCCTGGTCGGCGGTGGGTTGCGGCTGTACCGGCTGGGCGCCATGGATTCGCGGGCCGACGAAGTCGAGCTCCTGATCCCGCCGATCGTCAACTACGGCCCGGCCGAAAACTTTGTCCGCGATTTTCAGGCGTTCAAGACCGGCCGCATCCTCGGCCTGCCGCGCATGGCCGCCAGCGCGGTGGTCAAGGGCTTTGGCCTCGCGCCCACGCGGCAGAACGTCCGGCTGCCCTATGCCCTAGTCGGGCTGCTGACGATTCCCGCGCTGTTCCTGCTGGGCTTGCGCCTGGGCGACCGGCGCCTGGCCTGGATCCTGATGGCGCTGGGGACGGTCAACCCGTTCCTGGTGATGTATGCGCGGCAGGCGCACGTTTACGCCTTTCCGTTGCTGTTCAATGTCCTGGCGGCGGCGTTTGCGGCGGGGATTGTCGAAGCCGTGCGGGCCGGCGAGCGTCCGCGCGGGCCGGAGATCGCCGGGTTCTGCGCGGCCGGCATGCTGGCCTGCCACTCGCATATGTCCTC
>CAZEVX010000364.1:0-1797 GCA_964515705.1 uncultured Verrucomicrobiota bacterium | reverse complement strand
CGATCGAACGGCGCAACCCCGAGGCCCGCCGCTATATCGAGGACGCGGCTTTCGCGGTCACCTGCCGCGACCAGGCGGAGACCGCCCGCGCCTCGGCCGTCGAACAGAAGGCCGACCGGGAAGACGCCGCCGCATGGCGCCAGGCCAGCGCCAGGCTCGCGGCCGGCGACCGCAAGTTCAACGCGGGGGATATGGACGGCGCCGCCGGGGAATGGCGCAACGCCGTGCCGCTCTTTGCCGAGGCCGAGAGCCTGGCCGCCCAGCACGCCGTCGCCGCCAATGCCAGCGCCGTCCTCTGCAACGCCAAGCGCGAAAACGCCGTCAAGGCAGCGGCGCCCGTCCTGGCCGGCGCCGTTTGGCAAGCCGCCGACACCCTCGTCCAGCAAGGCCAAACCGCCTATGCCCAAGGCGCCTACACCAATGCCGCCGGGCTGTGGCAGGCAGCCGCCTCGCAGTTCGACGCCGCGCGCACGATCGCCGTCCATAGCAACGTGGCCGTGTCCATCGCGGCCGCCCGCGCGGCCGAGACCCGGGGCGACTGGCGCGCGGCGCTCGACCAGGCCGCCGCCGCCTTGCGTCTCGATTCCGCCTCCGCGCCCGCCGTCGAGTACGCGGCCGTCTTGCGGTCGAACCTCGTGCAGCGCGCCCTGGACACCTATCTCAAGGCCCCCCGGCAACGCGCCGAGGTGTCCGCCCTGCTCGAGGCGCTGGCCGACGAGGCCCGCGATCCGCTGGCCCATGTCTGGCTGGCGAGACTCCGGCTGCGCCAAGGCCGTGGCAGCGCCTCCCATCGCGCGGAGGCGGACGCGCGCGCCGCCGCCGGGCTCCCGGGCCTCCGGCGCCTGGCGGACCAGGGACATCCGCTGGCCCAGTATCTTTTGGGCACGGCGTTCCGGGAAGCGCTGGGCGTGGCCAGCAACAGCGCGGAAGCCGTGGTCTGGTTCCAGCGCGCCGCCTCTAACCAGTGCGCGCTGGCCATGCGCAGCCTGGGATTCGCCTATGCCTCCGGACGGGACGTGGAAAAAAACCCGGCGCGGGCAGCCGCCTGGCTGGAACAGGCCGCCAAGGCCGGATATACGGAAGCGATGTGCGACCTGGGCCAGATGCTCGAGGCCGGCGACCTCGGCGCCCCGGATTATCCGCAAGCCTTGCACTGGTATCGGCAGGCCGCCGAGAAGGGCGATGGCCGCGGCATGTTCCTGCTGGCGATGCTGCACAAGGACGGCCTGGGCACGCCGAAGGATGCCGCCGCCGCCCTGCGTTGGTTCGAAGCGTCCGCCGAGGCCGGGAACCCGAATGGCCTCCGCAGCCTGGCCAATTGCCATCAATACGGTCTGCTGGGCCTCAAACCGGACCCCGCGCGCGCCCGCGCGTTGCTGCAACAGGCGGCGGAGGCGGGCGACCCCGGAGCGATGCTCGCGCTGGGCGCGCTCCACGAAACCGGCGCCGGCTCGGCTCGAAATCCGGTTCTTGCCCTCGATTGGTACCGCCGGGCGGCGGAGGCCGGCCACACGGGCGCCGTGGCGGCCATCGAGAGGCTTCAAGGCCACCGCACCCGCTAGCGTGGTGCGTCATAAGTCCATTGACATAAGAGAGCGCTCATACCGCAATGATAGTGGGCCTTGATGCGAACGTGACAGCATCGTTGCTGGCCGTATAGGTAAAGAACCGTTGGCTGCACCACCCGAGCGACACCGATAAGCACGCCCGGTGAGGGCACCGGGCCTACAACGTCCGTGAACAGCGAGGCGCCGCCGTTTTCGAAGGTGGGCGCCGATCTCCGGACGGCGCCGAATG
>CAZEVX010000363.1:0-1803 GCA_964515705.1 uncultured Verrucomicrobiota bacterium | reverse complement strand
CGCTGCGGTGGCCCTCGGCGCCCGGCAATTGGGCGCTGTGGGTGGCGTCGAAGACCACGGGATAGCCCAGGGCGCGCATCAGCGGCAGCCCCCGCAGGTCGGCCACCAGGTTGTGGTAGCCGAACGAGGTTCCCCTCTCCGTCAGCGTGATCTGGCGGTTGCCGGTGCTTTCCAGCTTGGCCAGGATGGCGACCACATCGCCGGGCGCCATGAACTGGCCTTTCTTGATATTCACCGGCTTGCCGCTGGCGCCCAGGGCCAGGATCAAGTCGGTCTGGCGGCAGAGAAACGCCGGGCATTGCAGGACATCCGCCACCCGCGCCGCCAAGGGCACGTCCGTCTCCTGGTGGACGTCCGTCAGGACCGGGAGTCCGTAACGGTCCTTGACCTCGGCGAGAATGGCCAGACCGCGCGACAGTCCTGGGCCGCGGAAGGACTCGTGCGAGGTGCGGTTGGCCTTGTCGTAGGACGCCTTGAACACGAGGGGGATGCCTTCCTCGCGGGCCAGGCGCGCGAGGCGGCCGGCCAGGTCGAGGCACTGGCGGCGGCTCTCGATCACGCAAGGGCCGGCGATCAGGGCCAGCGGCCGGCGTCCGCCCACACGCACGGATCCCATGGCCACGGTTCTCACCATCGGGTCAGACCCTCCCCTGCTGCCGCAGCAGCGCCTCCGCCCGGGGCACATCCTCCGGCGTATCCACCCCGATCCCGGCATGCTCGGTCGGCAACACCCGGATGTTCGCGCCGAGGTCGAGCGCCCGCAACTGCTCGAGGCATTCCGCGCGCTCCAGCCGGCAGGGCGGTTCGGACACCAGCCGTTCCAGGAACCCGGCCCGGTAGAGGTAGATGCCGATATGCCGCCAATGCAGCGGGCCGGCGGCCCGGAACCCGCGGTCCCTCACAAACGGGATCGGACAGCGCGAAAAATACAGCGCGCGCCCGGCGCGGTCAAACACGACCTTGCAGACCGAGGGGCTGTCGGCGTCAGCCGCCAGCGGCGCCGCCGCCGTGGCCATCTCCCAGCACGGCTCCGACGCCATGACGTCCACCAGCCGGTCGATCAACGCCGGATCGATGAGCGGCTCATCCCCCTGGATGTTCGCCACAATATCGGCGGCGGTGTTCCGCACCGCCTCCGCCGCACGGTCCGTGCCGGACGGGTGGTCGGCGCGGGTCATGACCACGCGCGCGCCCAGGCCCTCGGCCGCCCGGCGGATGCGGTCATCGTCGGTCGCCACGATCAGGGCGTCCAGCCGCCGCGCGCGGCGGCCAGGCTCTTGCCCGGGAAACGGGTCGAGCCCCAGCGCGCCGGTATCACGCCCACGACCTGCATCTTCCTCCTCCGGTGCAATGGCGATCGCAGAGTAGGCGCTGGGGATCGTCTTGTCGAGCGCAAACCTCCGCGCCCTGGACAATGGGAACTGGACAATGGAACTTGCATTGCCGCCGCCCCTGTAGTATGGATCCAAGCCATGGCTATCGGAATCATACGACCGCCGGTCGGCGCCGGCCGCGGGCGCGCGGCGCGCCGCCTGGCCTGGCTTGTCGCGCTCTCCGCCCTGCTCGGCGGCTGCGAGCAAAGCCACGACGATCCGCCGGCCGCCGATGTCAGCGGCGCCTGGCGCACGGCAACCTGGATTTCGGCCTATGTTCCCGGGAACAACGTCCAGGTCACCTGGAACCTGACCCAGGCCGGCGGCGCGATCCACGGCACCTTCACCGACAACCTCAACCGCGGCGGCGAGGCCGTCGGCTCCATCAGCGGCGCCAAGGTCTTCCTGACCTTCACCTATTGGACGAATG
>CAZEVX010000362.1:0-1808 GCA_964515705.1 uncultured Verrucomicrobiota bacterium | reverse complement strand
TGCATTGCCGTGGCCGAGCGCTATTACCAGTGGATGACGGCGCGCGATCCCTACCATCCGCTCGTGTTGCTCTTCATGCGGCATATCCCGCCCGGCCGGCGCTGGACGGATTGGGCCGAGGTGCTGGGCTACGACGTCTATATCTATCCCGGCGTCGCTCGCCTCGAAAGCACGCCCCCGTACATGGCCCTCATGACCGAGAGCTTGAGGCAGCGCGCGGACGGGCTCAACAAGGTCAGTTGGTTGGTGCCCATGACCGAAGGCCTGAATATCGCGCGCTGCCCGCGCACCCTGCGCGCCGACGAGCAGCGCTGCCAGACCTACCTGGCCCTGATCCACGGGGCGAAGGGGCTGCTCTATTTCTGCGCGCCCTCCACCTACACGAAGGTCATGTGGGATGCCTTGAGCGGCCTGGCGCGCGAGATGCAGACGCTCGGGCCGGCGGCCGTCGCACCCCCGGTGCCGCAGGCGATCGTTTACGAACCGGGCGCGCTGGACATCGCCAAGCGGACGTTTCCCGATGTGCACGCAGTGCTGTTCCGACATCCCGACGGGCGCCTGTTCCTGGTGGCGGCCAACGGGCAGCGCTATCCGGTGGACGTCCGGTTCGAGGTCTCGCTGCTGGCGGGCGGCGGGCGCGTTCGGCGCCTGTTGGCCGACGCGCCCTGCGCGGTCGAGCAGGGCGGCTTCTCCGACCGGTTCGAAGCCTATGGCACGCGCGCCTACGTCCTGGAAGGCGCGGCCCCGGAATCCGCGTCGGGCGGCGCGGCGCCCGTCGCGGTCCGCGTGGCGATGACGCCGCACCCGGACGAAGCGCCGCCGGACCCGGCCTTCGAGTCCGCCGAGGAGGTCATGAAGCGCCGGAACGTGATGCCGAATCCGTCCCTCGAGCAGATGAGCGCGTCGGGCTTGCCCGACTATTGCCGCCCGCGCAACTCGGTCTTCCAGTACCGCGCGCTGGTGGGCGAGCCGGACGCGGTCTGGGGAGTCGAGACGAACCGTCCGTTCCATGGCCGGCAGTGCGTGCGGACGGCGCGCCGGACGGACGCGGCATCGGCCGATGCCGAGGGCAGCGCCACGACCGCCGGGCTGGGCTACGTGCCCGCGCTGGCCAAGCCGGCGCCCTACGTGTTTTCCGTGTACCTGCGGGCAGCGGCGGAAGGCCAGCAAGCCGAGGTCGCGGTGGACGGGCTGACGCCCGGCAAGCAGACCTTCACGCTCACGACGGACTGGCAGCGCTATGTGCTGAAGGGTGTGATGGCATCGGGCGGCGCCAAGGAACTGACCATCGCCCCGGCCCGCGGCGCGACGGTCTGGCTCGACGCCCTGCAACTGGAGGCCGGCGAGGAACCGACGCCGTTCACGGAGAAATAGCAACTGCTCAGGTAGCCGCCCGAGGCGGGCGGCTACCGGAGCGTGTGGTCGTTGTGCCGATCCTTGGCGCTTGAGAAGTCCTGGACCGCGCGGCCCCGGTACCCGAACAGGATGCCGGCGGCGTCCATGGCCTCGGTGGCCGCCACACGGTTCCGAGGGCGCGGCCATGGTGGCGGGCCACAGCGCTGCCCGGAAGGGGTAGGGCCGCACAGGCTGTGCGGCCGCTGGGCGGCGGGCCAAGGCTGTCCCGCCGTGCCCGCGCTGCCCGGAAGTGGTAGGGCCGCACAGCCTGTGCGGCCGCTGGACGGCCGCTGGGATGCACGACCATCTTGAAGCCACCGGAGCCTGGATGAGGGGAGTGGCCTGGCGGAAAACAGTTCCCATGATTGGCGCGTAAGCCACGGTTGGACCTGCGCTGCGGTCGATATGACAAC
>CAZEVX010000361.1:0-1837 GCA_964515705.1 uncultured Verrucomicrobiota bacterium | reverse complement strand
CAAGGGCGCAGGGTGCGGCGCGGCGGACCAAGGCTGGTCCGCCCTACCAGGTCGGCTGCTGATATGCCATGAACCCTTGCGCCGTATTGTGTTGTGGCGCTCTCTGCGCGTTCGGGTTGGTCGCGGCGGACTTATCCAAGGATCCTGATGCCATGAAGCCATCGTCCTCCAACACCGCCGCCGCCCGGGCCGCGGCCCAGATCGCCGCCGGCCGTGCCCATGTTGCCGAACGCCGCTTTGACGCCGCGCGGGCCGCGTATGAGGCCGTGCTGGCCATGCCGGACGGCCCCGCCGCGCTCAAGGTGCAGGCCGGGATGGCCATCGGCAACAGTTGGCGGCAGGAAGGCTGGCGGCACGACCGCGAAGCGATGTGGGCCGAAGCCCGGACGGCCCTGGCGCGGGTGTTGGACATCCCAGGCGTCACCCTAGCGCAGCAGGTCGAGGCGCTGCGCGGCGTCGCGTGGAACGTCGGCGTGTTCGCTTCCGACCAGGGATACGCCGCGGCCGTGGCCGAACTCAACCGCATCATGAAACGTCCGGCCCTGCCGCCCGCCGCCCGGGCGTGCGTCCTGATCGCGCTCGGCAAGTGCCACCTGCAGCAGAACCGCATCGCGGACGCGCGGGCGGCGCTGACCGACGCCATGGCCCAGGACGGCATCGCCGATGCCGACCGCGCGGAAGCCCAACTCCGGCTCGGCCTTTGCGCGTATCACGAGCACGATGATGCGCGCACCGCCGCCGACCTGCGACCGGTGTTGACCCTGTCGGGCGCCAGCCCGGCGCAGGTCCACGAGGCGACTCTGCGGCTGCGCCTGCGGAACCTCCTGCCCGGCGGCGAGCCGTGCCTGACGGTGCTGTTCATCGGCTGCAGCCATACCGACAACAGCGATGTGCCGGCGATTGTCGAGGCGCTGGCGGCGTCGGCGCCCGCCGGGCGCCCGCGGATCGTGGCCGGCCGCGCCACCCGCGGCGGGCACACGCTCAAGAAACTCTGGGAACTCGGGCCCGACAAGGATCAATACGGGCAGACGCCGCGCGCGGCGATCGCGGCCGATCCGTGGGACGTGGTGGTCTTCCAGGATATTTCCGTCGGCAGCCATGACGATCTGGTCCGTTACGCCGCGGAGTTCGCGGCCTTGATCCGGAGCCGGAACGCCGTGCCGGTGCTCTACGAAACCTTTGTCCCATTCGCGCAGCCCTATCCCGGCCGCCTCGAAGCGTGGCACCGCGAGCACCTGGCGCTGAGCCGGGACCTTGACATGGCCCTGGCCCCCGGCGGCGACTCCTGGATCCGCTACCTCGGGCCAAAACCCGACGAGGCCCGGCGCCTGGCACTCTACCATGCCGACCGCTCGCATGCCGGCGATCGCGGCGCCTATCTGCTGGCCTGCTGCCTCTATGCCGCGATCACCGGCGATCGTCCCGTCGGGTTGACCCCGCGGGTGCCCCATCTCGCGGGCGGCGGGCTGGCGCCGGACGAGGCCGCCGCCATGCAGGCGGCGGCCTGGGCCGCGTACCGGGAATCCAATCCCGATCCTGCGCCGGCGCCCTAGCCAGCGGCGGCCGGATGGCGAGGATCGGTCCGCCTGGCGCGGGAACCATCCTGGCCGCGGATGCCGGCGGCAAGCTCGCGCTACCGACCGCTGAGTAAAGCCTCCGTTCGACTGTGTGGGGTTGGGCTGCAAGCCCGGCCACTACAGGGTGGCGGGCAGGATGCCCGCGCTCCGGCCGGGGATCGGTGCCCGGGACCGTTGGCGTCACGGGCCGGCGCCGAAACGTGAGGGCCGATTTCCCAGGTGCAATCGCGGCCGCGGTGTGGCATAATGTCACGTTTTTT
>CAZEVX010000360.1:0-1846 GCA_964515705.1 uncultured Verrucomicrobiota bacterium | reverse complement strand
GGCGTACTCGCCGAGGGTGCCGTTGGTGGAGGAGCCGGACAGCCAGGCGGCGTTGGTGAAGACGTAGTCGAACGAGCCGCCGCCGGCGTTGCTCACGGCCACCGACACGGCCGGCGGCATGTGGCCCTGCATGATCGCGCTGGTGATGCTCGTCACGCTGGCCCGCAGGTCCATCACGTGCAGGGTCACGGGCAGCAGGCGCGTCTGCGGTCCGCCCATGTTGGTGACGATCACCGACAGCACCGTATTGCTGGTGCCGGGCTGCCAGCCGGCGGTGGCGGCATAAACCAGCGGGATGGCGTTGGTCTCGTAGGCGGCCACCACGGCGCTGGTGGTGGAGCCGGACAGCCAGGCGGCGTTGGTGACGACGTAGGCCAGCGGGGTGGCCCCGCGGTTGACGATATGGACCGCCTGAGCGGCCGGGGTCAGGCCGAGCATGACCTTGTTGGTCATGGCGTCGGCGTCCAGAATCCAGTTCCAGATAAACTCGTAGGCGCCCATGTCCACGCTGGGTCCGCTGAGGCGCGGGTTACCGGCCAGGTCCACGGCGTTGGTCATCCAATCCTGGTTGGTGCCGGTTCCCAGGCAGGGCGAATTGGACATCAACTGGAAGTTGAAGGCCGCCGCCCCCGCGAAGAGCGGATCGTTGGTCAGGTTGTTCCGATCCGGGAAGCTGTCGTAGAGCGCGCAGGAGTTGAAGAAGCTGTTGGTGGCCGCGCCCAGCCCGGCGTTGATGTTGGTCGGGTTGAAATAAACCACCGTGTTACGCACCAGGGTGTTGGTCTGGGCGGGCTTCAAGGCGAGCCCCGTCTGGGAGTTGGTGGCGATCGTGCAGCTCTCGATCAGGTCCAAGCTGCCGGCCGCCGGGGCGTCGTTCTGGAAGACGCCCTCGGGCGAGTTGGAGACCACCAGGCAATTGCGCAGCACACGGCTGTAGGCCGGGGAATCCTGGAGGTAGACGCCGCCGCCCGCCGCCGCGGCGTTGCTGGCGATGACGCTGTGGCGGATCATGATGTTGGTCCCGGCGGTGTCCCAGGCCAGAATGCCGCCGCCGACCAGGGTGGCCGCGTTGCTGGCGATCGTGCAGCCGGCGATCTCGCCGCCGGCGATCGCCACGCCGCCGCCGGCGCCCACCGACACGTTGTCGCGCACCGCGCAGTTGGTCAGCAGGTTCCCGGCATCCCCGTCCATCCACACGCCGCCGCCGAACCCGGCGATTTCGTTGGTGGCCAGGTTCTCGACGATCGTGGAATCGCGGGCCACGGCGTTCTCGAGCGACAGCCCGCCGACCAGGTTGCCCGTGTTGGTGGCGATGACGCAGTTGAGCACCCGGGCGCCGCCGGCGGCATAGACGCCGCCGACCACCCCGGCCTGGTTGCCGACCACCCAGCAGTTGGAGAGCACGCCGCCATTCTCGAAGAGCGCGCCGCCGGCGGTGTCGCCGGCGCCGTTCTGCAGGGTCACCCCGCAGACCAGCGCCCCGGTGCTGTTGACGTGCAGCGGCATGACCGCGGTTCCGCCGTCGAGGACCGTCGCCGAAGGATCGTTCTCCCAGCCCTGAACGACGATGGCATTGGTGATCAAAAGGGTGTTGGTGAGGGTGAAGACGTCGTTGGAGAGGAACACGTTATTGCCGTCGGCCACGATCGCCAGTGCGTCGGCGATGTTGGTGGCCGCCATGGACCAGTTGGTGAAGGGCTCGAGGTGCAGGCCGTTGGTGGCGGCGTAGAAGTTCAGGTTGCTGCCGACCGGCCGCGGCAGGACCACCAGGCTGACCTCCAGGTCGTTGGTCGCGCCGCCGCCGTTGGTCGAGGGAATCTTTATCTGGGTGTTGCTGAAGGACCCT
>CAZEVX010000359.1:0-1935 GCA_964515705.1 uncultured Verrucomicrobiota bacterium | reverse complement strand
TGTTGAGCCGGTCGGGCGCCGCCAGCCCGTTGGGCTGATAAAGCGTGCCGTCCGGCGCCCGCAGCTGCAGGTCGAGGTCGTTGACCAGGTTGACGGCGGCGGCGAGCGCGGAAGGATAGTCGCTGTAGGCCAGCGCCGCGGTCAACGGGGCGTTGCTGCGCACGAGGAACGCCAGCGTGTTGCTGGCGCCCGTGGCCAGCGCGACGGCGCCTTCCGTCAGTACCGCCTGCAGTCCGCCGGCGGGATAGAGCGTGCCGGCGATGTCCGGCTGGCCGAAGCCCTCGACCGGATTGGGCCGCGGCGGGGCGGGGATTTCGCGGAATTCGTTGGTGCCGTACTGGCCGGGCGTGAGCGCGCGGGCGCCGCCGGCGAGGGCGGCCTTGAGCAGGGCGGCGGAGGGTTCGGCCAGGCCGCGCACATCGGTGCAGTACTGCCGGACTAGGGTCGCCGCCCCCGCCGCCAGGGGCGTGGCCATGCTCGTGCCGCCCATGAAGCAGTAGTTGGTGTTGGCGCCCAGCACCCCCCAGCCGGTGTCCGTCGAGGCGCGCGAGCGGACCGAAACAATGTCCGTGCCCGGCGCCACGACATCCGGCTTGGCGCGGCCGTCGGCGGCCGGGCCGCGCGAGGAGAAGGCCGCCAGGCCCTGCGGCTGGCCGGCGGGGCTCGAGGAGATGAGATCGCTGGCAATGGGCGGGACGGGATAGTCCGCGGGCCACGCGCTGAGATAGGTGCGGGCGGTTTTGCCGCCGCTGCCGGCGGGCCGCCCGCTTTCGGCCGCGCCCACGGCCAGCACGTTCTTGGCGGAGGCCGGCGCGTCGAGTGAATTCAGGTCCACGACCCCGTCGCGGTCGCCGTCGGTGCCTTCGTTGCCGGCGGCGTAGACCGGCAGCATGTCCGGGTGGTCCCAGACGAACTCGTCGGTGGCCATCGCATCGGCCGTGTACTGGCCCCCCACGGCGCTGCCCCAGCTGTCGGAATGGATGCGCGCGCCGAGGTCGTAGGGCGGCTGGTAGAGGTCGTAGAGGTCGTCGGGCAGGCCGGAGAGCGTGTTGTACGCATCCATGACGGACTGGAAGACGAGGCGGGCGCCGGGGGCCGCGCCGCGGGATTGGCCGCCCGCGGCCGCGCCGGTGCCCAGCAGGGAGCCGGCGGTGTGGGTGCCGTGGTAGTAGGTGTCGCTCCAGTTGGTCAGGCGGCCGAGGTCGAACACCTGCAGCAGGCGGCCGGCGAAGTCGGGATGGAGGGTGTTGGTGTTGCCGGTGTCGAGGCCGGTGTCCGCCAGCGCCACGACCTGGCCGGTGCCGTCGAGGCCGTGGCCTTCGCGCACGGCGGCCACATTGAGGCGGTTCGCGGCCAGGGCCAGGTCGTTGAGGGGCCGCGGCAGTTCATGATGTTCCACCCATTGGACCTCGGGCAGGCGCGCCAGTTCCGCGGCGGCGCCCGCGGAAAACACCGCGCGCACCAGGCCCCAGCGCCGGCCGGATGTCCCCTGCAGGTCGGCGGCGCCCGCCGCGGCCAGTTGCCGGACCAGCCCGGCCGTGTCTTCCGGCGCGAAGGTCTGGATGGTCACCGGCACGGGCAGTTCCGGTTCCTCCCGGGCCAGCGCCGCCAGCAGCGGCTGGAGTTTGTACCGGGGCTGGTATTCCCCGGCCCAGCGCACCTGGGGGTGCGCGGCGATGGTGCGCCGCGCCGCCGGCGGCGCTTCCACCAGCAGCGCATGGTCGGGCAGATAGGCCCGGATGACCGCCCCGGCGGCTTCCAGCTCCGCCTTCCATTCCGGCCGGACCGGACCGTTGAAGAGCACCATCCACGGATAGCCGCGCGCCGAAGGCCGGGAATGGACAATGGAATCGCGGCCGGCCGATGGATCGCCCGGATGGATCGTGCCGGAACGCAGATGGATCGCCGGGCCATCGAGCACCGGCGGGGGAGCGG
>CAZEVX010000358.1:0-1935 GCA_964515705.1 uncultured Verrucomicrobiota bacterium | reverse complement strand
TGTTGAGCCGGTCGGGCGCCGCCAGCCCGTTGGGCTGATAAAGCGTGCCGTCCGGAGCCACCAGCAGGAGGTCGAGGTCGTTGACCAGGTTGACGGCGGCGGCGAGCGCGGAGGGATAATCGCTGTAGGCCAGGGCTGCGGTCAGCGGGGCGTTGCTGCGCACGAGGAACGCCAACGTATTGCTGGCGCCCGTCGCCAGCGCCGAGGCGTCGTCCACAAGCACCGCCTGCAATCCGCCGGTGGGATAAAGCGTGCCGGCGATGTCCGGCTGGCCGAAGCCCTCGACCGGGTTGGGCCGCGGCGGGGGGGGGATTTCGCGGAATTCGTCGGTGCCGTATTGGCCGGGGGTGAGGGAACGGGCGCCGCCGGCGAGGGCCGCCTTGAGCAGGGCGGCGGACGGCGCGGCCAACCCGCGCACCTCGGTGCAGTACTGCCGGACCAAGGTGGCCGCGCCCGCCGCCAGGGGCGTGGACATGCTCGTGCCGCCCATGAAGCAGTAGTTGGTGTTGGATCCCAGCAGGCCCCAGCCGGTGTCGGTCGTTGCGCGCGACCGGACCGAAATGATGTCGGTGCCCGGGGCGACGACATCCGGCTTGGTGCGGCCGTCGGCGGCGGGGCCGCGCGAGGAGAAGGCCGCCAGGCCTTGCGGCCGGCCCGTCGGGCTCGAGGAAATGAGATCGCTCGAAATGGGCGGAACGGGATAATCCGAGGGCCACGCGCTCAAGTAGGTGCGGCCGGTCTTGCCGCCGCTGCCGGAGGGGCGCCCGCTTTCCGCGGCGCCGACGGAGAGCACGTTCTTGGCGGAGGCCGGTGAATCGAGCGCATCCAAGTCCACGATGCCGTTGCGGTCGGCGTCGGTGCCCTCGTTGCCGGCGGCATAGACCGGAAGCAATTCCGGGTGGTCCCAGACAAACTCGTCGGTGGTCATCGAGTCGGCGGTGTACTCGCCGCCCACGGCGCTGCCCCAGCTGTCGGAATGGATGCGCGCGCCAAGGTCGTAGGGCGGCTGATAGAGGTCGTTGAGGTCGGCGGGCAGGCCGGAAAGGGATTCATAGGCATCCATGACGGACTGAAACACCAGCTGCGCGCCGGGGGCCGCGCCGCGGTACAGCCCCCCCGAGGCCGCGCCGGTGCCCAGGAGCGAGCCGGCGGTATGGGTGCCGTGGTAGTACGTGTCGCTCCAGTTCGTCAGGCGGCCGAGGTCGAATACGTGCAGCAGGCGCCCGGCAAAATCGGGATGGAGCGTGTTGGTGTCGCCGGTGTCGAGGCCGGTGTCGGCCAGCGCCACGATCTGGCCGGTGCCGTCGAGGCCGTGCTCCGTGCGGACGGCGGCGATGTTGAGGCGGTTGGAGGCCAGCGCAAGGTCGTTGAGGGGCCGCGGCAGTTCGTGGTGCTCCACCCATTGGACCTCGGGCAGGAACGCCAGTTCGACGGCTTCGCCCGCCGGCAGCACCCCACGCACCAGGCCCCAGCGCTTGCCGGGCGTTCCCCGGAGGTCCGTTGCACCCGCCGCGGCCAGCTGCCGGACAAGGTCTTCGGTGTCTTCGGGCGCGAAGGTCTGGATGGTGACCGGCACGGGCAACTCCGGCTCTTGCCGGGCCAGCGCCGCCAGCAACGGTTGGAGCTTGTGCACGGGCCGGTATTCGCCCGACCAACGCACCTGCGGCTGCTTGCGTATATGCTCCCGCGCCGCCGGCGAAGCTTCCACCAGCAGCGCGTTGTCCGGCAGATAAGCCCGGATGACCGCTCCGGCGGATTCCAGTTCCGTTTTCCATTCCGGCCGGACCGGTCCGCTGAACAGCACCATCCACGGATAGCCGCGCGCGGAGGGGCGGGCATGGACGGGCGGATCGTTGCCGGCCAAGGGATCGCCGGGATGAATCGTGCCGGAACGCAGATGGATCGCCGGGCCATCGAGCACCGGCGGGGGAGCGG
>CAZEVX010000357.1:0-1965 GCA_964515705.1 uncultured Verrucomicrobiota bacterium | reverse complement strand
TGGAGAGCGGCGCGGACGCGCCGGCGGGCTGCTCCAGCGCGGCCGGCCGCGCCGGTGTGCGGCCGCGTCCCAGAAAACGCTGGCGGTCCGTCTCGAACGAGAGATCGCCATGCGGCCCGACCGGAGCGAGCATGTGGAACATCCATGCTTCCGGTTCGTCTTCGCCGCGCCGGCGGCGCGTGCATAAGATGGCTTGGCCGGCCTCGACAATCTCGGTCTGGACAAAGAGGTTGCTGAAGACGCGGTGCGCGAGATCCGCGGCCGGCGGCGCGAGCACCACCTCGGCGTAGGAGGTGAACTCCATCCGGTATTCGTCCTGGCCGTGGTTGGTGAGCGTGACGCGCCGGATCTCCACGTCGTCCTCGGGCGAGACGCACATCTCCGTCTTTGTCTCGATCTCGCCGTCCCGGCGGCGGAATTCGGCACGGCCCTGGGTAAATATAGACTCCTGAAAATCCGCGCGTTTGCAGACAGGCTGGTGGGCCAGCGACCAGCAGGCGTTGGTCTCGATGTCGCGGAGGTAGCCGAAAGCGCCCCAGGCGTCACATGTCGAATCTTCGCGCCAGCGCGTCAGCAGCAGGTCGTGCCAGCGGCTGTAGCCGCCGCCGGCGTGGGTCGTCATCACATGGTAGTCGCCATTCGAGAGCAGGTGCACTTCGGGAACAGGGAGGTCAGTCTCGGAAAAGACGCGCATCGCCGCGCTCGCGTCTATCTCGGACTTCTCCGCGCCTGACGCGGCCTCGTGGCCGTGGGGCTGGATGGCCGGTGTGACTTCGGGGACGCGCTCCTGCAGGAGCACCTCGGTGGCGCGCACGGCCGGGTCGGACATGAACCGGCGCACGATCGGCGCGCCGCATAGGAAGTGCGAGAGCGCCAGCAGGCTCATCCCCTGATGGTGCGACATGTAGGCGTGGACCACGGCGCGGGACTTGCCGCGCGGAACGCGGGAGGGGGTGTAGTCGATCGCCTCGACCATTCCGTAAGGGCCGAGCGCCTCTTCCTGGCCGATCAGGCGCTCAATGTTTTCACATGTCGCCTCAGGCAGGAACGGCAGCGCCATGAGTGTCGCGTACGGCGCCACGACAAGATCGTCGGAGAGACCGCGTTTCAGACCCAGCCCCGGCACGCCGAAGGCCCGATACTGGTAGGTGTGGCGGGCGTCTGTGGCGTTGTAGCAGGACTCGGAGATGCCCCAGGGGATGCGGCGCTGGCGGGCGTAGCGGATCTGGCGCCGGATCACGGCATGGCAGGTTTGGGACAGCAGGGTGTCGGGGTAGTCGGTCATGAACAGGGGCGGCATGAGGTATTCGAACATGGAGCCGCTCCAGGAGAGCAGGGTCGCCTCCGAACCCTGGCCGGTCAGCAGCCGTCCCAGCGCGAACCAGTGCTCCGCCGGCGCTTGCTCGCCGGCGATGATCAGGAAGCTGGCTATGCGGCTTTCCGAGGCGAGCAGATCGTAGCAGCCGGGGTCGAGACGGCGCGACGGCACGTCGAAGCCGATGCTGAGCAGATCGCGGGAGTCGTTATAGAGGAAGCGGAAATCCATACGGGCATGGATCTCGTGGCAGCGTTCAGAGAGCGCCTCGAGACGCTGCACGAGATCGGCGGCAACGCTTGCCGCGCCATCGGTCTCGCTGCGTGCCAGCGCGCGCAGCGGCTGCGCGGGGTCGGCATCGCCCAGCGTCTCCGCCCAATCGGCGTGACGGCGGCATTGACGCGTCAGGGTCTCGGCGAGGGCGCGGAGGTCGGCATGGACTCCCGCGGCCTGCCGGATGCGGGAGGTCGCGTGCGCAAGCTGGTCCAGGCGTGTCCGGGCGCCCGCCAGGTCCTCGGGGGGGCCGACGAGCAGGAGCTGCGCGTCGCGGATCGCCGTGAGCACCTCGGCGGGTGCCTCGCGCCCGGCCTCGTCGGACAAGGCGGCCACAGCGTCTTGCAGGCCGCGCCAGAGCTGTGGCGGGAAGGCGG
>CAZEVX010000356.1:0-1983 GCA_964515705.1 uncultured Verrucomicrobiota bacterium | reverse complement strand
CCGGGCACCAGCATCCCCCCCCGCACCCGCCGTATCCGTGTTCGCATGACCGCCCGTTGTTGGCGCGCCGTCCGGCGCGTCCGCGGCCTGTTCATGGCCGCGCCGGCGCCGCGCGCGCCGCCGCCAGCAGGCCCTGGGCCAAGTCGGCCACTGCACGTGCCGAGACGTCCAGCAGGCGGTTGCCGAACTCCGGCGTGGCCTTCTGGACGTCGGCCAGCACGTCGTCCGGATAGCGCCGGCAGCCGGGCGGATACAGGCCGCGGGCGCGGGCGGGATCCGCCCGGTCGGGAGCGACCCCCATGTTCATGGCGGTTTCCCACATCCCGGCGTGAGCCAGTTTGGTCCCTGACGCGCGGACGAGCTCCTCGATAAACGTCGTGCTGGCGCAGGCGGCAAAGCGCATGGCGTCCATCCGGCCGCCGAACTCCTTCTCGATCTTTTTCAGCAGGGCGCCGGCCGGCCCGTGCCCGCCGAACGCCACGCAGGCCAGGAACCCGCGGTCGGCCAGCGACTCGAGCAACTCGCGGTAGAGCTGCTCGCAGGTCTCGACGGCGGTGCAGAGGGTGTGCCGGTGGTCGGGGGCCACCCGGCGCAATGCCAAGCGGTCCAGGCCGGGGGGATACCCGCCGCCCGGCGCGAACGGCACCAGCGGGAAGACAATGCCCCCGGCCAGCGACGCCGCCCGCAGGCAAATCTCATAGGCCTTGGCAGGGTCAATCCCCAGCGTGTTGTGCAGGCCATGATATTCCATCGGCCCGCAGGCCCAGTAACAGATCGGCGTCTTGCCGAGGATGGCGTCGAACTCCTCGGGATACAGGTCTTCGTATTTGCGGGTGTCGCGCATGGCGGCGGGTTGGGTTCGGTGGTGGGTCGGAAGGTGTGAAAAAATTACAGCGGACGCCGCGTGCGGCTTGCCCGCCTCAGGTGGGGCACGCGGCCTACAGTTTTCCTGGACGTTTCGCCCCTTGTTGTAGGCCCGGTGCCCGCACCGGGCGATGATTTCACAGCTTCTCAGGGATCATTGTCGGTATCGTTGTCGTAATCGTCGCCGTTGCCGTCACCGTCCTCGCCGTGCCGGTTGTCCCCCGCCGCCTGCCCCCACCCGTCGGTTGGCCGTGCGGTCGCGCACTTGGAACTGCAACTTGCCAATACGCCGCGCCACGCTCCAAACGGTACGGTCGCAGCCCCTGGCTGGACCGCGGCCGCCATGTTTCTCTACGGCCCGGCCGGACCTGCCCGCGGCCGCGGGCGGGGGCCGGACCCTACCCCGGCACGTTCCACGGCGACAACCAGCCGCCGTCACTTTGCGTCCGCCGGCAACACGGAATCATCCCGGAACTCGGTGGCCTGGCCGCCGGCCTCGAGTTGCAGACCGCTGATCCAGACCGTGCTGCCGTCGCCGGCGGACATGATGAACATCCGGATGCCCATGCGGCGCCCTTTGCCGGGCGGCAGATCGAAGGTCTTCTGGTAGCGCACCCACTCCGGGGTCAGGGCGAAGGACTGTTGCGTGCCCGGGACGTCCGGCATCAGGAAGCTGGCCCGGGCGCCGGGCTGCTCGCCCCGCGCGTAAAACGAAAACGTCACGGTCATGACCGCATCCGTCACCGGCGGGTAAAACGAGCCATAGAGGCCGCGCGTCTTCGGGCCAGGCTCCTTGGCCGGCCGCTTGAACATCCGCAGCGCCGGGCGCCCGTTCCAGCGCACCGTGTCGTCCACGAACCAGGATGAGCCCGGCCGGCCCGCCAGGGGATCAATGCTCAGGCAGAAATAGGGCGTGAAAAAGTCCGGGATGCCCTTGTTGGTCTGCTGGGCAAAGCAGGGATTGGGAACGAAGTTCTTGCCCTGGGAGACCCGGCGCACGATGGCGGACACGTCCACCAGCGGGTAGCGGTCTTCGGGAACGGCTGTCATGGTCACGTCCAGCGCGGCCCGCTCCGGCGCCGGATCGAGCGCCAGGCGGTAGGCGCGCACGCCGTAGGG
>CAZEVX010000355.1:0-1997 GCA_964515705.1 uncultured Verrucomicrobiota bacterium | reverse complement strand
CCCGGCCCCTGCCGGGCGACCGCCCGCGCCCACCGCCCATCCATCGCCCGCCTGGGGGCAATCCCCTCCCGCCCAACCGCGGACTGTAGGAGCCCGGCCCCTGCCGGGCGACCGCCCGCGCCCACCGCCCATCCATCGCCCGCCTGGGGGCAATCCCCTCCCGCCCAACCGCGGACTGTAGGAGCCCGGCCCCTGCCGGGCGACCGCCCGCGCCCACCGCCCATCCATCGCCCGCCTGGGGGCAATCCCCTCCCGCCCAACCGCGGACTGTAGGAGCCCGGCCCCTGCCGGGCGACCGTCTCCACCCAACGCCCGGCAATCTCGTGCAATGGAAAAAGGGCTCGCCCGGCGACGGCGGCCGTGCTATACGGTCACCCTGACAGGTCGCGCCGCAACGCAATCTACCGGGAGGATGGCAACATGACACGGGCACTCTGGCTGGCAATCGGCGGGCTGCTGCTGGCCGCGGGCGGCGGACTGGCGGCGGAACCGGTGCAGGCGCTGGTGGAAACCTCGGACTACGCCTGGGGCTTTTCCCTGCGGCCGGAAGTCAAGTTCACCAGCATCAAGGGCAACGCCACGCAACTCGCCGGCGGCCTGCTGGGCGCCGGCCTGAGCCGCGCGCTCTATCTCGGCCTCGGCGGCTACGGCCTGGTTAACTCCGTGTCGGCCGACGACCACGCCGTCAGGATCCGGGCCTTCGACCTCTGGTATGCCGGCGCCCATGCCGACTACACCCTGCTGCACGCCAAGATCCTGCACGGCTCCCTGAGCGGGTTCGTCGGCGGCGGCCAGGTCCGTAACAGCGGCCCGGCCGAGACCGCCAGCGCCAACCTGTTCGTGGCCGAGCCGTCGGTCAACCTGGAACTCAACTTGACCCCGAGCCTCGAACTCGGGCTCGGCGGGGGGTACCGCATCGTCAACGGGTCGGACCTCGACCGGCTCTCGAACAGCGACCTCCGCGGCTGGGTGGCGACCCTGTTTCTGCGGTGGACCGAGATCTAGCGGACCGCGATGCTGATCGCCACGTTCAACGTTAACTCGATCCGCGCGCGGCTGCCGGCGGTGCTGGCCTGGCTGCGGGCGCGCCGCCCGGACGTGTTCTGCCTGCAGGAGACCAAGGTGCCCGACGCCGACTTCCCGGAACTCGAGATCCGGGACGCCGGCTACGCGGCCGTGTTCCGGGGCGAGCCATCCTACAACGGGGTGGCGATCCTGGCCCGCGCACCGCCGCAAGACGTGCGCTTCGGGCTGGACGACGGCGGGCCCGCCGACGAACCCCGGCTGGTGGCGGCGCGTTGCGGGCCGGTGCGGGTGGTCAACACCTATGTACCCCAGGGACGCGCCCTCGACCACGCGATGTTCCGCTACAAGCTGGACTGGTTCGCGCGGCTGCGGTCCTGGTTCGCGCGGCATTACACCCCGCGCACGCCGCTGGTCTGGGTGGGCGACCTGAACGTGGCCCCCGAGGCCAAGGACATCCACAACGCCGCGCAACAGGCCAACCACGTCTGCTTCCACGAGTCCGTGCGCCAGGCCTTCGCGCGCACACTGGCCTGGGGATTCACCGACGTCTTCCGCCGGCACCATCCCGAAGGCGGCCAGTACACCTTTTTCGATTACCGCACCGCCGACGCCGTCGGGCGCAACCTGGGCTGGCGCGTGGATCACATCCTGGCGACCGCCCCGCTGGCGACAGTCTGCCGGTCGTGCGAGATCGACCTGGCGCCGCGCCGCGCGCCCAAGGCTTCCGACCATACCGTGCTGGCGGCGGAGTTCGACGTCTGAACGGCCGGCGGACGCACGCCGGCACCCAACACTGCGGGAGTTGCGCCTGCCCCTGTTGCCCCGTCAGGCGCCAGACCGTGCGCCTGCGGCTCGGCACCCTGCGCGCCGTAGCGGCGGCTTGACGCGCCGCGTAGGCGGGCGCCTCGCCCTCCAAGTCCTCCCGTCGGTCAGCGGGCATGCGTTCCTTGACGACTCCACCTGGAGGGCGA
>CAZEVX010000354.1:0-2003 GCA_964515705.1 uncultured Verrucomicrobiota bacterium | reverse complement strand
CCCGCGCCCGCCGTCCGCGCCGAAGACGGTGACCACGCTGTTGGGTTTGTCGCCGTTATTGAACATCGACTGGGCGGTGTTCACATAGTGCGGGTCGGTCGCGACCCAGAACGACATCTGGTCTCCCCGGTCGAAGCTGGAGATGTCCGCAAACCGCAGCGTGTCTGTCGTGGCGCCCCCGGCGACGTAGTCCGGGGCCACGAGCGTGGGCAGGCTGGTCTGGCCATAGGGCCCGGAGAGGTAGACGCCGTCCCACACGCGGTTGAACGGCTTGCTGGTGTCCCCGCACGTGACCGTGAACCCGATGATCCGCTCACGCGACTCGTTGATGACCGTGATGAGGGTACAGTAGTTGTGCGGGTAGATTCTCACCGTGAAGGGCATGTCCGTGGTCTGCGCGCGGGCCGGGGCGGCGACGCCCGCAAGTAACCCGCCGATCACGGCTGCGGCCATGGGAAGCCGGCGAAAGAAAGACAGGATAGTTCGTTTCATAGTGCATCACCTCAAAGGGTGTTCAGGGTGTCGATGAAACTGATCCGGTTCAGTTGGAAACGGCCTTCGGTCTTCAACCCGATCGGGCTGTTGGCCGGATCGGGCCCGAGCGGTTTGTGCAGGCCGAAGATCTCTTCCCGGTAGGTTCCGGTCACCTGGTCCACGCCGTAGCCGGCGGCCTGCAGCGGGGCATCCGCGCTGCCGTCGAAGTCCAGACGGATCGACCGCTGGATGTCGAAGCCGGCCGTATGGTCAGGGTGGCGACGGTGGCGGAAAGGGTTCGTGGGATGGTTGGCGGGCAGATAGATGCGTCCCGCCAAGCCCGCGGGCCCGAGGTCGGAAGGCTGGGCCAGGTCGGCGACCATCCGGGGGTCGCCGGACCCGGGGCCAAAGGAGCCCGCCAACGGCAGCTCGGTGCGCTGGGCACGGGCGGCCGTGGCATATTCCGTCCGCAGCGCGTTGAGGGCGGCGATCTTGGCGGCGCCGGCCACCGAGAGCCCGGAGTACAAAGGGTTGGTGCCCCGCTCGTCGACCGCGCCTTGGGCCGCGGCATCGGCCGCCTTCTGGACCGCGGCGTCGAAGCCCGCCGACTGCACGAACGCGTTGTAGTCCACGGTCGGGGTCTGAACGGGGAGCGGATAGCGGGCCACCAGCTCGGCGAGAGCGGCGCGTCCGGCCGTCTCGCTCGCCTGCCGGATGTCGCTCGCCGACAGGGCCGCGCTGGCGAAGGCGGCTTGGGCCATGGCCGCCAGCACGCGGTCGATGGCGGTGCCGGAGCGCGTGTCCGTGTACATGGGCACTTTGGCGTTCAGCGCCGCGGTGATGGCGGCGATCGTTTCGGGAAGGCCCCGAAGCGCGGCCTCGATCGAGGCCGCCGTTGCCCCGGGCACCTTGGCGGAGACGCCCGCCTGCGCGGCGGCCGCCAGAATCATGTCCCCGAACGTCTTGCCCGAGATGAACCGCTGGTACAGGTTCTGCACGTCGGCGTAGGCGGAGGCGGCGTTGTGGGCCGCGGCCTGCCGGTCCGCCGGCGCTGCGCCGTTGACGGCGGCGACCACCGCGTTGACGAGGTCGATTGCCCGCCCGTCGCGGTAGAAGGACTGATCCCGCAGCTGGTTGGCCAGCAGAAGGGCGCTGGCCACTTCGGCTGAAGCGGGGTCGGCGGCGATGGCGTCGACCTTGGCGGACGTGAACTGGGCGATGAACCCGCTGTAGGAGGCGGCGACGTCGGCGTTGCCGGCAATAGGGGCCAATGCCGCCGCAATCAGCGCGGCGGCGGCCTGGCGGGCCTGAACACGCAGCGCCGGGGTGCTCACGTCCAAGCCGGGGTTCATGACGAAATTCGTCGCCGACACGACGGCCTGCGCCACCAGCGCGTCCAGCGCCTCGGTGGCCAACGCGTCGCCGAAGTCGAAGACCGCGCTGGCCACGCGCATCGCCGGCTGCGGCGGGAACGAGGCATAGATGCGGGGATCGCTCACCAGGGCGAGGTCCGTCTCGCTGGCGAAGAC
>CAZEVX010000353.1:0-2017 GCA_964515705.1 uncultured Verrucomicrobiota bacterium | reverse complement strand
TGGCGCCGCCGTTGCGCCCGCCACCGTTGCAAGCGGAGCAAGGGATGCGCCTGCGGGGGCCGCGGGAACTTCCACCGCGCGCCACCCCGGCTCCGGAGCGCTCATCGCGCCAGGCCTCACACCGCCACTGCCCGCCGCGGCCTGAATGAAATAGTAGTACGTTTGGCCCGCAACGCCACGAACGTCCCAGAACCAGCGTTTCGCGTCCCAGATGGAAAGTGCCGTCTTCGGCCCGTCCACCCTCTCCGCGCGGTAGACGCGGTAGCAGGCCGCACCCGGCGTCTCCGGCCAGGAGAGTGTCGTCCGATCGGCATAGGCCCCGTCCGTGGCCACCAGCCCCGCGGGTGGCGGGATCATCCGCCAGCCCGGATCGGATGCGCTGAACAGCCCGGGGAGCGAACCCGCCTCGTCCACGGCGCCGCGAACCGAGTAGTGATGGGTTGCCCCCGGGAGCACGGTGTAGTCACGGAACACGAGTTCCGTCAACCAGGGACTGATCGGCACCGGCTCCCCGTCCGGCGCCGCGGCCCGGAAGACGGCGTAGTGGGTCGCTGCGGGCGCCGCTTGCCAGGTGATTGTTACGTTGCCGTGGTAGGGCCCGTCGGAGGCGGCGACGCCCGTCGGGGCGGCCAGCAGACGCCAGCCGGGATCAGCCGGCGAGAACCCGCTGGTGCGATCGCCCCGGCCTCCGGCGTCGGCCTGAACGAAATAATAGTTCGTCTGCGCCGGGGGCACACCGGTGTCGCGGAACCAGCACTTCGGATCCCAGGCGGAGATCGGCGTCTTCACCCCATCCAAGGCCGCCGTTCGGTAGACGCGGTAGTGGGTGGCGCCGGGCACCGCCGGCCAAAAGATGCCCACATGGCCGTCCGTCGTGCCATCGGACGCCACCGGAGCGGCGGGTGCGGGCAAGCCGCGCCAGCCGGACTCCGCCGCGCTGAGGCCGCCGGGAAAGCCGCCCTCGCCGTCCGCAGCGGCGCGGACGAAGTAGTCGTAGGTCCGGCCGGGCACGGCGGCGGCGTCCGTAAAGGCAAGGACCGTGTCCCAGGTGGACAGGGCCGCACGTTCGCCGTCCGGATGTTCGGCGCGCAGCACCTGGTAGTGCGAGGCCCCCGGGACGGGTTCCCACGTGATCGTGATCGCCTCGTCGCGCGAGCCGTCCGAGGCCGCCACACCGCTGGGAGGCGCCAGTCTGCGCCAGCCGGAATCCGGGGTGCTGGCGGCGCCGGCGCGCGTGCCCTGCACATCCACGGCGGCCTGCACGGCATAGAACCGGAGATGACCCGGCAGGACGAAATAGTCCCGGAACGTCCGCGCGGTCTGCCAGTCGCCGAGGGGCGTGCCGGCTCCGTCGGGGGCGTCCGAACCCAGAACGCGGTAGTGCGTGGCGCCGGGCACCGCCTGCCAGGCGATCGTCACGTTGCCGAAGTAGGCACCGTCCGTGGCGGCGACGCCCGCCGGGGCCGCCAGTGCCCGCCAGCCGGACTCGGCGGTGCTGAAGCCGCTGGCCCGCAGCCCGCCGGCGTCGGCGGCGGCCTGGACGAAGTAGAAGTAGGTTCTGCCCGGACTGGCGGAGCTATCCCAGAACCAGCGTTTCGTCTCCCATCCCGCCAGCGCCAGCTTCGCGCCATCCGGCGCCTCGGCCCGGTACACCCGGTAATGGGTGGCGCCGGGAACCGCCGGCCAGGAAAGCGTCGTCCGGTCGGCATCGGCGCCATCCGAGGCCGTCAACGGCCCCGGTGCCGACAGGCTGCGCCAGCCTTCGTCGCAGGCGCTGAAAAGTCCGGGGCGCCAGCCATCATCGCCGGCGGCAGCCCGGACGGAGTACTGGTAGGTCCGTCCGGGCACGCCCTCCGTGTCGAGGTACGATGTTCCAGCCTGCCACGTCCCGATCTCCTCCCGCGGGCCGTCGCTCTCGGAGCGGAACACGCGATATTGCGCGGCCCCGGCGAGCGCGCGCCAGGAGATGGAGACGCCGACGTTCGACCCGCCGTCCGACGCCACGACGCCGGACGGT
>CAZEVX010000352.1:0-2022 GCA_964515705.1 uncultured Verrucomicrobiota bacterium | reverse complement strand
CGCCGCCCAGCCGGACCTGGCGGTGCGCTACGCCACGCTTGACGAGCCTGACCACGGTCTGCCCGACGACGTGCTTCAGGCCACCGACGTCCTGATCTGGTGGGGGCATTGCGCCCACCGCGAGGTGCGCGACGACATTGCCGCCAGCGTCCAGCGGCGCGTGCACGAGGGCATGGGGTTGATCGTGCTGCATTCCGGCCACCTCAGCAAGGTCTTCCGCGGCTTGCTGGGCACGCCCTGTACCTTGCGCTGGCGGGAAGCGGCCGAAAAGGAGCGCCTTTGGGTCGTCGAGCCGGCTCACCCGATCGCCGAGGGCATCGGCCCGTATTTCGAGATTCCCCATGCCGAAATGTACGGGGAACCGTTCCTGATCCCGCGCCCCGATGCGCTGATCCTGGTCTCGTGGTTCGAGGGTGGCGAGGTCTTCCGCAGCGGCTGCGCCTGGGAACGGGGGGCCGGTCGCATTTTTTACTTCCGGCCCGGACACGAGGCCTATCCCATCTATCACCACCCGCCGGTGCTGCGGGTGATTGTCAACGCCGTGCGCTGGGTGCGGCCGCGGGGCTCGTTCCCGCTGGCGGGCTGCCCGACGGTGCCCGCGCCGCTGGAACCTATCCGTTCCGATGCCGGCGCGTTCGGGCGCGCCGGCATCGCAGGTCAGACCTAGCCCGGGATCGGGAGGCGGCCGGGTCAAGCCTCGTCGGCGAGCGACACCTTGACCGGGGTGACATGCTGCAGGTTGTCCGAAATCGGGCAACGCTCGTCGATGTCGCGGATCAGGGCGATCTTCTCCGCGCGGGTCAGGTCGGCGTCCACCTCCACCTGCGCCCGGATGGCCGAAAACCCCGTGCGGCAGTCCGTCGGCTTGCCCATCAGACCGTCGGTGTTGAGGTCGCCCTCGACGGTGACGCGGAACCCGCGCACCGCCAGGCGCCGCTGGTGCGCCACGATCCGGCCGATCGCCCCCAGGCATCCGCCCAGGGCCATCAGCAGCACATCGAGCGGGGTGGGGCCGGCATCCGAACCGCCCATGGCGGCAGGCTGGTCGATAACGACCACATGCTTGCCGGCGGTGCACTCGGTCTTGAAGGCGGCGCCCTGATTTAGAGTGACGCGGATGGTTTTCAACGGCATGCGAATATCTCCCGATCGGTGGGCGCCCCGCCGCCAGGGGCGGGGCGCCGCGCGCTACGTCCTTATTTCGTCGGCCCGTGCGGGCACTTCTTCAGGCACAGGAACCAGTCGAGGCAGCGCACGCCAGCCGCCGGCTTGTCGACGCGCTCCTTGGCCGCCCCGCAGGAGCCCGGAGGCGGCACGATCACGTCTTCGCCCGGCTGCCAGTTGGCCGGCGTGGCGATCTTGTACTGGTCGGAATGCTGCATGGCCAGCAGCAGGCGCTTGATTTCCTGCATGTTGCGCCCGTTGCTGAGCGGGTAGTAGAGGATCGCCCGCACCTTGGCCTCGGGATCGATCAGGAACACTGCCCGCACGGCCTGGGTGTTGCTGGCGCCCGGCTGCAGCATCCCGAAGGCCTTGGAGACCTCCATCGTCAGGTCGCTGATCACCGGGAACGTCACCTCGATGCCCTTCATGCCCTTGTACTCGATCTTCTCCTTGATCGTCCGCAACCAGGCAATGTGGCTGTACGTGCTGTCGATCGAGAGGCCCAGCAGTTTGCAGTTGAGGGCTTCAAACTCCGGCTGCATACTGGCAAAGGCCATGAACTCGGTCGTGCACACCGGCGTAAAGTCCGCCGGGTGCGAGAAGAAAATCACCCAGTGCCCCTTGAAGTCGTCGGGGAACCGGATCGGGCCCTGGGTGGTCTCGGCGGTAAAGGACGGGGCCTTTTCGCCGATGAGCGGGAGGCTGCGGGTCGGGGTGTCGTTCATGGGTCTCCTTGCGGGGTTGGCGTTGCGGAACCGGAACACCGTCGGCGCGGGGGCGGGGTTTGCGCCCCCGCGCGCTCCACCTGAGATGACGTTACGCGATCGGCCGCTTCGCGTCAAGGGTGCAGGAACTTCG
>CAZEVX010000351.1:0-2030 GCA_964515705.1 uncultured Verrucomicrobiota bacterium | reverse complement strand
TGTGAAAGAACGGGGTGCCTGGAAGAGCAGGCGAGGGGGCCGGGCAAAGCGGGCAACGGCCCGGGGTAGGCATCGAACGAACGTCGCAGAACCTCGCGGGCGAGCACCGGCAGGGACAGCACATCGCGGGCGTTATAGCGGAGCAGCCGGGCAAGGGCGGCCGCGTCACCAGACTCCGCGTGGCGTCGCCACAGTTCCGGGGCCTTGGCGCCATTGCCATCTTCGTCCGCTTCGCGTTTCACGCCCAGGGCCGTCTCGATCGCTTTCAGCCCGCCGGCATAGCCGTAGGCCCGAGCCTCATGGAGCAGATCAATGTGCGGGGGCACGCAGGTCAGGCCAAAGGTCCGCGTCACGGCTGGCAGGTCAAAGCGCGCGCCATTGAACGTCACGAGCAGTTCGATCCGCCGCCACAATCCCAGAAACGCATTCCGGTCGCGCCCGAGCACGAACTGCCGCAACTCGCCGGCGGCCAGCACACCGATCACCGTCACCTCGTCACGCGGCCCCAGCCCGGTTGTTTCCACATCCAGGAACGCCGTCCCCGCCGCAACGTCGGGCCATGCGCGCAGGCGATACCCCGCCGGCAGCCGCCGGAGGAAATAGTCGGCCACCCCGCCCTCGAGCGCCGCCCGGGCTTCCGGCAGTTGGGCGGCCAGGCTGGCGGCTTTGCGGGCCGACAGCGCCCGACCGGCCCGCGGCACCATGTCCCAGGAGAGGCATCCCGCGCGCCAGAGCCGGCGTTCCGCGGCCGCCGACACTCCGTGGAAACAGCAGAGACTACGCGTCAGCATTGCCCGGCTCCGCGGTTTCGGTCTCCGCCCACGCCTCGGCCATGACCTGCAAGCCCGACAGGCGCACAGGCCGGCGCGGGGTGTCGCCAAAGCACTCGACGCAGTACCCCTGGGCCGACCGGTCGGTCCCGATCACCAGCATCCCCAGTCCCGGCGCGTTACGCCGGATGTACTCCAGGGTTTTGGTCCGCGTACGGGCATTGACGCTGCCCACAAAGACGTTGGGCCGCGGTTCGATGAACCACCGCTTGAGCAGCCCGCGAATCGCGGGCGGCGTATCGTTGGCCACGATAACGGTCATACGCCGTCCAGAAGAGCCTCGAGGTCCTTCGGCATGCGTTGAAGCACGCGGCGGTCCTCCAGATACACCTTCAATCGCGCGATCGTTTCGTCCTCCGCGGCATCCGGTTTCAGCCCCACGGTCTCGAACGCCGCAGGGAAGGCGGTCTCGGGCTTGTAGATATCGGCGACATCGAGCACGAACGCGCGCATCGAATCGGTGTGGATGAACCCCAGTTCCGGCAGGTACCCGAGCGAACAGACCACCGCCGTGGTCAGCGCGTAGAGCGCGGCGTTGGCGGCGGAGACCGCGCGGTTGATGTTGTCGGCCAGGTCCCAGTTGTCGGGGTTGTAGTTCCGCCCCTTCCAGGTCACTCCATACCGCGCCCCGAGGTCCGCGTAGAGGGCCTTGATCCGCCGGCCCTCCATTCCGCGCAGTTCCTTGAGCGCGATGCCGGACACGTCTTCGCCGCCGAATCGCAGGCGGAACATGCGCCGGGCCACGGCCGCGCTCTTCGCGGGCGATGCCGCCAACAGGGCCTGTCGCCGGGCGCGCTCGTTGTCGTGCGTGGCGCCCACCCCGCGCGCGTAGAAGTGCAGCCCGTCGGCCCCCACCCAGCACACGGGCGTGTTGCTCTCCGCGCAGGCCTTCATGGCGGCATGCGTCAGCGTGGTTCCCGGCCCGAGCAGGAGCACGCTCAACGACGCCACCGGCAGCCGGGCCACCGTACGGTCGGCCCCGATCCACTTCACGCTGGAATCGTCCACCTCCAGCCGCCCGTGCTCCAGATAGATCGGCGTCCAGCGTTCGCGCGCCGGGGTCAGGGTCTCCAGGGGCGGGCGTTCGAATACGGGCATGGGCTATCCTCTCGCGGTTGGCGATTGCCGGCTGATCCGCCGCGGCTTGAACACGCGCGGCGCGAAACTCACGGGCGCATCCATGAGCGTATCCGTGCCCTC
>CAZEVX010000350.1:0-2035 GCA_964515705.1 uncultured Verrucomicrobiota bacterium | reverse complement strand
CGAGGCGGAGTTCTTCTCGTTCGGGACCAATGACCTGACCCAGATGGGCTTCGGGTTCAGCCGCGACGACATCGGCGGCTTCATGCAGGCTTACCAGGACAAGAAACTGCTGGCGGCCGACCCGTTCCAGACAATCGACCAGACTGGCATCGGGCAGTTGATCGAGATGGCCGTGCAGAAGGGCCGTCGCACGCGCAAGGACCTCAAGATCGGCATCTGCGGCGAGCAGGGCGGCGACCCGGCCTCGGTTGCCTTCTGCTTCAAGACTGGCCTGAACTACGTCAGTTGCAGCCCGTTCCGCGTGCCGATCGCCCGGCTGTCCGCCGCCCAGGCGGCGCTGGCGGCAACACGCAAGTGACGGACCGGCCGCGGCGGCCGGACATGGCGGCATATCCATCGTCTTGCCATGGGCTCGTTCCCGGCCGGGGTGGACGCCGCGCTCCGTCGCGGCGTCTGACCGCGCGGCGGAACGCGCAGTCTACCGCGCCGGTGCCTGGGCAAGAATGAGACGCGGAATACTGTCCGCGCGCCCGGTGTGAGCCGCCCGCTGCGGCGCCGGGGTCAGGACCGGCGTCGATAGGCGCGGAGCAACAGGGCCGCGGCCCGGTCGGCAATCTGCTGGCCGGCGCCGGGTTCGAGGATCGAGACGTCCGACAGCGGCAGGGTCTCGTAACCGCCGGCGCGGCGGAAGGCTTCGGGCGTCGGCAGGTAGCCGTTCCAGCCGTTGGCCAGTTCGACCACCGCCGTATGCTCGAACGGCGAGGCGCGCTCGATCGCCAGGCTCCACTCGATAAAGACTTCCGCCGGCAGCGCCACCAGCGCCCAGTTGTCCTGGACAATGACGCTCAGGCGCACGGGGATGACGGGCCGGGCCATCCGCTGGCGGACGCCCTGGCGGAGGTCGTGCGCCAGGGCGTCTGCCCAGTAGGGCGTCTTGAAGTAGTCGGCCAGGGACAGCGTGCCGCGCGGACAGCGGCCGAACGGCTCGACGCCGTAATCGCTGAGCCGCGGCTCCGCGCCGGGGGTTGGCCGGCGCGCGCGCCCCCAGGCCGCCAGGTCGGGCGGCACGGCGCGGCGCCGCAGACGCAGGGTCGCGTCCAGGACGCGCAGGGGACCCCGCGCGTCCTCGGCCCGTTCAAGGAGCGCGGCGGCCCGGCGCGCCAGGGCCTCGCCCATCGTCCGCACCCACGCGCGGCCGACTTCGCGGCGGCGCGGGTCGCGCGGATTGACCTGGCAGATGTTGCCGCAGGCGCCCGGCAGGAAGAGGACCTGGGCCTCCGGACCCAGCCGGCCGGCCAGCGCCGTGGCGGCGCGGCCGGGATAGTCCGAACTGATGCGCGTATTGGCGCGCTCCATGACCGTGGCGTGGCACCCGAACTTGAGCATTCCGCCCAGGGACCGGCCATCGGCGGCATCGGCGCGCCAGGCCGTCAGCCGGGTCGAGTCCGGGCCTTCCGGGCGGACGATATGCGGGTGGCCCTTGAGCGGATGCGTCTCGACGGCGCCGTCCGACATCAGGAATCGGCGATTGAACGCCCAGCCGGGCGCGTCGCCCGACGCCACGCGCAGGCGGCCAGGCTCGGCCCGCGCGGCCGCTTCGCGCGCGGCCGCCACAGCCTGCCGGTCGAACCACGGCCGGTATCCCCGCAGGCTGTTCGAGCCCAGCACGCCAACCGTCGCCGGCCCGCTGTGGGTGTGGGTCGCGGTCAACAGGACGTGGCGCGACGGCACCCGCGCGGCCGCGGCCAGCCGGCGGGACAGGCCCGCCACCCAGCCGTTGGGCAGCAAGAGCACCTCGGCGCTGACCAGCAAGACCCGCGTGTGCCCGTCATCCAGACACATCGCCCGGACATGCAGCGGGCTCTCGATACCGTCGGCCTGGCAGGCGAACGGCTGCCCGCCCATCGGGGTATGCAGCGGCGGCGTGATGTCGCGGGTGGCAAGTCCGATCTTCATAAGACAGGCTCCGGGTTCCTCGCCAATTTCAGTGGCCACATGCCAGGGTTGGAACAATGACGGCGGGACAAGGCTGTCC
>CAZEVX010000349.1:0-2042 GCA_964515705.1 uncultured Verrucomicrobiota bacterium | reverse complement strand
GAGCAACCGCCGTTTTCGAAGGTGGGCGCCGACCTCCGGGCGGCGCCGAATGTAAGAAGCGTTAAACACACTACCCTAGCGGCGGAGGACTCCCTACCGGCCGCCTGGCGGCCGGTGGGAAGCACGCGCGGAGCATTCCATGCATGGTGCCGAAGCATTTCTCGGCCTCGACCTCGGCGGCACGGGCGCCAAGGCGGCGGTCTTCGACGCCGCCGGCGCGTTGCGCGGCTTCGCCCGGCGGCGGCTGGTCCCGCATACGCCCGCCCCGGGACACGCGGAAACGGATCTCGAGGCCGTCGAAACCGCCGCCCGCGAGGCCGTCAGCGAGGCGGTTCAGGCCGCCGCCATGCCGGTCCGCGCCATGGCGGTCGTTACCCAGGGGCAAACCTTCGTCAGCCTCGACGACCAGGACCGGCCGTTGCACCCGGTGATCTTGTGGTATGACAGCCGCGCCGCCGAACAGGCCCGGCGCCTGACGGAGGCCCTGGGCGCCGGCCGCGCGGTGCCGGCCATCGCCACGGCGCCGAAAATCATGTGGTGGCGCGAGCGGGACCCCGCGCGCATGGCGCGCGCCCGCCGGTTCCTGCTGCTGCCGGATTACGTCGCCTGGCGGCTGACCGGCAAGGCGGTCAGCGAGCCGAATACCGCCGCTTCGACGGGCCTGTATGCGATGGACGATGGCCGCTACCTTCCCGCGGCCCTGGCGGCTGCCGGGGTGCGCGAGGAGCAACTGGCCCGCGTCCAGGAACCGGGTGGCGCGATCGGGCCTCTCAACCCGGACCGGGCGGCGGCCTGGGGACTGTCTGGCGACACGCTCCTGGTGACGGGCACGAACGACCAGTATGCCGGCGCGCTCGGCGCCGGCAATTGCCAGCCGGGTATCGTCTCCGAAACCAGCGGCACCTGCCTGGCGCTGGTGACCTTGACCGAGACGCTGCCCGACCCGCTGCCCGCCGGCCTGTATGGCGGACGGTTCCCGGTGCGGCCCTACCGCTATGTGCTGGCTTTTGCCAAGACGGCGGGCGTCGTGCTGGACTGGTTCCGGACACTGTGCGGCGGCGTGCCGTTCGAGGTCCTCGACCGCGAGGCGGCCGCCGTGCCACCCGGTTGCCGCGGCCTCACGGCCGTGCCGCACTTCGACGGCCAGGTCTCGCCGCGCCCGGACGCCGCCCTGCGCGGGGCGTTTCGCGGGCTGACGCTGCGCCACGCGCGCGCCGACCTCTACCGCGCCCTGCTGGAAGGCCTGGCCTTCAGCCTGCGCGAGAATCTCGATTGGCTCGCGCGCCACGGCCTGGCGCCGACGATCCTCCGCTGCATCGGCGGCGGCGCCCGCAACGCCTTCTGGCTGCAACTCAAGGCCGACGTGCTCGGCCGTCGGGTCGAACAGCCGGCCGTCACGGAAGCCGCGGTGCTGGGGGCGGCCATGCTGGCCGCTTGGGGCGCCGGCGCCTTCGCCGCGTTGCCCGAGGCCAGCGCGGCCTGGTATCGCTCCGGCCGCACCTTTGCCCCTGACCCCGCCGCCCACGCGGCCTATGAAGAACCCTACGCCCGCTACCAGGCGGCCACCGCGGCGTCTTGATCGGATGGGCGACGCACCTGTGCGTCGCCCGGCAGGGGCCGGGCTCCTACAGGTCGAAGGCAGGCGGGATGGGAATGTAGGAGCCCGCCCCCCGGCGGGCGACGAGCGAGCAGGCGGCCGCTCGCCCGCGGCGGACCGGGCTCCTGCAGGCCGAGATGGAGCGTGACCGGCATGTAGGCCGTGCCCGGCTGGAAGGGAAGGCCGCCGGAATACAGGAACGTCCACTCGGCGCCGTTGTGGCTGCGCACGGCGGGGTCGGCCAGGCCATCCCCGTCGTAATCCGCGGGCACCGGCGTCCAGACCGTGCCGCCCGCCAGGCCCGGAAGCTCGATCGGCGCATAGCCCGCGCTGGAGGGCATCACGATCCAGGTCCTATTGACCCCGGGGGGAAGAGAAGGGGTCAGTCCGAAGAGAAGGGGTCAGTCCGAGATAATAGGTATTAATGTATTGTCAGGCGGCGGGT
>CAZEVX010000348.1:0-2053 GCA_964515705.1 uncultured Verrucomicrobiota bacterium | reverse complement strand
CGCACGGTCTGGCGCCTGACTGGGCAACAGGGGAAGGCGCAACTCCCGCAGTTTTTGGCAGCGTCAAAAAGCGCGACGGGTGACCCGTGGGTCGAGACAACGGCGGCGGGACAAGGCTGTCCCGCCCCTGCCGTTTTTTCGACCCCGATACCGATAGCGACTCCGACCCCGATGCCATTGACAGACGGAGATCGCTGAATGGGGACCTGAGCAGTTACGAAGATCCGTGTATGCCGCATTCCGCGCGCCCGGTCATCTGAATGTGAACAATCCGCCCGCGGCGATGCGCTCGTAGGCGCCCATGTCCACCCGGCGGTGCAAGCGGTCCAGCCGCGGCGTGCCGTCCAGGTCGGCGGCGGCGCTCATCCACCATTCCTGGTTCGTCCCGGCATTGACGCAGGGCGAGTCGGCCGCCAGCCGGTAGTTGGTCGCCGCCCAGTCGGCAAACCGCGGGGGGGTGGTGATGTTGTAGGGGTCGTTGGTCAGCGGGATCGAGACGCAGCAGGCAAAGCAGGCATTCGACCCCGCGGCCCCGGCCAACCCATACGCATAAAAGTCCCGGCGGGACGCCGTGGCCGAGTAGTTCGACCAGACGATGCAGTTGTAAATGAAGTTGGTGCCGCTGGCATAGATGCCGCCGCCGTAATCGCCGGTCGCCGTGTTGCTGACGATCGTGCAGTTCGCCACCCAGCCGTTGCTGACCACCAGGGTCAGCGTGTAGACCCCGCCGGCGGCCCCGACGTTGCGCGTCACCAGGCTGTTGAGCAGCCGGCCGCCGTTCTCGAGGGCCACTCCGCCGCCGTTCCCGTTGGCGACGTTGCCGTAACACTCGCAGCGGTCCACCGTGCCGCTGTAATAGAGCAACACGCCGCCGCCGCGCTGGTTGGCCGCCACGGACGAGCCCGCGGTGTTGTTGCGGATGACGCAGTTGGTGATGAACCCGCCCTTGGAGGTGGCAATCCCGCCGCCGCCCCAGGCGCGGTGCGCGCTGTTGGCCTCGATCGTCGAGTTGACGATCGTACTGGCGTTGTACATGCACAGCCCGCCGCCGCCGACGTTGTTGACGCCCTGGTCGGACGAGCAGGTGTTGCCCCGCACCAAACAGCCGTCCAGGAACGCCCCGGAGATCAGGCGCGCGCCGCCGCCGTCGCGGTTCATGGCCCAGTTGTTCTCGATCGTGCTGTTCCGCATGATGAAGGAGCCGGATTCATGGTAAACACCGCCGCCGTCGCCGTAGCTGGAATTGGGGATCGTCATGTTGCTGGCGATCACGCAGGTCTCGAACAGCGACGTGCCGCTGCCGGTAGACAGGAACGAACGCACCCCGCCGCCAATCGGCGCCAGGTTGCCGACGATCGTGCAGTTGCTGACCAGGCATTGGTACCGCAACTCCACATTCATGCCGCCGCCGCGCCCTCCGGCGTTCGTCGAGACGGTGTTGTTCGAAATTACGCAGTCCACCAGCGTGGCGGCATAATAGCAATAGACTCCCCCGCCGCCGCCGCCGCTGCCCTGTAAGTGGCTGGTGTTGCCCGCGATCAGGCAGTTCGAGACCAGGCTGCCGTTGGCGATCAAGATCCCACCGCCGCCGGATTTCCCGGTGGTCGCGCCGACCGGTGCGTGCCGGTTGCCGACGATGTCGCTGTTCAGAATCCGTCCTTTGCTTGCCGTGTAGACGCCGCCCCCGCCGGTGTAGTCCACCAGGCTGGTGGATGTGTTGCCGACGATCAGGCAGTTCGAGACAACGCCGCCATTGCTGTCAATAAAAACCCCTCCGCCGCGGTCGTCCAGGCCGTTGGTCAGTGTCAGGTTCGCCAGGACGGCCTTGTCGTGGTTGAGGTAGAAACAGCGCGAGGCGCCGCCGCCGTTAACGATTACCGCCTCGCGCGGGCCGGCCCCGACCACGGCAAGGTCCTTGTCGATCGAGACCTGTTTCGAGAGCGTGTAGGTCCCGTTCGAGACCAGCACGCGGTCGCCCGGCGTGCCGGCCAGGGCCACGGCATTGCTGATCGTGGCCAGGGCGTTGGCCCAGTCGCCAATCCCGCTGCGGCTG
>CAZEVX010000347.1:0-2122 GCA_964515705.1 uncultured Verrucomicrobiota bacterium | reverse complement strand
GCACCAGCAGCGGGCCCTCGCCGGCGGTCGCCGCGGCCAGTTGTTCGGGATTGAGGATCGAGGCGTAATCGGTCATGGAAGTTCTTTTCCGGCAGGGGCCGCCGTGGCCGTGGCCAGGGCGAGAACCGGCGTGTCGAGCACGCGCGTCAACGAGCCCTCGGCCTGCGCCAGGAGCTGGCCGATGGCCGGGTTGAGCGCGTGGAGTCCGAGCGTCTCGGGGGGCGCGCCGCGGTCGAGGATGGCCCGGACGACGGTGGCGACCGCCAGCGTCGAGGGATCGTGCCGCAGCAGGAAACAGCCGGGGTGCGAGGCCGATTCGTCGATCAGGCCGGCCTGCAGCAGGTCGTCGAGAACCTCGTTCAGCAGCCTCACGGACAGCCGGTTGCGCTGGGCGAACGAGATGGCGTGCACGGGCGGGCCACCGTTGCGCATGGCGGCGGCGAGTTCGGCGGCGAGCCCCAGCGCGAGCTGCCAGCGGGCCCGCATGCCGGCCTGGCGGGCCCCCTGCTCGCGCCCGTAGGTCGCGGCATGCTGGCAGGCGAACGACAATTCGGCGCCGAAGAGGATGATCTGCCAGCTGGCATAGACCCAGGCCAGCAGGATGGGCAGCACGGCGAAGCCGCCGTAGAGCTTGCTGTACTTGATCACGCCGACCTGCAGGCCGGTGCAGATGCGCAGCCAGACGAGAAAGGCGGCGGCCGTGACAACGCCGCCGATCAAGGCCGGTCCGAGACGGACCCGCGTGTTGGGCACAAAAAGAAAGACGGTCATGAAAAGCAGTGTCGTCAGCAGCAGCGTCGACCCCTGCCGGATCGGAAGCGAGGCGCCGACCGAGCCGAGGGTTCCGGTGAACCAGCCGCCCAGATGGCGCGCGGCGAGGTCGGCGACCGGCACGGTCGAGGCCGCCAGCGCCAGGAAGGGGACGATCACGATCAAGGTCAGATAGTCGGAGCACTTGCGCCAGAGCGACCGGGGCGGCGCGTTCCAGACCCGGTTGAAGCTGTGCTCGACCTGCGACAGCATGCTGATGGCCATCCAGATCAGGACGACGAGGCCGATTCCGCCGAGGGTGCCAAAGCTGATCTGGCCGATCTGCTCGAACAAGCGGTCGCCGACCCGGTTGAGCTGCTGCACGAACTCCCCGACGATGGCGGTCTCGTGCGCCGCGGTCTCGGGGCGGGCGCCGGCCAGTTGCGCGCCCAAGCGGGCGATCTCCGTCCGGATGCGGTCATGGGCGAGTTCAGCGCCGCCGAACACCCGCGCGAGGGCCAATCCGAGGGCGACGAGCGGCACGAGCGACATCAGTGTGTAGTAGGTGAGCGCCGAGGCGTGCAGCTGGCAGTCGTCGTGGCGATAGCCGCGCGCCACGAGATTGAGCACGCGCAACCCGCCCAGGGACTGCCGCCCCAGCCAGCCCAGCTCGCCGATCTCGATGTCCCAGAGATCGCCGATCCCACGCAGCCGGCGCCAGAGGGCGGAGCGGTTCCGTCGATCCCGGTCGTTGCGGTCCAAGGCGTTCATGTTGCCATCCGCACCGCGCTATCGCCGTGCCGGCGGCGCCGCCTCCGGCGGCGGAGCCAGGACGGGCCATTCCAGCGTCAGCGTGACGCGATGCCGCTCCGGCGAGGCGGGCAGGCCGCGGATGGCGAGCTCGGTGACGGCGCAATAGGGGTTTTCCTGCTCCAGACGCTCGGCCAGCGCATAGACGTCGGCGTAGGTGCCCTCGCCGGCAACCTCGACCGTGTAGCGGGCGAAGGCCGACGGAGGGGCGGCCTTGGCGGCGCGGGCCGCCGGGCGCGCCGCGCCGCGCCCGGCCGGCGCCTTGATCGCCGTGGGTGTCTCCTTCGCGCCAACCTCGCGGATCAGGGCGATTTTGAATGAGGTGTCGGCCGCCAGACGGTAGAGATCCCGCTGCACGGGATAGGAGCCCAGCACCGGGCGCAGCACGTACTGGTTGGTCTCCAGCGCCAGCGACGATTCCAGGGCGGCCACCTCGTGCTGCAGCGCGCTGATCCTGCGGATGCGGTCGAGTGCCAGGTCATTGCGGGCAACCCCCGCGTCGACTTCCTTCTGCAAGGCAATCGCTCGCCCTCGCATGGGCGCGATCAGCAGCCACGCGACC
>CAZEVX010000346.1:0-2123 GCA_964515705.1 uncultured Verrucomicrobiota bacterium | reverse complement strand
TGCACGGATCGCGCCGGGAGTGCCCGCGGACAAGCGCAACTCCCGCACATCGGGGTCATCGCGCTCCATGCCTGGCATGAACCAGACCGAAAACCTCGACATTGTGCCATAACATTGATTGGTTTGCCATTGCGTTGGGGGTGGGAACGGGCTAGGATAACTGCACGTCAGGCAGCGGCTGCCTCCATTGGCATTCGAGAGTGCCCATGCAACACGCACGGCGACGGACCTCGGATGGGGCGAATCCGCCCTTGATGGCCGGGCTGATGCTGGACCCGGCGCGCATGCCGCTGCAGGTTGGCTGGTATCGGCGATTCATTCCCTGGATCGCCCGGTGGGGCTACAATACGCTGGTCCTGAACCTGGCCGACGATACCGGCTGCGCCATCCGCCTGGCTTGCCACCCGGAGCTTGCCAGCGCCCTGGCGCTGACGCCGGACGACATCCGCGAACTGCACGGCCTGGCGGCGGCGCACGGGTTGACGCTCGTGCCGCTGATCGCCACGCTGGGCCATACCGGCTACATTTACTGGCGCAACCCCTACCGCCACCTGGGCGACGGGTTGAGCGAGCCGGGCCGCAGCGTGCTGTGCCCATCGCGGGCCGAGAGCCGCGGGCTGTTGGCCGAGATTCTCGAGGAGGTCATGGACCTCTTCCCCGGCCCTTACCTGCACGTCGGACTGGACGAGTCCGGCGAGTTGCCCAAAAAAACCTGCCGCCATTGCCAGCGCCGCTTCGCGGGACTGACGGAGCCCGAGGTGGTGGCGCGGCACCTGGAATGGCTGTCCGCGCTGGCGGCGCGCCGGGGCAAGCAGACGATGTTCTGGGCCTACGGCAAGCTGCACGAGGCCCGCGACCTGCCCCTCACGCGGCTGGCGCCGGCCGCGGCCATCGCCTGCCTTTGGTATTATGAGGAATGGAAAACCGACCTCGACGACACCGCGACGGCGTTTTTTATCCGGCATCGCCGGTCGGTCATCGGGGTGCCGGCGCTCTGCTGCTCGCCGAACACCACCGTCCTGCCCCACCAGCGCAACCTCGACAATATCCGCCGGTTTGCGGCCGTCATCGACCGCCATGCCCGCCGCCCGGAAATCCGCGGCCTGATCAACGCGGTCTGGCAGCACACCTATACCCTGCCCGGCGCGCTGGTTTACGGCATGGCCTATGCCGCCGACCGCTTCCAACGCCCGCGCGGGTCGCGCGGATTCGCCGACCGCTTCGCCGGCGAGTTCTTCGGCCTGCCGCCGGAGAGCGGCGCCGGCCGGCGGCTGCGCGACCTGCACGCCTGCGCCCCGCGCTACCGCGACCTGCATCACGTGATCGACTGCGCCGGGCCGGCCGACGCGCGCGCCGTCTCGCCCCGGGAAGCCCGCCGCGCCCGCGTGATGGGCGTGCGCGCCCGGGCCGCGGCGCGCGGCCTGCGGCGCGCGCGCCCCGCCGTGACCGCCAACCGCGACGTCTACGACACCTACCTCCTGGCCGCGGACATCCTGGCGCACCTCGGGGATCGGGCTGCCCTACTGACCCGCCCCGCCCCGCCCCGCTCCGCCCTCCGGCGCCTGGCCCGCCGCGCCCGCCTCCTGGCCGACCGCGCCTGGCGCACCTGGGATGCGACATTCGACCCGCGGCATCCGTGCCGCCGACTCTGTTTTCCGCCGGCCGTGGACCCGCCGCGCCCGGTGGATATCGACCGCTACTGCTATTACTGGGGCCGCGGCCGGCCTACCAACAAGCATGTCTTTGCCTCCCTCGAACGGTCGGCCCGGTTCCTGCAACGTGCGGCGCGCGACCCCGCCCTGCTGCGCGCGGACACCGGCTGATCGACCGCGCCCGCGTCGCTG
Organism: uncultured Verrucomicrobiota bacterium; assembly: GCA_964515705.1. Classification (GTDB taxonomy): domain Bacteria; phylum Verrucomicrobiota; class Kiritimatiellia; order JAAZAB01; family JAAZAB01; genus CAZEVX01. The sequence goes on along the minus strand of CAZEVX010000346.1, from coordinate 279 downwards.
GCTTTCAGGAAAAGACGGACCGATCTGGAACTCATGAACTCAGGAAATCGTAGTCCGTACGGGATGGCCGCGGACGCGGGATGCCAGTGTGGTGCGTCATAAGTCCATTGACACCAGAAACGGCCCGCGCCCGGAGGTCGCGCGCCGCCAGACGTACCATTTGAGGTCGTCGCTGTTTTCGGCGGCTACTCCTGGCGACACCGATAAGCACGCCCGGTGAGGGTACCGGGCCTACAACGTCCGTGGGGCGCTCCGGGGTTGGCATCCAGCGGTGGCCGC
>CAZEVX010000345.1:0-2144 GCA_964515705.1 uncultured Verrucomicrobiota bacterium | reverse complement strand
GGGCCGGACTGCACGGCGTAGGTGACCGTGCCGGAGCCCGAGCCGCCCGTGGCCGAGAGGGCGTTGGTGGTGTTATAGGCCTGCGGGCTGGTCGGCGTGAAGACCAGCGTCGCCTGGTCGGCCTTGGTGACGTTGAAGGAATTGGTCACGTTCGCCGCGGCATACCAGTTCGTGTTGCCGGACTGCGAGGCCACGATGCTGACCGCGCCCGCGCCGGTGAACGACAGGTTTGTACCGCCCGCGAGCGTCGCCGGGCCGGAGCCGACCGCGAAGCTGACCGGCAGTCCCGAATCCGCCGTGGCGCTCAGGCCGAGCGTGTTGGTCGTCTTCTGGTCGGGGATCGCCGGGAAGGTGATCGACTGGTTGGACTTCGGGGCATCGGTGACGTCGAACCAGTTGGTGATGCTGGGCGCCGCGTTCCAGTCGGCGTCGCCGGCCTGGGAGCCGACGATGCTGACCGGCCCCGCGCTGGAGAAGGAGAGGTTCGAGCCGCCGGAGATCGTCGCCGGGCCGGAGCCGACCGCGAAGCTCACGCCCAGCCCGGAGGAGGCCGTGGCGGCCAGGACGACCGTGCTGGTCACGATCTGGTCGCCGGGGTTCGGGAAGGCGATGGTCTGATCGGCCTTGGCGGCCGCGACCTCGGCGGTGACCGACTGCACATTATACATGTCGTCGGCGGCCTTGGTGGCGACGACGCTCACCATGCCCGTGCCGCCGTCGATGGCCAGGGATGTCCCGCCGACGATCGTGCCGGGGCCGGACTGCACGGCGTAGGAGACCGTGCCGGTGCCGGATCCGCCGGAGGTCGAGAGGGCGTTTGTGGTCAGATAGGCCTGCGGACTGGCGGGGGTAAAGACCAGCGCGGCCTGGTCAGCCTTGGTGACGTTGAAGGTGTTGGTGGCATTGGCGGCCGCGTTCCAGTTGTCGTCGCCGACCTGCGAGGCGACGATGCTGACGGCGCCCGCGCCGGTGAAGGAGAGGTTCGTGCCGCCCGAGATGGACGCCGGGCCGCTAGCGACTGTGAAGCTCACCGGCAGGCCCGAATCCGCCGTGGCGTTCAGGACCACGAGGTTGGATGCGACCTGGTCGGAAATGGCCGGGAACGTGATGGACTGGTTGCCTTTGCTGATGGTCACGGTCACGGTCACGGTCTGCGGACTGTTCGTGGCCGGGTTGCCGGAGACGATATTGGTCGCGGTGTACACGCCAGCCGTCAATCCGGCGATCGAGACCGACCCCGTCAGGACCTGGCCGCCGCCGAGCGGCAGGAAGCCGCTGGCCGGCTCCACGGCCAGCCAGCCGGAGCCCGATCCGTAAGCCACGATGTTGTTGAAGGCGAACCCGGCGGTGCCGAGGTTGGTCAGGATCAGCGTCTGATCAGCCGGGTCGGCGCCGCCGTAGGTGGCCGCGTAGCTCAGGGCGGTGGTGCTCAAGCCGATGCCGCCGGAGGGGACGGGGATATAGTTCGTGACGATGACGTTGTCGAGGTAGGAGGTCGTGGCGCCGTTGTAGAGGTCGAACCCGCGGAAATTGGTGGTGCCCGGGTTCACGAATGCCAGGCCATTGGTCAGCGGCACCGAGTTAACGGCAATCGCCCAGTTCGAGGCGACGTAATCCTGGAAGACCACGACATTGACCCAGGTGTCTTCCGGAACGGGCGTATTGTTCAGGGTAATCCAGTTGGCCGAGTTTGTCGTGGTCGGCGAGGCCGGGCCGTTGTGGACAACGAACTGGCCGTTGCTGTCGAGGTAAAAGAGCGCCGAGGCGTTGGTGTCCACGGCGGGGTTGCCCGACCCCTGGAAGCGCGCGGGGCGCAGGTCCATGATAATAAAGACGTTAGTGTCCGCGCCGCTTTCGTCGAAGCGATTGGAGAGCGTGCAGTCCACCGGGATCATCGCCGCCTGGACGTCCTGCGCCACGGCGGACTGGACGACGATCTGGGTGGACGACCCATACCACCCGTTCGTGCCGTCCACCAGCGGCGTGCCGAGGGAGTATTGCTCAAAGGTGTCGAACCAGGGGACGAAGTTCTTCGTCGGCAACGCCACCGCCGCCATCGCCAGCCCCAGCCCGAACGTCAACCCGCAAAGCAAGCGTTTCATGAACCTCTCCGTGAGATGCCGGTATCCCCGGCGATTGCGACA
>CAZEVX010000344.1:0-2145 GCA_964515705.1 uncultured Verrucomicrobiota bacterium | reverse complement strand
GGCGCGATCCGTGCACGGGAACGGCTCCGCGCAGCTTCGCCCTCCAGGTGGAGTTGTCAAGGAACGCCTGCACGCTGACCGACGGGAGGACGTGGAGGGCGAGGGGCCCGCCTACGCGGCGCGTCAAGCCGCCGCTACGGCGCGCAGGGCGCCGAGCCGCAGGCGCACGGTCTAGCGCCTGACGGGGCAACAGGGGCAGGCGCAACTCCCGCAGTTTTGGGTTGGCGCGGGAATGAACTTGCATCCGGCGCGGCGGCGGAGTAGGGTGCGGGTCGCCGGTTGCCCCAGCAGGGTGGCGCCTGCCGGATGGTGTAATGGTAGCACAACAGACTCTGGATCTGTTTGTCTAGGTTCAAATCCTAGTCCGGCAACTCCCATGCGGCGCGCAGCCGCGCCAGTCTTGGCGGTCCTGATCCATGAACGCTTCCGGGAGACCCGACATGATCATCACCGCGTGGAGGCGGGTCGCCCGGACGCGACGGGCGGCGCGGGCGGCGGGGCTATGGGCCGCGGCGATGCTCTTGGGCGGCTGCGCGTCCTTCCGCCCGGTCGCGGGCCGGGCGCCAGCCAAAGCGCCTGCCCGGGAGCCGGCGTCGTTGGATGCCATGTTGAAGCCGTACCTGGCGCAATACGGCCTCCCGGCGCTCGCGGCGGCGGTGGTGCGCGGCGGCGAGCTGGTGGCCGCCGGGGCGGTCGGCACGCGCCGGGCGGGCGAACAGATTCCCGTGACGGTGAACGACCGGTTCCACATCGGTTCGGACACCAAGGCCATGACGGCGCTGCTGGCCGCGCAGTTCGTCGAGCAGGGGACGTTGCGCTGGACGACGACCGTCGGCGAAATGTTTCCCGAACTGGCCGCGGCGATGAACCCCGGCCTGCGCGGGGTCACTCTGGAGCACCTGCTGTCGCACACCAGCGGGTTCCCGAGCGACAACGAGCGGTTCGGCGAGTTGCTGGGCCAGGCCTTGCAGGCGGACGGCAACCTCGATGAGATGCGCTACCGGCTGGTCTCCCTGTGGGTGCGCGAGCCGCTGGCGGCCGAGCCCGGCAAGGTCTTTGCCTATTCCAACATGGGCTATATCCTGGCCGGGGCGATGCTAGAGCGCGTCGGCAAGAACACCTGGGAAGAACTGCTGGTCGAGCGCGTGTTCGAGCCGCTGGGGCTGGATTCGGCGGGGTTCGGGCCCCAGGCGGCACTCGGCCGGGCGGACGCGCCGCTCGGCCATGCGACGCTGCCCGACGGTACGCTCAAGCCGATGCTAGCGGGTCCCAATGGAGACAATCCGCTGGTGCTGGGGCCTGCGGGGACTGTGCACCTGTCGCCGCTGGATTTCGCCGCCTGGGCCGCCTGGAACGCGGGCGAAGGCCGGCGCGGCCCGGCGCTGGTGCGTCCCGCGACGCTCAAGAAACTGCACACGCCCGTGATCACGATGCCGATGAAACCGAATGCCGCGCCGGGCACCCCGTCCCGCGGCGGCTACGGGCTGGGCTGGGGCGAACTCCAGTATGACTGGACGCCTGAACCGGTCCTGTACCATGGCGGGTCGAACGAGCGCAACCTGGCGCACATCCTCGTGTGGCCCGGGCGCGACGCCGGCCTGGTCCTGATGGCCAACGTCGGCGGGCCGAAGGCCGATGCCGCCTTCCATGCCCTGGGCGAAGCGCTGTTCCGCCAGTTCCTGGCCAGTCCTTGACCGACGTGCGGGCTGGCCGGCGGCTGTATGCGTTTGCCTCGTGCGCTGACTCGGACTCGTACACGCGGCCGTAGGCGGGGGCCGTGCCCTATCCGGCAGGCCGGTATCAAGGGTGGGGCGACGCCTCCGGCGGAGCCGTTCTGGTATCTTCCCTGCGCATGCCAGGAGAACGGCGCGCTCGACCGGCCGTCGCGCCGACCGTGCCTGCGGTAGGCAGGAGCGGCGCTATGGCGCGCCGCGAAGGCGGAACCGGTGCTTCGGGCATGCGGTGGGTGCTCGTGGGGTCCGCGGCCCGCTGGGCGGTTCCGGGTTGGCCGCCGCTGGCTTGCCCGCTAGCCGGCGGGTCGCCATCGGCGGTGCATGCCACCTCGCGCGCCGTGGTCAAGCCGACCGCTCCGCCCATGATTGGCGCGTAAGCCACGGTTGGACCTGCGCTACGGTCGATATGACA
>CAZEVX010000343.1:1921-2151 GCA_964515705.1 uncultured Verrucomicrobiota bacterium | reverse complement strand
CGCGTTCGAGCAGGTGCAGGGCGGACTGGTAGAGGCGCTCGTAGTAGTCCGAGGCGTAATAGAGATGCGCGCCCCAATCGAAGCCCAGCCAGCGGATGTCGCGCTGGATCGCCTCGACGTATTCGACGTCCTCGGTCTCGGGGTTGGTGTCGTCGAAGCGCAGGTGGCAGCGGCCCCCGAACTCGGACGCCATCCCGAAGTTCATGCAGATGGACTTGGCATGGCCGATG
>CAZEVX010000343.1:0-1911 GCA_964515705.1 uncultured Verrucomicrobiota bacterium | reverse complement strand
GGCTCGGGCGGAAAGCGCGTGACGATGCCGGCGTGCTTGCCGCCGGCCAGGTCGGCGGCGACCAGCTCGTGGATGAAATGGCGCGCGGTATCGTCGGGGGGGGGCGGGGGAGGGGTGTGCATGGGGCGGAAGATCTGAAAGGATGATACTGGACGCCGCGTGCGGGCACGCGGCCTGCAGGGTTTCTGGACGTTTCGCCTCTCGCGGTAGGCCCGGTGCCCTCACCGGGCGATTCTTTCGCCGCTTCTCAGTCCGTGGCGCCGTAGCGGACGCGATAATCCTGTTCGAGCGCCCGCAGCGCGTCCTTGCGGAGCGCCGTGCCCTGGGTTTCGAGCGCCTCGATGGCGTACTGGATGCGCCGCAGGGTCATGTCCCGGCCGAGCAGGTGCATGCTGTCGAAGACCGGCAGGGACACGGCCGAGCCCGAGATCGCCACAAACAACGGCGGCAGCAGTTGCTTGAGCTTGACCCCCTCCGTCTCGGCCACCCGCGCGCACAGGGTTTTCAGACCGTCGGCCGTCCATCCAACCGTCCGTTCCATTTCCCATTGGAGAATCCGCAGCCAGCGTACGAGGCGGTCCCCCTCGGGCCCGCCGGCCAGCAGGGCGGCCGGGGCGTAGGCCGGCCGGTCGGCAAACAGGAAGGCCGCCAGCGGCACGAGGTCGGAGAGCTGGTTCAGGCGCGGTTGCGCCAGCGGCACGATGCGCTGCCAGGCGGCGTCGTTCAGGCCCCAGTCCCGCAGCCGCTCGCCAAGGGCGTCGGGCGCCAGGCGGCGCAGGCAGCGCCCGTTGAAGGCCTGCAATTTCTGGAAATCGAAGATCGGGCCGCCGGTGCTGAGACGCCGCGGGTCGAAGGCCGCCGCCAGCTCGTCGAGGGTAAAGGTCTCGCGGCCGTCCTCGAAGCTGTAGGCCAACAATCCCAGGTAGTTGATCAGCGCTTCCGGCAAGATGCCGGCGCGCCGGTAGTAGAGCAGGCTGACCGGGTTCCGGCGCTTGGACAGCTTGGAGGTGTCGGGGTTGCGCAGCAGCGGCAGGTGCAAAAAGACCGGCGGTGTCCAGCCGAAGGCCTGGTAGAGCAGCAGGTGCTTGGGCAGGGAGCTGATCCACTCCTCGCCCCGCAGGACGTGGGTGATCTGCATGAGGTGGTCGTCCACGACGTTGGCGAGGTGGTAGGTGGGAAACCCGTCGGCCTTGAGCAGGACCTGGTGGTCCACCTTGGACCAGGGAACCCGGATGTCGCCGCGCAACTCGTCGCGCATCAGACAGTCGCCGCCGGTCGGCACGCGCAGGCGAATGACGTGCGGCTCGCCGCCCGCGGCCCGCCGCCGCGCCTCGGTGGGATCGAGCGCCGCGCAACGGCCGTCGTACCCGAGAACGCCGTCCCGGGCGGCGGCCTGTTCGCGGCGCAACGCGGCCAGGCGGTCCGGAGTGCAGAAGCAGGGATAGGCCGCCCCGGTGTTTACCAGCTGCCCGACGTGTTCGCGGTAGAGCGCCGAGCGTTCGCTTTGCCGATAAGGGCCGAACGGCCCGCCGACGTCCGGGCCCTCGTCCCAGGCGAGGCCGGTCCAGCGCAAGGCCTCGAGAATCGCCTGCTCGGACTCGCGGGTCGAACGCGCCTGGTCGGTGTCCTCGATCCGCAGGATGAACCGGCCGCCGTGCCGCCGGGCCAGGGCGTAGTTGAACAGCGCCACGTAGGCCGTGCCGATGTGCGGCGAGCCGGTCGGCGACGGCGCAATGCGGGTGCGGAGGGTCACATGTGGTCTCCTGTCATTCAGAAATGCAGCGCCGCATCCGCGCGGTTGGTGTGGATACTGCGGAGGCGCAAAACGGTTGTCAACTGTTTCCTTGCCACCCCGTTTTGCGGGAGTTGCGCTTGTCCGCGGTCACTTCAGGCGCGATCCGTGCACGGGAA
>CAZEVX010000342.1:0-2154 GCA_964515705.1 uncultured Verrucomicrobiota bacterium | reverse complement strand
TGGAGTAGGCGGGGTAGACCTCGCCGGCGTCGACGGCGTGGTCGACGCGCGTGAACGCCGGATCGAGGTGGAAGGCGCCGATCGTGACGGGGGCGTTGAGCGACTGGATGCGGCCGTAGAAAAAGGTCGAGGCCCGCGGGTCGGTCAGGGCGAAGTCGGCCAGGACCACGTCGCGCGAGAAGCCGTCCGCCAACAGCGGGGAGAGCAGCGCCGCGGGGTCGCGCGGGCGCATGACCACCAGGGACTCGGGCACGGGGATGTCCGGCAAGACGGTGGCCGCCAGCTCGTCGAACTTATAGGTCTTGACCCGGATGGCCTGAAACTGGAACTTGGCGCGCAGGGGCGACGGGCCGAGTTCCGAGGGGGCGGTGATGGAGCGGTCGTCGAGCAGGGCCGGCAGGTAGGTCTCGACGAAGGCGCTGGCGTCGCCGAGGCCCTCGTCGGGCAGCATCGCAATCGTGTCGTCGGGACGAAAGACGCGCCCGTTGCCGGCGAAGGGGGTGCGCAGGGCGAAATAGGGAATCTCGCCGGCAGCCTTGAAGGTCAGGGCGGGCTGCTCCTCGCGGAGGGCGGAGCCCGGGAAGTTCATGAAGTAGTACCACTCGGGGAGTCCGCCGCGCATGGTCATGGCGTCCACGAACAGGTTGGTGCGGGCGCCCGATCGGACGGCGTCGAGGGTCTCGGCCAGGCGGGCGGCGTTGGCGCCCCAGCGCGCGCTCCAGCGCGCCTCGCCGCCGGCGAAGGCCACCTGGGGGGTCTGCCAGTTGAGGTCGAGGTGCAGCACGAAGGGCGTCTGGTACCGCCGCAGGGTCTCGCGCAACCCTTCGTTCCGCAGGTCCAGGTCGAGGTCGCGCTGGTTGAGCGCGAGGTTCGTCTGGTTGGCGGCGATCACGGCGTCGACGTAGCCGCGCAGCAGGCCGCGCTCGGCGGGCGAGAGGCCGCTCAAGACCGTCTTGAATCCCACCTTGTTGAAGAGCGCCAGCACGCGGACGTGGCTGGCCTGGCGCGCCGCCAGCGCCTCCAGCCGCGCCCGGCGCTCGGCGTCCGGCAGGGCGGCCTGGAGAATCTCGAGCCGCTCGTTCTTGCAGCGGTTGACGTCGCGCTTGGCCATCGTGATCAGCGGCTGCTTGACGCTGACGTTGCGGCCGATGGAGTTATCCGCCAGGGAGCGCCAGCGGATCAGGAGCGCCTCGTCTTCCGGGCGGACGCGCGCCAGGTCCAGGCCGCCGTAGTGGCGCACGTACAGCTCGGCCAGGCGGCGCTCGGCGAGCAGTTGATCGCGGACGCTCTCCGTGGCGCGGGCGAAGAGGTGCCAGGCCAGCATGCGTTCGCCCCGGTAGTTCTGGGTGTGGGCGTTGACGGCCATCAGCAGCACCGAGCGCGCCGGCGGCGTGCGGCGGAAGCGCTCGAACAGGCGCATCAGCAGCACGAGGTTGGCGCCGGACTGGGCGCCTTCGGCCAGGCCGGGGACCACCCCGTTGCTGTCCAGGGGCGCCGTCAGGATGGCGGCCTCCTGTTTCAGGTCCGGGTCGGTCCCGGGCACCAATACCCAGGGGCTGCGCAGCACGCGGTTTTCCCAGCGCGACGGCTCGGCGCGGACGCGCACCCGCAGCGGTCCGGCGCGGGCGGCCGCGCGCAGGGCCGCGCCCTCGGCGGCCGGCACGAGGAAGCGGGGCACGCGAACCTCGGAGGTGTACACCTTGCCATGGGCGTCGTAGGCGGTGTAGGCCTCCGGCTCGATGAACACGAACCCCTGGATGCCGAAGCGCAAGAGTTGCAGCCATTCGATGCCGCACTCGAAATCGAGCAGCGCCAGGGCGCCGTCCAGGGGGATGCCGCGCGCGGCCTCCAGCGCCGCGGGCGTGGCGCGGCCGAGATAAACCAGCGCGGCCTCGAACTCGCGCCGCTCGAAGTTGCCCGGCCGGACCAGGGTCGGGTGCAGGGGGTGGATCCGCACCGGCGCCCCGTTCGACGGGATCAGCACCGTCTCCCCCGGCAGGAAGGCCGGGGCCATGAACTCGAGCGCCCCGTGCGGCAGGCCGCTCGCGGCGAAGCGCTGCGCCACGCGCGCCTCGACGGCCTGGTTGCCCGCCGACCCCGGCGTGCGGCTGGCGGCGCCCTCCAGCCAGACGGCCATGTCTTGCTTGAAGGCCT
>CAZEVX010000341.1:0-2176 GCA_964515705.1 uncultured Verrucomicrobiota bacterium | reverse complement strand
GCTCGATGCGCCCCTCGAGGCGGGCCACCCCCGCCAGGATCGCATTGGTGCGGTCGTGCATGCCGCGCATGTCCGCCTTGAACTCCTGGCGCAACTCCTTGATGCTGCCCTCGAGTCCGCTCATCCGGTTCGAGCCGCTTTCCATCCGCCGTTCGAGCCCCGCGTGCTGCGCCACGCAGAGCGTCTTGGTCATGTAGGTCTCCGCGGGCGGGGGCTGCTCCTTGAGGCCGCCGGCGAGCGTTTTCCAGAGCGCCGCGCCCTGGTTGGCGATGATCGCCACCGCCGCCGCCACCACGATCCACTGCCCCAGCTCTCCGCTCGAGACGCTCGGGAGGAACTGCCCGAGCACCAGCGGCGTGAGCGCCAGCGCCGAACTCACGTGCTCGCTCAGCATCGCCCCTCCGCGAATGCGGACCTTCGTCGCGCCGCAGCGGCGCCGTAGCGCGCCGCGAAGGCGGAATCGAGCGGCCGGGATTCCGACCGCGCGCAATCCATCGGGCAAAAGCCCTGGCCGGTTGCTCCGGCGGCGCCGATTGGCCTCGGATTCATGGCCCGGTCGCTCGATCCACTCCTGGCCCACGGAACATCCCTCATGGCGTGGGCGTCTCCTTCCTCAGCGTCTCGAGCGCCGCCTCGAGCTCCGCGATCTGGCGGTCCAGGTCCACCAGCCGTTGCGGGTCGTTCCGCCAGGCCTCGGACTCGAGCTCGCGCCGCTGGAGCGCCCGGATCGTCAGCGCGTCCTCGAGGGCCTTGATCCCAGCGTTCATGGATCAGGTGCTCTTGTGTGCCGCCCGGTACGCCTCGATCCAGCGCCAGACCAGCGCGCCGATCACCACCGCCGCCCCGACGAACGACTCGATTTCCGCGTTCGTGACGATCCCGTTCGACTTCCCGGCGATCCAGGCGCCAATGACCAGCATCGCCTGCCGGATCAGCATTCCGATCGTGGTTCCGCTCATGTCCGCTTGTCCTCCTTCGCCTGGTTTCGCTTCGCCTTCCATTCCACGATTCTCGCCACCCACTGCTTAAGCAGCTCCACGTCGCCGGCCGCCACGAACAGGAAGAGGCCGACCAGCAGCAACACCTCCGGCGCCAGCGGGTCAACCGCGTAGTCCGCCCAGCCGACCGAGCGCGCCACCAGGTTGAACGCGCAGACCGCGATCAGCGCACCGCCCGAGGCCAGCGCCAGTGGCGCGCGCCAGGGCGCCTGGGCCATCAGCTTCTCCGTCAGCGCCAGTTGCAGTTGCCAGGCATGCGTCTCCAGCTCGCGCAGCTTCTGGTTCAGCCCGTAGTAGAGCTCGGCGGCCTTGGTCTGGTCCAAGCGCCCCTTGCCCAGGAAATCGAAGACGCCAGTCACCATCCCGGCGACCGTCTTCAACCCCTCGATGATCGGGTTCGCGTCCACTTCGTGTCCTTCGTGCCCTTCGTGGTTCAATTCTTCGTCTGGCGTCCGGCGTCTGCCCTCTGGCGTCTGGTGTCCGGCCTCCGGCGTCCGTCCTCCGGCCTACCCCCCCACGCCACGCCAGCCCGCCGCGCGGCCCGCGTCGCGCTGCTGCGCCGCGATCGCGCCGGCCGGCCGCAGGTTGAACTCGTGCAACACCACCGCGTTCTTGTCCACGCCGCCGGATTCCATTTGGCCGATCCAGGCGCGCAAGCCGCTCACGCCCTGGCGATCGCCCTCGCCCTCGCGCTCCACCTCGATCGCCCAGAACGCTTCCGCCAGGATCAGATCGCAGTTGCGCGGCGCGCTCGCGCCGCTGTTCCAGCCGTATCGGCCGGTAGCGCGCCAGTTCAGGTGCGTCCCGGCAACCAGCCCGGGAAAGCAAGTCCGCATCACGGCCATGGCGTCCTCGATCGCCTGGCGACTCACCGCGCGTTCGTTGGTCTCGATCGAGAGAAAGATGCCCGAAAAATACTTGCCCAATCGCTCATTGATCCGCTTCCAGCCGGCTGCATGTTTCCCGATCTCCCACCAGCGCGGCATCGTCCCTTCCGGATCGTCGCAGTAGAGCGTCGGCCCCAGCGCCACGCCGGCGGCCAGCATTTTTTGGAAAAACCGCTCCGCCTCCGCGCAGGCGGCCTCGTCGAGCGCGTCCGGGAACGACGCAAACAGCCGGCCGGCGATCTCCGTCGGAGAGAGCAGGAAGGCCAGCATCGGCGTCTCGCCCAGGCGCGC
>CAZEVX010000340.1:0-2233 GCA_964515705.1 uncultured Verrucomicrobiota bacterium | reverse complement strand
CGTGGAGGGCGAAGCGGCGCTGAGCCGTTCCCGTGCACGGATCGCGCCGGGAGTGCCCGCGGACAAGCGCAACTCCCGCAAATCGGGGGCGACGATAATGGCTTGCTTTCCAATATGCAGTTGTGGATGATTTGCTGCTGGCGTTTAGCGCCGAACTCGACCGCCTGCGACTACCCCACCGGGAGCCCCGCCATGAACGACCCCCAGGTGTTTCTCAACGACCGCTTCCTGCCCGCTTCCCGCGCCAAGCTCAATATCTACGACCTTGGCATCGTGCTCGGCGCCACGCTGACCGAAATGACGCGCACCTTCCGCCAGCGGCCGTTCCGCCTCGAGGACCATGTGGCGCGCCTCTACCGATCCTGCAAGTACGCCGGCATTGCCCTGCCGCTGTCCCCGGCCGCCATGATCGCCCGCACCCGCGAACTGATTGCCGCTAATGGACGCCTGCTCCCGCGCGGCGGCGAACTGGGCATTGTGCACTTCGTCACTCCGGGAGAAAACCGCATCTACGCCGGCAGCGCCGCCGGCGGCGCCCGCCTGACCCCGACGGTCTGCATTCATTCCTTTCCGATGCCCTTCCAGGCCTGGCGGCACCTCTTCGTCGAGGGCGCCCATTGCATCACCCCGGCGATCCGCCATATCCCGCCCGAGTGCATTGATCCCAAGACGAAAAACCGCTCGCGGCTGCAGTGGTGGCTGGCCGACCAGCAGACCCACCTGGCCGACCCGAAAGCGATCACGCTGCTGCTCGACCTGGCCGGGAACGTCACGGAGTGCGCCGGATCAAACTTCCTGGTGGTCAAGGGGCGCACGGTGTTTTCGCCGGTCAGCCGCAACATCCTCGAGGGCATCAGCCTCGTGACGGTGCGCGAGATCGCCGCCCGCAAGCGCTGGGGATGGGTCGAAAAGGACTTGCAACCCTACGATGTCATCAACGCCGACGAAGCCTGGCTCACGACCACGCCCTATTGCATCGCCCCCTGCACGAAGTTCAACGGCATCCCCGTCGGATCCGGCAGGCCCGGCCCGCTTTTCCGCCAGGTCGCCGGCGCCTGGAGCCGCCGGGTGGGGGTGGATATCGTGCGCCAAATCCTGGCGGCCGAAAGCGCCTGAAGCATGCCCCCCTCCCGGGCCCGAGTGCCGCCTCAGTCTTGGCGTGCGACGGTGTCACCGGCGGTCGCGGCGCAGGCCGCGTGCACTCCCCGCCGGGCATGGACATCGTACCAGCCGGCGGGTTTTTGCCGGAGCGCCTCGTAGAGCCGGTGCGCCGGCGTCCGATAGAGCCGGCCGCCGGCGCCGAACCAGCGCTGCTCGATCAGCACCCGGCGATAGCCCCGAAGCGTCTCCTCGATGCCCATCCAGCGGCCCGGCAGTTCTTCGCCGAACAGGCCGCTGCACTGGGAATCGAAGCGGGCGTCCACGTAGGCGCCTTCCCGGGGCGGGGTGGGGCAGCGCACCCGCGGCAGCAGCGCCTGGTTGACGATCTGGAACGCCCGGTAGCCCAGTTGCCAGAGGAGCGCCAACTGTTCGAAGCCCTCCTCGAAGGACGTCAGGGCGACTTCCACCGAGAGGTACGGCGGCCGGACGGCGAGCGGCAGGAGTTGCCGCAGGCAGAGCGTGTCCGCGCCCTCCACGTCAATCTTGAGGTAATATGGGCCGGGACCGTCCCCCAGGATCCGGGCGAGCGTTGTGCCGGGCACGCGGATCGCGGTATGGCCGGTGCCCAGCCGCCGGTTGCGCGCCGCGAACCGCGGCGAGGCCGTGCCCCAGGTGTCGTGGGTGTCGTTGACGTAGAACTCCACCGCGCCCTCGCGCTCGGCGATGGCGACTGCATGGATTGCCAGGCGTCCCGCCTCCACATACCGGGCCAGGCGTGTTCGCACGCCGGCGACCAGTGCGGGATTGGCCTCGACGGCCACGACGTCGAACCCCTTGCGCAGGTAGAATTCCGTGTCTTTGCCCGCATGCATTCCGAGGTCGAGAATCCAGCGCCGGGGGGTCATCCGTAAACCTCCTGCAATGGCAGCATCGTACCGCCAGCGCAGGACATTAGCAAGGCCTCGCCGGCAACCCAACACTGCGGGAGTTGCGCCTTCCCCTGTTGCCCCGTCAGGCGCCAGACCGTGCGCCTGCGGCTCGGCAAAGCCTCGCCCTCCACGTCCTCCCGTCGGTCATCGTGCATGCGCTCCTTGACGACTCCCCGTGGAGGGCGAAGCTGCGCTGAGCCGTT
>CAZEVX010000339.1:0-2234 GCA_964515705.1 uncultured Verrucomicrobiota bacterium | reverse complement strand
ATGGTGGGCCGTACAGGATTTGAACCTGTGACTTCGACCGTGTGAGGATCGCACTCTCCCGCTGAGTTAACGGCCCGTCGAGCTTTCCCGGGCGCCGGACGGAGGTCTGCCGGGCGTTCCAAGGTCGGCGTCGGCACTATGGCGGAACCCGTCCGTGCTTGTCAAGCCGAAGCTTGGCATGCGCTGGGCGCGAGGGCCTGCTGGGCCTGTCCGCGGCATGGGTTCGTCTCGGCGGGGCGGCGTGTCCGGGCCCTTGCTGTCGGAGAAGCTCCGGCGTTACGGCTCACGGGCGATGTCGGCGCCGAGGGCGCGCAGGCGCTCCTCGATGCGTTCGTAGCCGCGGTCGATGACCTCGGCGTTGGCGATGGCAGTCGTGCCGCGGGCGCAGAGGGCGGCGATCAGCAGGGCCATGCCGGCGCGGATATCGGGGCTGTGGACGGGGATGGCGTGCAGGTTCGAAGGGCCGATGACGACCACGCGGTGGGGGTCGCAGGGCACCAGCCGGGCGCCCATGTCGAGCAGGCGATCCACGAAATACATGCGGCTCTCGAACATTTTTTCGAAGAACAGCACCGTGCCCTGCACCTGGGTGGCGGCGACCAGGGCGACGCTCATCAAGTCCGATGGGAAACTCGGCCAGGGACCGTCGGCGACCGTCGGCACGGCGACGCCGGGTTCGGCGCGGACGCGCGGTCGGCGCCGGGGCTGGAGCCGCAGGCCGCCGTTTTCGGCGGCGAAGGTCAGACCCAGGACGCGGAAGGGGCGCAGGATCGGTTCGAGCACCGTATCGGGCACGGCGGGCACGACCAGGTCTCCGCCGGTGACGGCGGCGGCGGCGAGGAAACTACCGATCTCGATGTGATCGGGCAAGACCTCGTGGACGGCGCCGCCGAGCGCGGGGACGCCCTCGATGACGATCCGGTTGGTGCCTAGCCCCTCGATGTGCGCGCCCATGTTGACGAGCAGGGCGCCGAGGTCCTGGACGTGCGGCTCGCAGGCGGCGTTGGAAAGCGTGGTGCGGCCGGGGGCCAGCGCGGCGGCCATCAGCAGGTTTTCGGTGGCCGTGACGCTGGCCTCGTCGAGCAGGATCTCGGCCCCGCGCAGGGTCTCGCGGCGGAAGGTGAAAGGATCGGTCCCGCCGACCGCGATGCCCAGGGCGCGCAGGCCGGCGAGGTGCGTATCGAGCCGACGCCGGCCGATGACGTCGCCCCCGGGCGGGTAGATCACGGCGCGCCCATGCCGCGCGGCCAGCGGTCCGGCGAAGAGGATCGAGGAGCGCACCTGGTGGCAGAGGGCGCGCGGCAGGCGTCGCCGGCGGACGCCCCGCGCGCAGAGGCGCACGGTCCGGTCCTGGCGGGCGACCGTCACGCCGAGTTCGGCGAGGATCGCCAGCATCGTGGCGACGTCCTCGATCCGCGGAACGTTACGCAACTCGATGGGTTCGTCGGTGAGCAGGCACGCCGCCAGCATTGGCAAGACGGCGTTCTTGTTGCCGGCGGGCTGGAAGGTGCCGCCGAGACGGCGCCGGCCGGTGATGAGGAGGCGCGCCATGGGGGGCGGCGGGCGGCGGGCGCCGGGAGGGCCGGCGGGCGGCGCCCGGCGGTTCAGGTCAGCAGTTCGCGGGCGATGCGGACGACGTTCTCGGGGGTGAACCCGTATTCCTTGGCCAGCCGCGCGTAGGGCGCCGAGGCCCCGTAACGGTTCAGGCCAAGGATGCGCCCCGCGGGGCCGACATATTTCTCCCAACCCAGCGTCACGCCCGCCTCGATCGCCAGCCGCCGGCGGCAGTACGGCGGCAGCACGGACTTACGATAGGCTTCCGGCTGACGTTCGAAGAGTTCCCAGGACGGCATGCTCACGACGCGCACGCGCACGGCGCCGTCCTTGGCCAGTTCGCGGGCGGCGTCGAGCGCCAGTTGGACTTCCGATCCCGAGGCGATCAGGATTAGGGCCGGGCGGCCCGGCGCGCTCTGCCAGAGGACATAGGCGCCCTGTTCGAGTTTTGACGCCTTGGGGAACTGGGAACGGTCGATCACCGGGACATTGTGGCGGGTGAGCAGGATGGCGGTCGGCCCGGCGAGGTTCTTGAGCGCGGCCACCCAGGCGGCGCCGGTTTCGGTGGGGTCGGACGGCCGGATGACGGTCATCTGCGGCAGGAGCCGCAGGGCCATGGTGTGTTCGACCGGCTCGTGGGTCGGGCCGTCCTCGCCGACGTAGAAACTGTCGTGGGTCAG
>CAZEVX010000338.1:0-2254 GCA_964515705.1 uncultured Verrucomicrobiota bacterium | reverse complement strand
ACATGATCCTGACGCATCCCGAGGCGATCGGCCGGCTGCCGCGCGAGGTCGTGTTTGGCGACTGGAACTATTCCAGCGGCGCCGTCGCCCGGGGCGAGCGTCTGTACGTGTGGGGCGCGGGCGAGTTCCGGCCAGGCGACGAGCAGCAGATTCCCGAGCGATACGCCCGGGTATTTGGGAAGTATTTCAAGAGCACGGACGGCCGCGCCCCGTTCGAGCCGTTCCCCTACCTGCGGTATTTCCAGGACCAGGGCTTCGAGGTCCTGGCGAGCACGTCGGTCACGGGCGGATTCCGCGGGCCGATCACCAACAACCGCCTGTTTTGCCAGGCCGCCCGCAAGGCGGGGACCTTGGGGTGGATGAACACGACCTGGGAAGGCTACCTGCCGATTCCCAACGCGCTCCACGGCATCGCGGCCGGCGCGGCCTATGCCTGGAATGGCGACGAGGCCGACGAGGACGCCGTGTTCGAGCGGTTCGTCCGTTGCACGCTCGGGACCGGCAGCGCCTTGCCGCGGGCTACCCGCGCCCTGGAACGGGCGCAGGCCGATGCGCGGGGCTATGATCTCGTGCCGCCCCCCGACCTCACGGGCATCCTCGACCAGGCCGCGCGCGCGCTGCGCGCAGGGTCGGCCGCGGCGCCGGGCCTGTATGGCGCCGCCTATGCCGAGCTGGCCGCCGTGCGGCTCGAGATGGCGCGCCGCGACACGGCGCTCCAGGAAGGCGTCGGGCTGCTGGCGCGCCTCGAGCTGGGCGCGGGCGACGACCGGCCTGTCGACCTCTCGCCGGTCCTCAACTGGGATGGCGTCATGTGGCGGCGATCCGGGATCTTCGAGCCCGCCCCCGGCCGCCACCAGGTCCACGGGATCCCGTTCCAAGTGGCCGATCCCGCCGCGCAGGGCGGGCGGTGCGCCGTGTGCGTGGGCGGCCGCGCCTCGTTCATGGGCGCGACGCACGGCCGGCCGGTCCGCATTCCCGTCGGGCAGGCCTGCGACGCGCTGTTTTTCCTGGTGGCGGGCGCCTGGGGAAAACCCGGCGCGACGGACGGGTTGTTGCGCATGCGGTTCGACGACGGCACGGCCGACGACCTGCCGCTGGTCGTGGAGCAAAACCTGCGCGACTGGTCGTTCGGGATGCGCGCCCGCCCCCGCGGCGTGCTCGAGGGCGGCCTGCTGGCCTGGGTCGGCAACAAGGGGCTCGGCGGCCGGTTCGGCATGTATCTATGTTCCTGGAACAACCCGCGGCCGGCGGCGCCGGTGGCGGCCGTGGAGATGCCGCCGCTCGACCAGGAGCCCGGCTTCGCAATGCTGTTCGCCGTCACGGCGCGGGCGGCCGGGAGCACGCGCCCGGCGCCGGACGCCGAGCGTCTCCAGGCCCGCGCGACCGCGCTGCTCGCCGAGATGGAGCGCATGGCGGCGGAAACGGACGACCTGGTCGCGCGCCACCGCGCGCTGTACGCGCGCCTGCTGGCGCCGGAGGACGCCGACCGGCTGATGCAGGGGCTGAAGATCAGCGACATGGGGCCGGCCATCGCCGCGCTGCGCGCGGCCGGCGCGCGCGGCGCGGACCGCCGGACCCGGGAAACGCCTCGGACCACGTGAGCCAAGTCCCTCGGGCGCCGCATGGAGGCACGCGGCCTGCCGTCGGGGCCCGTTCCATGTCGGTCGGCGGGCCACGCTCCGGCGTGGCCGTCTGTGGGAGGACGTCTTTCCAGCGCCTCAAGGGATCAGGAGAGGTGCGGACGAGCGACGATCGGCCGGCACCTACATTCGCGCGTCAGCACATCCCTGGTTTGGGTTCCTCGCTGTTTTTGGTGGCCAAGCAAGAGAGTCAACCACATCAAGTAACGCCGCGTGAGGCTTGCCCGCCTCAGGTGGGGCACGCGGCCTACAGAAACCCGCTGACGGATGCCCCTGTGCCTTTGTAGGCCCGGTGCCCACACCGGGCGTGCTCATCCTGGATACCTTTGTAGGCCCGGTGCCCACACCGGGCGTACTCATCGGTGTCGCTTGGAGGAGCCGCTGAAAACAGCGTAGAACCCTGGTTTGTTTTCGCATGCACAGTCAACACGTTGGCCGTCCTCCCGATCACGCGAAGCGTGATCCTCATGATTGGCGCGGGTTTCCGGCTAGCGGCGGTTCGCGTAGACCGTGCCGCCGGTCAGGCCGTGGCTTACGCGCCAATCATGGGCCGGCCCCACGATTTGCGGGAGTTGCGCTTGTCCGCGGTCACTCCCGGCGCGATCCGTGCACGG
>CAZEVX010000337.1:0-2259 GCA_964515705.1 uncultured Verrucomicrobiota bacterium | reverse complement strand
ACCGCAGCGCGGGCTGGGCCGCCCCTGCTATCGACGCCATCGTCTACAGCAACGGCGGCGGCGCCACCGGCACGCTTAGCTTCGCTGCCGCCGATCTCGGCGTCACGCGCTCGCTCGGCGCCGCCGTCACCGTGCTGGCAGGCGCGGGCAGCGTGGTCTACCCCCTGCGCCAGTACGTCATCGGTGACACCACCAACACAGCGCCCTACCGCGCGCGGTCGGTGCGCGTCACCGTCACGCAGGACTCCACCAACGCCGCCGTTTACACCATCGGCGTCATAACCCGGTGACCCCGGCCGCCCCCGCGCCGGCCGCGGGGGCGGCCCCCTTATAACCCACACTGATTTCCCGCCATGCTTTCATCCGCCTACATCCGCAAGTTGCTCCCCGTCGCGACAGACCTCTCTGCCGCCGAGATCTCCGCGCATATCCCCCGCGCCTTGCGCGACGCCTCCCTCTTCTCCGCCCGCAACGTCTACGCCGGCCTGATCTCCGAAACCCAATCCGACCTCGCCCGCGCCCTCGAAGGCGGCATGTCCGCCGCCCAGGCCCGCGGCCTCATGAAGCTCCGCCTGCGCAAGCTCGGCTACGCCCCCGCCTCTGAAGGCAAAGGCTCCCTCACCGATCTCTCCTCCGACGCCCGCACCTCCCTCGTCGTCTCCCACCAGATGCAGCGAGCCTCGTCCTACGCCAAGTGGCGCCAAGACCAAGACCCCGCCATCCTCGACGCCTTCCCCGGCCAAGAGATGTTCCGCGCCGGCGCGCCCAAAGTCCCCCGCAACTGGGCCGCCCGCTGGGACGCCGCCCGCGCCGCCCTCGGCCCCCTCACCTCCGCCACCCCTTCGCTCATCGGTTTCTTCGCCCTCAAGAACGACCCGATATGGTCCGCGATCAGCCGCTTCGGCTCGCCCTTCCCGCCCTTCGACTACAATAGCTCCATGCGCGTGCGCAATGTCGGCCGCCGCCGCTGCCGCGAGCTCGGCCTGCTGGCCGACGACGGCCTGGCCAAGAAACTCCTGCAGCCCGCCCGCGACCCCA
Source organism: uncultured Verrucomicrobiota bacterium (assembly GCA_964515705.1). GTDB lineage: Bacteria > Verrucomicrobiota > Kiritimatiellia > JAAZAB01 > JAAZAB01 > CAZEVX01. Next base: position 1,221 of record CAZEVX010000337.1, on the reverse strand, counting down.
TGGACGGCAACGTCACCTCATCTTCCGCCTCCGGCATGGACCCCCGCCTCGTCAAAGCCTGGGCCGATTCCTTCAACGGCCGCGCCCGCGTCTACGCCGGCCGCGACGGCCTGCCCCGCGTCGCCGTAGCCCCGCCCGCCGACACCGCCGCCCAAATTGTGGCCGCGGCCCAGGACGGAGCCAAAGCCTCCGCCGCCTTCGGGTTCCCCTCTGCCGACGGCCGCCGCGCGATCGAGGCCGCCACCGGCAAGCCGCTCCGCCCGGAAGCGGCCTTCCACCTTTCCGCCGACGAAGCCCGCCACGCGCTCAAGCATCCCGAGATCACCCCCGGCGACATCAAAGACCTGCCCTCCCTCGTTTCAGGCCGCGGCGCTTGGCGCGCCTCCACGGATCAAGAGAAAGGCAACTGGCGGGGCGACGCCGTGACGTTCGTCTCCGACTCCGGCAAGACAGCCTGCTTCCGGATCACGGCCGGACAAAAAGACCCCCGCCTCACGCTGATCACAATGTACGGAAACAAAAAAATCCCCGCCCGGACCCTGACGCCCTAAGCGTTGCGCGGCTCCCGCCGGCCGGTCCATGCGGAGACAAAAGGAATCTTAAACCATGCTGGTGCTTGAAGTCAACCTGGCCGACGACAACATCCGCGCCGCCCTCGAGCGCGTCGCCGCCTCCCTCACGCCCGCCGCCTGCTCCGCCGCCGCCGCCGAAGCCGGTGCCGACGTCGTCCGCCAGAACTTCATCACCCTCTCGCACTCCCGCCACCGCCCCGGCCAGCGCCTCAACTACTACCTGCAGGCCGCCGACTCCGTCATCCGCGACTCCGCCGACAGCGAAGCCCACATCCGCGTCCCCCACACCGGCATCGCCCTGCGCTACCACGGCGGCACCGTCCGACCCTCCGGCCGCCCCTCCGCCGTCACCGGCCGTCCCGTCAAGCGGCTCGCCATCGGCCTCAAAGGCACCCCCGCCGAAGGCCACGTCCCCGCCGACTTCCCAAACCTCTTCGTGGTCCTGAGTAAAGGCGCCCGCCGCGGCGACCCCGGCGGCAAAGGCCGCGCCTTCCTCGCCCGCAACCAAGGCCCTGACGTCCAGCGCCTCTTCATCCTCCTCGCCTCCGTCACCCAGCCCGCCGACCCCTCCGTCCTGCCGCCCGACCGCGACATCCTCGACGCCGCCGCCGCCGCCATCCTCGACCTCTACGACGCCGCCATGGAGAAA
>CAZEVX010000336.1:0-2277 GCA_964515705.1 uncultured Verrucomicrobiota bacterium | reverse complement strand
AGAAGCAAGATCGAGTCAGGACCGGAAAATCAGCATAGTTGTGCAAAATTCAAGTGATATAGGCCCGGTTCAGGGATTTCCCCTGCCGGACGACAATGCCCTGGGCATCCAGCCAGTCTTGCGGCCGGCCGGCAAACGCCTTCATCACAAACAAGTCTTCGGCCGAACACGTCGGCAGCACGAGGCCGGCATGAAAGGCAAACGGCGTGGCCCGACGGAGCATGCTGACCTCGAACGCCAGCGCGCCGAAGGACACGTCCGCGCCGTTCGATGCACGCAGCAACAGCACGCGGTTCAACAGGGCAAATGCGCGCGCATCGGGGCGCCGGCCCTGAAACCGACCCAAGAGGGCATCGGCGAAACGTTCCTCGTCCCCAAATCCTGTCAGGAGCGTCAAATCCGCATCCCGGGTCAGGCGCGGTTCCCCCCAGCGCTGGACCGCCAGGCCGCCGATGACGCAGAACTTCCAGCGGCGCGTCGCCATGAAGTCCGCGACGTCCTTTGCCGCCACAAAGAGGGCATTCATGGGACCGGCTCCCGGGGCGTCTGGGCGCCCGCCGGCCGTCCCGGCCCCGCGCTCCGCCACCGGGGACAGTATAGCCGTTCCGGCCGGCGCCGCAAGGCTGCGCCACGGGATGTTCATCGTCAGTACATGGAAGCGGGCGGGACGCCCGCGCTCCGGCGGGGGCGGGCGGGACGCCCGCGCTCCGGCGGGGGCGGGCGGGACGCCCGCGCTCCGGCGGGGGCGGGCGGGACGCCCGCGCTCCGGGCCTGACAAGCGGTCCCGGATACGCTATAGTTTCGGCCGGGAAAAACGGCGGTCATGGACACGCTGGACAAGTTGCGGGTGCTCTCGAACGACTCGCGCTACGACCTGGCCTGTGCCTGCGGCACGCTCGAGCAGGAGCACCGCCGGCGCGGGACGGACGGGAACTGGCTGTATCCCGTGACGCTGCCGAACGGCGGCCGCTCGATCCTGCTCAAAACCCTGCTCTCGAACGCCTGCGTCAACGACTGCCGGTACTGTCCGCTGCGCAGCGGAAGCAACGCGCGCCGCTGTGCGCTGACGCCCGACGAAACGGCGCGGGTCTTCATGGACTATCTGGCGCGCCGCGACATTTTCGGGCTGTTTCTCAGCTCGGGCGTTGCCGGCACGCCGGACGCCACCATGGCGCAATTGATCGCCGTGGCCGCGCGGCTGCGGCGGCGGCACGGCTTCCGGGGTTATATCCATTTGAAACTGATTCCCGGCGCCTCGGACGCGGCGGTCGAGGCAGCGGTCGGGCTGGCGAGCGCCGTCTCGCTGAACATCGAGACGCCCGGCGCGGCCCACTGCGCGAAACTCTCGAGCCGCAAGCGCTTCCTGGAAGACATCATCCGCCCGCTGCGGCTCGTGTCGCGCCTGACACGCCCTGGCGAGCGCTATGCCCGCGTGCGGACCACGACGCAGTTCGTCGTCGGCGCCTCCGATGAGACCGACACCGAGATCGTGCGCTACGTCTTCGGGCTCTACCGGCGGCTGGGCCTGGACCGAGTCTACTTCTCGGCTTACCAGGCCGGGCAGGGCGCCGCCGGGCTTCCCGGCGAGGCCGCCGGCGCCGCCCGGCCGGACGACCGCCTGCGGCGCGAGCACCGGCTCTACCAGGCGGATTTTTTGATCCGCAAGTACGGGTTCCGCGAGGCGGACATCCTGTTCGGGCCCGGCGGCAACCTGCCGCTCGACCGCGATCCCAAGCGCCTCTGGGCCGACCGCCACCCGGAGTTTTTCCCGGTCCACGTCAACCAGGCCGACCGCGAGGCGCTGCTGCGGGTGCCGGGGCTCGGCCCGCTGACCGTCGCCCGCCTGCTCGAGCGCCGGCGCGCCGGCCGGCTGACCGACCTCGCGGGCCTGGGCCTGCGCGGGACGCGCCTGCGGGAGGCATCCAGGCTTGTGACGTTCGCCTAAGGCACGGCCGGGCCTACCGAAATCCACCGGGTCGCTGTAGGCCGCGCGCCCCACCTGAGGCGGGCAAGCCTCACGCGGCGTCCGATACTATTATGGCGCCCGTTCTGACCGAGGGGGGCGGGCGGGCCGCCGGTTTTGCTGTCGGTTTTGCTTGCGCGGCGCCGGTCCCCACCCTATGGTAACGGACAGCATGTGATGCAAGCCATGAACCCGGAGCAACCCGACATGCAGTCAGGTTCCCGGCGGGGCCGGATGGCGGCGGTGCTGGCGGCGCTGGCGCTGGCGGCCGCGGCGCCGGCGCGGGCGGGCGGCGGGTGGCGCCGCGCGGCGGC
>CAZEVX010000335.1:0-2305 GCA_964515705.1 uncultured Verrucomicrobiota bacterium | reverse complement strand
AATCGAAAACGAGGAAGAAACGATGGAACAGATCAGAGGCATTTACATGGGGCTCGGGACGGGCGCCATGAAGATCGGGCTGGGCTTCGTGCCCAGCGAGGTGCGCATCCTGCGCCTGGGGGCGGCCGTCGCGACCGCCTTCGAGACGCGATGGGACGCGAACATGCTGCGGGCCGCGCTGGCGCGCAACGGCGGGCTGGTGCGCTCCAACGCGACCACGTTCGTCGGCCTGGCCGACACGGCCGGGATCAAGCCCTACCTGGGCGGCGACACCGTGACGGCGGCCACGCTGGCCAACCAGATCGAGCGCAACGCCGTGGCGGCCTACCGGGGCAACCTGCGCGGCGCGATTACGAAGTGGACGCTCGGGAGCGCGGCCAACCGGACCGGCAGCTTCGACGCCGGGCTGGACACCGCGGCCTGCGGCGTGGGGAGCACGGTCGTGATCCAGGCGGCCAGCAACGGCAAGACCTACGAGGCGCACATCGCGGCCTTGACCAACGACGGCGACGCGGCCAACGAGGTGACCCTCGACCAGGCGGTGCCGTCGGGCACGGTCATCCACGTGGGCTGCGCGTGGGACTGGGTGGCGGCGCCGGTGGGGACCGTCATGCCGGCGGGCATCGAGATCACGGACGTGACCTATGCCAACCTGGCCAGCACGGCGTTCTCGCTGGTGGCGGACCGGTAGGGATGCGGCGCGCCGGGGTGCGGCGCGCGGCTGGATGTGAGTCGCCGGCGAGCGGCCTGTCTTCACACACGGAAAGGATCAGGCGCACATGAGCGACGAACAAACGAAGGTGCAGCGCAACGGCAAACCCTGGGCCAGCGAGGACGCGGCCCGCAAGGCGCTGGCGGAACTGGAGCTGGACCCCAAGGTCTGGGGCGTGGTGCAGCGCGACGGCGGCTGGCTGATCGAGCAGCATGCGCTGACGCTGCAGCGGCAGGCCCAGGCCAAGGCCGAGGGCTCGAAAGCGGCGGTGGCGGCGGAGGCGCAGGCCGAAAAGTATTTCTGGGTGGTCTTCTCGGCGCGCAACGATGCGCGCGACGCGGAGAACATCGAGCTGCGCCACAACGGCGACGGCATCACCATCCGGCGCGAGACGCAGGTGCCGCTGCCCCAGCGCTATCTCAACGTGGCCGACGGCGCCGTGCAGCGCGTGTTCGCGCCGGTGCGCCGGTCGAGCATCTCGTACCGCGAGGCGGGCGTGATCAGGCGGCGTCCCTACCAGATCGTGAAGGAGGCGACGCGCGCGGAGTTCCTCAAGTATCTCGAGGACGGGAACAACATCACCAAGGCGGCGATCCTGGCGAGTGCCGGGCGGGCCGCGGACGACGCCGAAGCGTAGGCGGGCCCGGGCGCGGTCCCGGACGGAAAGGCATGTATGACGGTTGCGGACGTGATTGCCAAGGCCAAGTGGTTCGCGCGGGAGCACGCGGCGGAGCTCGATCCGTTTTCGGCCGCGGACTGGCTGGCGTGCGTCGTGGCGGCGCGCGCGCGGCTGTGGGCGCTGCATCCGCAGGCGTTCCATGCCGGCGCGGTCCGCGTGGCCAGCCTGCCGGCGGCGCCGACCTCCACGGACGACACGGTCTCGCTGGCCGATGGCTGGGATACCATCCTGGCGGCGGCGGCGGCGGCGCACGCGGTGCGGGTGCTGCGCCCGGCCGACGAGGCGGCGGCGGCCGAGCAGGGCGCGACGCTCGAACAGCTTGAGGCGGCCGTGACGGCCGGACTGGGGGCGCTATGAGCGTCGCGGCGATCGCGCACGTCTCGGACCTGCTGCCGGAGCTGGCCAGCGACCTGGCGGGATGCTCCGGGGCCGACAAGCTCGCCGAGCTGGAGCGGGCGGCGCGGGAGTTCTGCGACCGTTCGCGCGTCTGGCGCACGCGGATCGAGATCGAGGCCGAGGCGGATGCAAGCGCCGTCGCGCTGGACGCGGCTATCTATGGCGCGCGGGTCGTGGACCTGGGCAACGTCCTGGTCGACGGCGTGCAGGCGTGTCCCTGGGTGGTGGCCAACGCGCCGCGGCTGGCGCTGGACGCAGCGGGCGCGCAGTACCTGGCGTTCGACTCGGCGCCGGTGGCCGGCGCTGCCTACATCGCGACGCTGGACCTGACGCTCAAGCCGGGGCCGCTGGCGCTGGCGCCGGCGTGGCTCCTCACCGAGTACGGCGACGCGGTGGCGGCGCGGGCCTTGGCGCGCCTCAAGCGGCACGCGCGCAAGCCCTACACCGACTACGACGGAGCCGAGGCGGCCGAACGCGAGTGGCGGCGGGGCGTGGCGCGGGCGGCCCAGGACGGCGCG
>CAZEVX010000334.1:0-2330 GCA_964515705.1 uncultured Verrucomicrobiota bacterium | reverse complement strand
CCCGCCGAGCCGCGCAAGATGGGCCTGTCCAACCAGCAGTTTGAGGCGCTGCTGGGCGAGTACTTTGAGAACGTGCGGCGCGTCGGCGGTACGTCGTCCGCGCCCATCTACGCGATGGAACCCAAGCGGTCGGCCATCGGCGCGCTGTTGGCGGCGGACCCGGAACGCCAGCATGTCGAGCAGGGCCTAGGGCGCAGCGCCATGCCTCTGACCATACGTCGGCCCAGGGGCGGCGTGGGCAAGGAGATCGGCGGCAAGCTCTACGTCCACCGCTCGTCCGAAAGCGTCATCCCCGGCATCGAGCAGGCCAAGGCGCGCCTGCCGGAGGGCACCAGCTATGACGTGGTGGCCTACGATCACAAGACCGGGGCCATCACCTTTACCAGTTCGCCCGATTTTGACACCGCGCCCGAGCCGACGTTGGGGAGCCAGGTGCGGGTGAGCGCCGACGGCACCGTGACCCCGCTGCGCGGGCGCACCACCAACCCCTACATCTACCACCACAAGTGGGTATTCGTAGCCCCCGACTACCAGGGGTTCGACCAGGCGGCGGCGATGCGCCGCAGTCGGGGGATCGAGATATACAACCAACTCCACCCCGGAGAAACTAAGGTCTACGGCAACCTGGACTACTGGCGGGAGCACGTAGACCCCTGGCTAGAGAAGCACGGCTTTGGCAGTCAACAGCCGTCGGCCATGGACCGATTCATGGCGGACGAGACCGGCGCGCTGACCATCGGCTCCGACCGCCCCCTCTCCGAGTGGAGCGACGCCGACCTGAGCGACGAGGCGGCGCGGCTCACCGCCCGCATGGACAATCCGGCTACACAGGGGGCCGAGTGGGATGAGGCGTTCGCTCGCCAGGGCGAGATAAGCGCTGAGATGGATAGGCGCGCCGCCCAGCCGCAGGCGCAAGCGCCGGTGGAGGCCAAGCCGGTAGAGCCGGTAACGCAACCCAACGCTTGGGAGCGATTGTTGGCAATCAAGCGAGAGCTGGCGCAACTAGAGCGCGACTACGGCATAAGCGGCAAGCAGCCACCCACCCGAGAGGTGAGGGCCGAGCGCGACCGCATGATAGAGCGAATGAACGCCCTACGCGCCGAGATGGCGACCATAGAACCGGAAGCTCTGCGTATCGGCCAGGAAGAGATAGACCGCGAGAAAGCCGCACGCGAACAGCGCGATACGCAAGAGCAGCAGCGCCGCGCCCAGGCGGTGAACCGGCTTGACCCCAGCGAGACCAGCCCCTATGCCCTGGCCGCCGACTACAAGGCGCGAGGGATGAACCGTACCAGGGCGTGGGACCAGTTCATCATAGACCGCGCCCTCAAGCCGGAGATCACCTCGGCAGAGTTCTACCGCGCCTATGACAGCGTGGAAGCCAAGCTCCTGCCGACCACACGCGGAGAGCGCGAGGGATACGCGCCGGCGCCGCAGCCCGCACCTGCTCGTCCCGCCCCCGCCGCCGAGGAGTCGTCTTTCGTGCGGCGTCCGCCAGGCATCCAGACGAACCCCGACCTGGCGGAGGCGACGCGATGGGCCGAGGAGCACCGCTACACCAGCGGCAAGACCATCAAGAGCCGCGTGGACGAGCTGCTGGCCGCCGGTGGGGTGGTCACGGACAAGGGCGCGAGCATCACCATCAAGCCGCCGACGGGCAAGGGGCAGACCTTTACCGATGTCGTGGCGCTGAACTACATCCGCGCGCTGGAACAGGCCAAGCCGCCCGCCAAGCAAGCCTGGGAGATGACCCCGCTGGAATGGGCGCGTCAGGAACTCAACAACCCCAATATCGTCGCAGCGGGTTCCTATGGCGCACAGCACAGAGTTGAAGTGCGCGGTGCGCTAGAGCGAGGCGACCCCGTTCCCGCCAATGTGCTAGCACTGTATCCCGACTTGGCGGAGCAATTCGCCCGCCCCGCCCAGCCCGCCGCGCCGGAGCCGGTGCGCCCGCAGGCGGAGACTCTCCTTCGCCCGCAGGCGGCCAAAGCGCCCAAGCCCGTCGCCGCGCAGTCCGGCCTGCCGATGGGCGAGGCGGGACGCGCCACGCTGGACCGCGCCGGACTGACCCGACCCGTGACCGAGGCCGCGCCGGAGATAATGACCGAGCGGCAGGCCGCGCCGGAGGACGTGGCGAGAATGCGCGCCGAGGACGAGCGGGCGCGCCAGGAAGCGGCGGGGCAGCAGCGGTTGGGGGAGACGGCCAAGCAGCCGTGGGAGATGACCTCGGTAGAATGGGCGCGCCAGCGATTCAACAGACAGGATATTGACTTAGCACCTAGCATCTATCTCCAACACCAGGGCGAAGTGCGTCGGGCACTAGAGCGAGG
>CAZEVX010000333.1:0-2330 GCA_964515705.1 uncultured Verrucomicrobiota bacterium | reverse complement strand
GGATCATGGAAGTCTGCGGCGGCCAGACCCACGCCATCCTGCGCCACGCGCTCGACACGCTCCTGCCCGCGCACGTCCAGTTGCTCCATGGCCCAGGCTGCCCCGTCTGCGTCACGCCGGCCGCCTACCTCGACCACGCCATTACCATCGCCCGGCGGCCGGGCACCATCGTCCCCACCTTCGGCGACCTCCTGCGCGTGCCGTCTGCCACCCAAGGCGACCTCTTTGCCGCCAAGGCCTGCGGCGCCGATGTCCGCATGGTCACCTCCCCTCTCCAGGCGCTGGACTTTGCCGCGCAGCATCCCGATCGGCAGGTCGTTCATCTCGCCATCGGCTTCGAGACCACCGCCCCCGCCAACGCCATGCTGGCCTACCTGGCCCGAGAGCGCGGCCTTGGCAATGTCTCGCTCCTCGTCTCGCAGTTTCTCGTGCCTCCCATCCTGCGCGCCATCTGCGCCGATCCCGAAACCGCGCCCGACGCCTTCCTCGCCGCCGGCCATGTCTGCGCCGTCACCGGCTCCGACCCCTATGTCGTCGTCGTGCACGAACTCGGACGCCCCATCGCCATCACCGGCTTCGAGCCGGCCGACATCCTCCTCGGCGTCCTCGACGTCCTGCGGCTTTTGGAAGCCGGCAAGGCCGAGATGGTCAACGCCTACCCGCGCATCGCGCATCCGCAAGGCAATCCGGAAGCGCAGCGCATCCTGGACGCCGTCTTCCAGGTGGCCGACCGCGAATGGCGCGGCCTGGGCGTCGTGCCCATGAGCGGGCTTTCCCTGCGCCCGGAATATGCCGCCCATGACGCGGCCCAACGCTTCCCGCCCGAGTATACAAGTTGCAAATACTATACTATGCCGGAATGCCCTGCGGCGGACGTCCTGCTCGGCAAACTGCAGCCATCCGACTGTCCCCACTTCGGCACGCGCTGCACGCCCGACCATCCCCTCGGCGCGCCCATGGTCTCCCCCGAAGGCCCCTGCGCCGCCTTCTTCCTCCACCGGCGCGTTTCTTGACTTTCGCCCCCGCCTGGCGCACCCTGCCCCCATGAAATGGCTGTCGGCATCCGTCCTGTTGCTGTCCGCTAACCTCACGTTTGCCGCCACGGCACCGGAAGAACCCCGCGTGTATTTCTCCCCTGATCCCCTACCGCCGGTTCAGGTCCGCACCGGCCGCGACCACGTGCAGTGGCGTCTCAACGGCCAGCTTTTTGACGAAGGCCCCGGCCTGGAAGGCGTGCCCTTCCCCGTGCTGGTCGGCACTCTCCAGCAGGTCCAACGCCTCCAACGCCGGCGCGCAACGACGCTCCGGACCTTCGGCTCCGTGCGCGGGTACGCCGACTTTCTGCCCAAATTCTGCGCCCCCGCGCCCGCGCCCGGTGCCACCGCCATCAACATCACCAACGGTTACCATGACGAGGAGGCAATTGCTGCCCTCCTGCATCAGTTCGAAACCAATTTTCCTGCGCTGGCCCGGCGCATCCAGATCGGGGCTACCCACTGGGGCCGGGCCATCTGGGCGCTCAAGATCTCCGACAACGTCGCGCGGGAAGAGCCCGAGCCGCGGGTGGTGATCGATGCCGGCATCCATGCTCGCGAATACGCCGGCCCCGAGGTCGCGCTCGACATCATCTGGCAGCTGCTCCACGGCTACACCAACAATGCCGCTTTCGCTTCCTGGGTGGACGGCCTGGAGATCTACGTCATCCCGTGCCTCAATCCGGACGGCCGCTACGCCTGTGACCACATCAACTCCAACTGGCGCAAGAACGGCCGCGACAACAACCGCGACGGCGCGCTGACCCATGCCAGCGACGGCGTGGATCTCAACCGCAACTCTGCCTTTTTCTGGGGGAGCGACAACGAAGGCTCCAGTCCGACTGCCAGCGATTACGATTACCGCGGTCCCCGCCCCGCTTCCGAGCCAGAAATCCAGGCCTACGATGCGCTGCTGCAACAGGTACGGCCGGCCTTCACCTACAGCCTCCACAGCTACATGGGCGTCTACTACGGCCCCTACGGCGACTACAACGTCGGCATGCCCGCGCCCGATCCCTTCAAGGCGCTCGGCACCGAGGTCGCCCGTGTCTGTACCAACGAGGATAATTCTGCTTATACCTTTGTCAGCGGCCCTGAATTCGAATACACGGTTAACGGCGACCGCGTCGATTCCAGTTACGGACTCTACGGCATCCAGGCCTACGGCGTCGAACTCGGCAGCGATTATGCCGGGTTCCAGCCCACCTACGCCACTACCCGCGACAAACTGGTCCCCGGCGTGCGCCGCGGCTGGCAGCAATTATTCGCCGCGGCCCACACCAACTGGCCCATGGC
>CAZEVX010000332.1:0-2342 GCA_964515705.1 uncultured Verrucomicrobiota bacterium | reverse complement strand
CCGGGCCTACAACAAGAGGCGAACCGTCTGGAAAACTGTAGGCCGCGTGCCCGCACGCGGCGTCCAGATTAATGATGTCACACCTTCTGAGGCCTGGCGGGGGACGCCCGTGTGGCCAGGGCAGCGGCGCGGGGCGGGGAACGGGCCGCTTACGGCCGCGGGATGAACAGCACCTGGCCGGGGCGCAGCACGTAGGGGCTCTTGAGGGTGTTGGCCTCGGCGACGGCCTCTAGCTTGACCTTGTAGGCGGCGGCAATCGTCCCGAGGGTTTCCCCCTCCCGGACGGTGTGCTCGAAGCCGACGGCGCCGTTGCCGGCGCGTGCTTTGGCGCCGCCGGATGGGCGGCCGCCTCCGGCGCCGGCGATCAGGTCGGCCATCTTGGCGCTGATCTGGTCCACGATCGCCTGGCGGTCCTTGGCACGCCCGGCCTCGAGCGCGTTCAGGCGGCGTTCGAGGTCGCCGATCCGCGCCTCGCGCGGATCGGCCGCCTCCGGCGCCGCGCGCGCTGCGGCCTGCAACGCATCGACCGTCCGCACCAGCCGCTGGTACTCCAGGTCGAGACTTTCCAGGCGCCCTTTGACGCGCGCCAAGTCTTCCTGCAACAGCAGCATGCTTTCCTGGCGGCGGGTCGTCTCGCGCAGGTCCTGCGCCACGGCCGAACTGCCCGGCGCGCCCAGTAGCGCCGTCCCAAGGATCACCACCGCGACGATTCGTTGCATGGCGCGCTCCTGTCGTTCCGCCGGGGCCTGGCCCGGCATTATCTCCCGGCGCCGTGCGGCGCCGCCAGCAGGCGTCCGAGCCAGGCATGCGCCATTTCCGGCGGCATCCCGGCGTTGGCCGTCTCGTCGTAGGCGCCCGCGGCCGCCCCCGACAAGGCCGCCGGCACCGGGCCGTCCAGCACCGCCATGGGCACCGGCTCGGCCGTGTGGTTGCGCACGCTGACCGGCGTGCGGTGGTCCGTGCCGACGATCAGCCGGTACGGCCGGCCGCGCTCCTGCAGGTGCCGGAAGAGCGGCCCGACAATTTCGCGGTCGAACGCCTCGATGGCGTCGAGTTTCAGCTTCCAATCCCCGAGATGCCCGCACTCGTCCGGCGCCTCGACGTGCACGAACACAAAGTCCTGCGCCGCCAGCACCGCGCGCGCCGCCGCCACCTTGCCGGCGTAGTTCGTGTCCAGAAACCCCGTGGCCCCCGGCACGCGCACGGCCTCGAGGCCCGCCAGCCGGCCGATCCCCCGCACGAGGTCCACGGCCGAGATCACCGCTCCGGCCAGCCCGAACCGCTCGCGGAACGGCGGCAACACCGTGCGCCGGCCCTGACCCCAGAGCCAAATCTGCGTCGGCACCCGTTGGCCCGCCCGCGCGCGCGCCGCCGTGGCGGGATGATCCGCCAGGATCGCCTTCGAGGCGTCCATCAAGTCCAGCAACTCGGCGCTGCGCGGCCCGCGCGGCAGATGCCGCGCCACGGGCTGGCCGAGGACGTCGTGCGGCGGGGTCGTCTGCAAGTCGAGCGGACCGCTCGCCCAGAGCAGTAAATGGCGATAGCCGGCGCTGACCGAGAACCGCCGGCCGGCGCCGCCCAGACGCCGACCGAGCGCCTCGACCAGCGGCCGGGCCTCCTCGGTGGAAATGTGCCCGGCGGAATGGTCCTGGATCAGGCCGTCGGCCACGGTGATCAGGTTGCAGCGGAAGGCGACATCCTCGGCCGTCATCGCCAGCCCGGCGCCGGCGGCCTCGATCGGCGCGCGGCCGGTGTAGCAGGCGGCCGGGTCGAACCCCATGATGCTCAGGTTGGCCACGTCGCTGCCGGGCGGCATGCCGGGCGGGACGGTCAATACCTGGCGCACCGCGCCGGCCGCCGCCACGGCGCGCAGGTTCGGAATGGCGGCCGCCTGCAGCGGGGTCCGTCCGCCAAGCGCCGCGATCGGGTAATCGCCCATCCCATCGCCGATCAGGACCGCGATCTTCATGCCGTGCTTCCCGAAAGAGCGGCTTCCGTCGAACGCCATCCATACTGAAATCCGCGGAGCCGGTCAACTGCCAACGCCGCAAAATATGTTTTGACATGCCGTGAGGCAATGTCTATGCGGAAGACCATAAAAGGCCCCGCGCGCGCGAGCGGCCAGCGCAACACCTGACGTGTTGAAAAAGTCGCTCGGCCCGGTAGGCTCTTCGGTTGCAAAACCAGAGGAGCGACATGGCCTACAGGCGCGTGACCTAGGAAGAGCGTAGACACATCTACCGTTGGAGTCGAGAAGGATGCGGGGTACGGGAGATTGCTCGGCGGTTGGGGAGGGCGGCTTGCACGATCAGCCGGGAGTTGAGGCGCAACCGTGGGCGGCG
>CAZEVX010000331.1:0-2358 GCA_964515705.1 uncultured Verrucomicrobiota bacterium | reverse complement strand
TCCTCGACCGGCAGGATGTCGGCATCGGGGCCGCCCGATTCGGCGTGACAAGCGGAATCCGGCCGTGCTATATCCTGGCACAACCAGAGAGGTTTCCATGGTCGTGCCCGTTCCCCCCTCGACCCGACGCCGCGCCGGCCGGCCGCGCGCGGGATTCACGCTGATCGAAATCCTGGTGGTCGTTCTGATCATCTCGATCCTGGCGGGCATTGTCGGCATCGGCGTGCTGCGGCATCCGGCCGAGGCCAAGGTAACGGCGGCGCGGCTCCAGATCAAGACCTTCAAGAGCGCGCTGCAACTCTACCGCCTCGAGCAAAGCCGGTACCCGACCCAGCAACAGGGGCTCGAAGCCCTGTGCCTCAAGCCGACCGTGCCGCCGATTCCCGACGCCTACCCGGAAGACGGCTACCTCGATAGCCGCCGTCTGCCGCCCGATCCCTGGCGCCGCCCGTACCTGTACCTCGCGCCGGGCCGTTCCAACGAACCGTACGAGGTGCTGTCGTACGGCAGCGACGGCGAGCCGGGCGGACAGGGGGACGCCGCCGATCTGTCGAGTTCCGATTGATTGTTCGGGCCGCCGCCATGAACGCCGGCTTCACGCTCCTCGAGGTCCTGGTCGCCCTGGTGGTGATCGCGCTGATCGCCGCCGCCGTGCTGGACACGCAGGCCACCGCCCTGCGCCTCGAACGCGCGGCGCAGGACCTGCCGGCCTTGCGCCTGGCGATCGGGCCGGCGCGCGTCGCGAGCCGCCTGCCGGACATGGACTGGCCGGCCGCCGGGCGGCGCACCACGAACGGGACGGTGCTGGTGGACGTGCGCCCCCTGGTCCCGCCCCCGGGCGCCGCCGTCACGAATGCCGCGCCGCGCCTGTGCTGGACGCTGGCCCTGGCCGGCCGGCCGACCGCGAGCCTGACCCTTCTGACGCGGGCGGATGCGCCCGCGCAAGCATCGGACTCCGGGCCGCAGCCGTAAGCCGGGGTTAGGCGGGCGGGCCGTCGACACCCGGCGCGGCCGTCGTCTCGGGGGGCCGGCTGGACGCGGGCGCCGGGCGTTCGAGCAGTCCCAGCAGCAGGCTGCCGGTGCCGGCGCAGGCCACCGTGATCCAAACCGCCGCGCCCAGCAGTCCGGCCTGAACGCCGGCGTAGAGCGGCAGCAGGCCCACCGCCAGCGGGATCACGATGCCGGCGCCGCCGCGCCCGCGCAGGATCACATGGCCGAGGTACAATCCCATCACGATCTTGCTGAGATAGACCGCCACCATCAGGCACACGGCCAGCAGCATCGCGAACGGCAGGCCGACCAGCGAGGCGGCCGCCGCCAGGCAGACGAACGGCCCCAGCGCCAACGCCGCGAACCCGGCGAACAGGCACTTCCAGAAGCTGACCAGCAGCCGGCCGGACGCCGGCCGCCCGGCCCGCGGGAACAGCCGGAAAAACACCACGCCGACGATCAGCGCCCCGAGATACAGCCAGGCTTGCACCAGGAAGGTCGAGACCCCGCCGCCGCGGCCGCCGGGGCTGGGCGCCGATTCCGGCAGGCGCACTACGGCGCCGCCGACGCTCACGGTCTGGTCCAGGGCGAGTTCCTTGGGCGCGCGATAGCGCAAGTCGCCGGCCACGCGGGTGCCGGGCAGCACCACGAGATCCTGCGCCTCGATCGTGACGTCCCCGTCGCAGGTTCCGGCCAGTGTCACATTCTGGCCGGTCATCCGCAGCGCACCGTCCACGCGTCCGGCCATGGTGACCGTCTCGCCGAGCAGCCAGGCGTCGGCGCCGAGCACCGCCCCTGTGGCCACATGCACGGCCGTGCCGGCGAGGATCGCGCCGTTGCGCACGGATCCCTCCAGGGTCACGATCCGGCCGGCCAGACGGGCATGGTCGCCGATCTCGCCGCGCATCTCGACCGCCGCAGCCAGCGCCCAGACGTCGTTCGAACACACCCCGTCAATCCGGATCACCCCATTGCTGCCGTCGGGAGCGAAGAACGACTCCGCCGTCGCCAGCAGGAACAGGTCGTCGGCCGCCGTGCCGGCGATATCAATCCGCTGGGCGGCGACCCAGAGATCGGAGGCGGCCGACTCGCCCGCCGGCAGCGCATAGCGCTCCGTCTTCAAGAACTCCAGGGCCGGCGCCGGGACAACCAGCGCCAGGGCCAATCCACCAACTGCCGCCCAGCGCGCGCCGCGCCGGGCTCCGCCTGACAGGACTCGCCTCATGTCGTGCTCCCATGGAGGGTTGCGACCGCCGTGCTGCGGCGGCGCCCAGAGTGTGGCGCGTGGCCCCGCGCGTGTCAACGGCATTCCGGGCCGCCCCGATTTGCGGGAGTTGCGCTTGTCCGCGGTCACTCCAGGCGCGATCC
>CAZEVX010000330.1:0-2392 GCA_964515705.1 uncultured Verrucomicrobiota bacterium | reverse complement strand
ATAGTCGCAGCGGAACCGGCCCTCGCCGGCGGCGCGCGGCGCCGCGCTGGGGCATGTGGGAAACACCCGCAGATACGGCGCCAAATCCGCCACGGCCTGCTGCTCACTGGCCCACTGCCATCCGTTCGTCAACCCCTGTTCCAGCGCATACTGGTCCTTGGCGGTTTCGATCTGGCGCAGATGGTTGACGCAGCGGTTGGCGTCGGCGGACTCCGCGATCTGAACGAACACCACGTCGGTCAGCGCGCGCTCCGCGATCTCCGTCTTCAGGGACAGCGTATCGGCCGCGGCGGTCACCGTCATCCTTCCCAGAACATCGAGCAGAAACGCCTGGATGCCCGCCGGCATACCGGCGGCGCGAATCCACGGGACGGCCTGTTCCTGGCCGCCGCGGATTCGGGCCGCGAGGGATGGGGCGTCCGCCGGACTCAGCCCGTATCCGCGCAGGGATACGGCCAGCGCGTCGGGCCGGCCGGCGATCTCGCCGGAGAGGCTCGCGCAGTCGAGGATCGCGCGGACGCTCGGAAACAGGGGCGCGCCGGTCTCCGCCGGATGACGGTCCATCGCGTCGCGCATCTCGCTCTTGAGCACATCCGGCACGTCGAGCGCCACCCAGGCCAGGCCGTCCTTGGCGGCTCCCAGCATAGCCATCCGCAACGCCTCGTTCCGCTGGAAGAGGGCGGCCTCGTCCGTTCCCCGCAGCAGGTCGTCCACGAACGACCGGCTGCCGACGGCCAGCCCTTCGCCGTCCGCCACGGCGACGCCGATCTCGTCCCAATACCCGACCGTGTAGGCGTCCACCCGCTGCGTGGAGTCCGGCGGCTGCGTTTCCAGGGACGCCATCCAGGACAGGGCCGGTTCGGCCGATATGGGCGCCGCGGCAATGACCACCACGCGCGCGTTGCGGGTTTGCGGTTCCAGGCCCACCGCCACCATGACCTGGGTGATGTCTCGAAACGGGTCCGCGGCCGTCTCGCGCCGGAAGGTCTCGAGGAGCGCTCCGAGCTTCGTTTGGTCTTTGGCCAGCAACGTCCAAATCTGGATCAGCGCGCGGCTCAGCCAGGGGACATCCATGGTCCGTTTGGCATTCAGCACGCCCAGCAGCCAGGTGTCGCGCGGCAGCCGCCGCGCCAGGCGCAGGACCGGCGATTGAAACGGCCCGTCCTCGTTGGCCGAGAGATCGCCAACCAGCCGGCCCGCGGCCTCGAAGGCCGCCGCCGATTCTTCCCACCCGCGCGCGGCGTCGTCAAACCGGCCGTCCTCGAAACAGCGCGCGGCCGCCGCATTCCGGATGGCGCCCTGCTGCCAGGCGGCGACCGCCAGATTGGAGGCCCATCCGGCCGCCTGCCGCGCCGCCTGGGCGCGGCTTTTCACGGCCAGGGCGTGCGCGTGCCGCGCCTGATCCGCCGCGAGGTCGTCAGCCAGGATCAACACCTGTACGTATTCCGTCCAGGCGGTTCCCCACTGGCGGCCGGTCCGCGCCGCTTCGGCGGCGCGCCAGGAGGCTTCCAGCCGGTCCAGCCGCGGTGCGAGGGATGGGGGACGGTCCGTCACCTCGCGCGCGATGCGATCGCGCGCCACGGAGGCTTCCCCATAGCGCCGCAGCAGTTCCTGCTCGTCCACCCGCGCCTCGATCGCCCGGAAAAGACGCGCGGCGGCCGCGGGATGTCGGGCCGACACGGCATGCGCCAGGGTCCCCGCCTGCCGTAGGTCGCCGCTCTCCAGCGCCTCCTGCGCGCGGCGATACGGGTCCTGAACGTCGGACGGAACGGCCGCCGCGGCGGGGGCGCCGCGACCGCCGCTCGGCGCGCGACAAACCCTATACGACACATAGGACACCGCCAGCGCCAGGGCACAGGCCGCGACGCCGACCACCCGCCCCCACCGCCACCCTCCCGCCGGCACCCCGGCCACCGCCCGGCACAACTCGTCCGCCGTCGCATACCGGTCCGCCGGCGCATGTTCCAGGCAACGCCGCGCGATGGCATCCCAGCCCCGCGACAGCCCCGGCGCCAGCGCACTCGGCGGCTCCGCCATGCCCGTCGGCCGCCGGCCGGTCAGCAGCCGGTAGAGCATCACCCCGAAGGCGTAGATGTCCGTCGCCGCGCTCACCTCCACGCCCGGCAACTCCCCGCGCTGCTCGGGCGCCATGTAATCGTAGGTCCCCAGTAGCGCGTCGGCGGTCGCGGGCGCGCGGCCGCCCCCGGGGGCGGCCAGCGTCGGACTGTTCCCCAGGCTCCGCGCGATGCTGACGTGGATCTGGCGTTGAATAAAATCTTCCCCGACGGCTTTCGCCAGCCCGAAGTCCGCCACCCGCGCATTGCCCGCGGCGTCCAGCAGCACGTTGGCCGGCTTGATGTCGCGATGCACCACCCCGCGCCCGTGCGCGTAG
>CAZEVX010000329.1:0-2397 GCA_964515705.1 uncultured Verrucomicrobiota bacterium | reverse complement strand
CGGTCTGGCGCCTGACTGGGCAACAGGGGCAGGCGCAACTCCCGCGGTTTTGGGGAGCTAAAATGAGGGTCGACAACCGTTCGCTCGGCTGGCCCGGCAACGCGTCCCCATCAAGCCAGGACGCCACGGCGTGACGCCTCCAGACCGCTCCGGCTCGCCCGAAACCTGCCCCGTGTGCGGGGCGGACGTGCCCCGCAAGGCGCGCGCCTGCCCGGCCTGCGGCGCGGACGAGCACGCCGGCTGGAACGCGTCGGCCTCGGTTTACGACGGTCTCGATCTTCCCGACAGCGCATGGGCGCACGACGACGCTGTGCGGCGCGAGTTCGGATGCTCTGCCGGCGGCCGGCCGGCGCGCCGCCGGTTCTGGTTGCTGCTGGGCGCGGCCCTGGCGGTCTTTCTCCTGCTGGCCTGGCTGCTGGGCCTCTGACACGGGCGTCCAGGCTGCGGTATCCGTCCATCCCGCGCTTGGCTTGACACGCCCGATATTTCCATTGCCTCGCGCGGCGCGCCGGGCGATACTACGGCCATGCAGACCGCCCGCCGACGCGCCGCGCGCAGCAGGGATGCCATGGTCCGCCCCGGCACCCGTGCCAAGCTGCCTGGATGCCTGACCGGCCTGTCCCGGGTTCGTGCCGCCGATCACGGCCGCCTTGCCGCCGCCGCCGGCCCAGCCGCAGTCCCGCGCGGGAAACAAGAACCCGCCAACCCCGCCCGTCATGTTCGTCACGCTAACTTTCATCGTTCCTGGATATTGCACCACGTGCTGTTTTCCAGTCCTGACGCAACTACAGAACACCGCCGGATGCCAACCCCGGTGCGCCCAACGGTCGTTGTAGGCCCGGTGCCCTCACCGGGCGTGCTGCGTTGTAGGCCCGGTGCCCTCACAGGGCGTACTCATCGTTGCCGCTAGGCGTCGCCACGGAAAACAGCAATGAACCTGTTGTTGCGAGCCCTGAAGACTCGTCAGACCCATCCGTCCCGCACCCCGAAAGGAGACCCCGCATGATCCTGAACACCACCGCGCCGCGTTGGGCGTTCCGCTGGACTCTGGCAGGCCTGCTGGCTGCGGCCGCGGCCGCCCGAGCCTCGGACAGCACCTACCAGATGTATGCCGTCGGCGACCGCGCCGCCGGCATGGGCGGGGCCGCCGTGGCCCTGGCCAATTCCGTGGACGCCTGCTATTACAACCCCGCCGGCCTGGTCGGCGCCATGGCCAATAGCCTGTCGCTCTCGGCCAATCTCTACGGGTTCCAAACCTATACCGTCGAAAGCGGGCTGTTCCCGGGCGACGACGTGCGCAGTGGATCGTTCGTCACCATCCCCTCGTCCATGGGCGGCATCTACAAGGTCTCGCCGCGCTGGTCGCTGGCCGTCGCCGCCCTGGTGCCGGACCGCTCGGTCTACAGCGAGATCGTCGGCTACGACCACAACCGGCGTCTGTATCAGTACTCGATTGACGACCAGACCTTCTGGATCGGGCCGTCGGCCGGCTACGCCCTCACGCCGACGCTTTCGCTGGGCGCCTCCTGCTTCGCCGTTTACCGCTCGTTCACCGACTTCACCAGTGTCTTTTATGACTCGTTCAACGAGTCGTATGCCCGGGCGCGCAAGTTCAACGACGTCTCCCTCGCCGCCCTGCTGGGCCTGCAGTGGCAGCCGGGCGGCGCCTGGCGCTGCGGCCTGGCGCTCCAGGCGCCGACGGTCCACGTCTATGACGATGGCAAAATCACCGAGCACGTCGTCGCCCCCGGCGTCGAGGGCCCCAACTACTATTACACCGACGACGTCAAGACCGACAACTTCCAGCCCATGAAAATCGCCCTCGGACTGGGGCGCGAGCGGCCCGGCATCTACGCCTACGGCCTGGACCTGACCTACCACCTGCCGACGAGTTTTCACGCGCAGGAATGGGCGTTCGATGGCCGGCCGTTGATCGCGCGCGTCGTCCGGCAGCCGGTCCTGGACATCAACCTCGGCGGCGAGTATGTCGTGCGCAAGATCTATCCCGTCCGCGCCGGCGTCTATACCGGGTTTTCGTCCGTGCCCAACCTCCGCGACGCCGAGGAGGACCTGGTCGCCACTGACAATGTGGACCTCTACGGCCTGACCGCCAGCGTTGGGCGCGAAACGGCAAGCACCGCCTTCAACATCGGTCTCAATTACGTGTTTGGGCGCGGCACGGACTCCGGCTGGGAAATCCAGGACGAGCGTCTCGTCCGCCGCGCCGCCGACGCCTGGGAACAGCAAATCTACGTGTCCGTCAATACGGCCTACTACTTTTGACACCGCGCAGGGCCGCTCCCAACACTGCGGGAGCTGCGCCTGCCCCGGTTGCCCAGTCTGGCGCCAGACCGTGCGCCTGCGGCTCGGCAAAGCCTCGCCCTCCACGTCCTCCCG
>CAZEVX010000328.1:0-2414 GCA_964515705.1 uncultured Verrucomicrobiota bacterium | reverse complement strand
ACCAGCGGCTCGATCCGGCAGGCGCCGTCGAGCAGGCTGTAGGCCGTGTGGAGATGGAGATGGACGAAGGGCGTCTTCACGGAAAGGCCACGGTCCGAGCCGGGCGGGACGGCGTGGCGGCGGGTGGGCGGCGGCCGATCAGCGGCCGAGTTCGCGGACCTCCAGGTCGTCCATCAGGAATTTGACGTCCCCTTCCGGCATCCGGAAATAGAAGTGGTAGTTCCAGTTCGTCTGGACCTCGCTCGGGCAGCGGAAGCGGAAGGCGCGCTTCTGCCAGCTCAAGGACGGGGGCACCATGCCGGAGGCATACTGGGTCTTGAACTGGTCGGCGACCTCCTCCGTGGCGCGCCGCATCAGCTCGTGGGTCCAGAAGCACCACATGACCGGCTTGCCCTCGAGGATCGAGGAAAAGGAGAGCTCGTACTGCTGCTTGATTTTCAGGGGGACCGTCTGCCGCGGGGAAATCACCCGCGCGCCGATGACGTGCTGGACCGTGTCGCTGCGGTTGATCGGCAAAATCCAGGCGAGGCGGTTGTGGGTCCAGCCGGGGTAGCCGTGGACGTACCGGAAAAAGAAAAAGTACTGGCCGTCGACCGGCCGGATCGGCGGGGCGCCCGGGCGCGGGATGTATTCCTTCTCGGCCGTGAACAGGATCGCCGTGTTGCCGAACCCGCCGAAGAAGTTGCTCCAGAACACCCGCTCGATGCCGTTCATCCAGCCGGCCGGCTGCAGCAGGTCTTTCTCCGTATCCGCGCCCAGGATGGGCTCGACCTTGGGAAAGGCCGGCACGGTCTTGGATCCCTGGTTGAGGGCCACCGCCAGGCGGCCGTCGGAGAGCCCCAGCACCAGGTCGAAGAGGTCGTCCCCGTTCCAGTCGCACGGGAAGACATTGGACATGCGGTCGTAGGCATCCTTGCCGCCGATCTTGAGCACGCCCTCGAACTCGAGCACGGCCGGCGCCAGAGTGCCGCGCATGGCGGCCACGAGGTTCTTGCCCTCGACCGCCGCCTTGGTGCCCTTGTGCATGCGGACCTGCCCCGTGCGCGTGCCAACCAGCAGGTCGTTGATGCCGTCCCCGTTGTAGTCCACGATGGCCGGGGTCAACTGCTCGGAGCCCTCGCCGTAGGCCAGGTAGAAGACGCGGTCCTCGGTGAACACGGCGCGGTTGCGGGCGCCGGCGTTGATCAGCAGGCGCACGCTGTTGGCCGAGTAGGTGCCCTCGCCGAGGATCAGGTCGGGCTTGCCGTCCTGGTTCCAGTCGACGACCCAGGGGGCCATGTAGTTGCCCAGCAGCATCGTCTGTTTGCCGAGGCGCAGGGTGGGCAGCCGGTCCTTGGGATCGTCGATGCCGAACTGCGGGTCGACGTAGCGGGGCACGCCCATGCGGCGGGCGAAGCGCGGCTCGCGCTTGGTGCCGATGTTTTCGAGGACGGCGATGTCGCCGTAAAAGGTGCCGATCAGGACGTCGAAGTCGCCGTCGTCGTCCCAGTCGCAGACGTGGATCTTGGCCCCCCACCCCAGGAACGTCGGCATGAAGGCGCCGGTCGTGAAGCGCGGTTTGCCCGGTTCGCCGGAGTTCGGAAAAATCCAGAGGAACCCGTAGGTGTCGCTGACGACCAGGTCTTTGAGGCCGTCGTCGTTCATGTCGGCGACGTTGACGGTCGGCGACATGGGCGTGTCGACCATCTTGCCAACGTCATTGAGCACCGGCGAGACCGCCGTGCGGACCCGCAGGTTGTTGCCGGCGTCGACCCCGTCCCAGTAGTTCCCGAGGGGCTCGGTGACCTCCCCGCTGACCTGGTGGGCGAGGAGATTGCCGCCCAGCGCGCTGGCCGCGGCGGCCGCGGCAAAATTGGTGGCCGCCGCCGGTGCGTTGCTCTGCGCGGCAGCCGCCCACGGCAGGGCCAAGGCCAGACCGAGCGCCGCAGCCCGGCGCACGGCGTCGGGTCTGACTCTAGGCAGGGTATCCATACTCATCCGTTGCGATCCCCTCGCCTCACGGTTTCGCCGGCGGAGCGCCGGTGACCGCCGGTTTCGCCGCCGAGGCCGGTGCCGCGGCGGGGCCGGCGGGCAGTTCCTTCGGCAGCAGCATGATTTCGCGCTGGTAGCGGGTCAGCAGGTGGACGACGACATTGATCCCGAACTTGTAGGCGTCGCGGGCGGTGGCGTCGGAGATATTGCGGTAGATGATGCTGCTCTCGTTGCGCGGCACGTAGAGGTGCGGCCCAAAGACGTAGCGCCAGTGGGGCGTCTGGCCGCGGTCGGCCATGTTGACGCGGTTGAACTCGATTTTCCCGTCCCGGTTGAGGCGCGCCTCCCAGAAATGGCCGTAGCCGTTGAGGGTGTAGAGCACGGCCATCTTGCCGTCGATGTTGATCATCTCGATCGGCTCGCGGTAGAAGTTCATGCCGGAG
>CAZEVX010000327.1:0-2417 GCA_964515705.1 uncultured Verrucomicrobiota bacterium | reverse complement strand
GGCGTGCCCAGCGTAGCCCGGTTGTCGGCGCTCAGGGCGTTGATGTTTTCATTGGCGGGCGCCGGCAGCCGCTCCGCGCCGCCCTGGTGCGACGCTGCTCCTCGGCCTGCTCCTGGTCGCGGCCGTGGCGCTCGCATTCTGGCCGGCGGTCCGCAATGGCTGGACGAACTACGACGACGACCTCTACGTCACCGCCAACCCGCGGGTGCAGGCGGGGCTGACCGCCGGCACCCTGCGCTGGGCCTGGCGCGGCGCGGTGGCCGCCAACTGGCACCCGCTCACGGTGCTCTCGCACGCGCTCGACTGCCAGCTCTTCGGCCTGAAACCCGCCGGGCACCACGCGACCAGCGTGCTGCTGCACGCGCTCAACACCGCCCTGGTGTTCTGGGTGCTGCGGCGCATGACCGGGGCCGCCGGCCCGAGCGTCTTCGCGGCGGCGCTCTTCGGGCTGCACCCGTTGCGGGTGGAATCGGTGGCCTGGATCGCCGAGCGCAAGGACGTGCTCAGCGGCGTCTTCTGGATGCTGACCCTCTGGGCCTACGCGCGCTACGCGGAGACCGCCGGGACGCAGCGCCCCGCCGCGCGCCGGTGGTACGGCCTGGCCCTGGCGGCCTTCGTCCTGGGCCTGATGAGCAAGCCGATGCTGGTAACCCTGCCCTTCGTCCTGCTGCTGCTGGACTACTGGCCGCTGAACCGGTTCCGGGACCGTCGCGGGTGGCTGCTGGCCGCCGAAAAGGCGCCGTTCTTCGCGCTGGCGGCCGCCTCCAGCGTCGTAACCTTCCTCGTGCAGCAGAGCGCCCGGTCCGTGGTCCGGCTCGAGGCCGCGCCGCTGGCGCTGCGCCTGGGCAACGCCGTCCTGGCCTATGTCCGCTACCTCGGCCAGTTCGTCTGGCCGGACCGCCTGGCGGTGCTCTACCCGTTTCCCCGGCACCTCGCCCCGGAATCCGTGCTGCTGGCCGGGCTGCTGCTCCTGGGGATCACCGCCGCCGCCGTGGCCCTCCGCCGCCGGCATCCCTACCTGCCGGTCGGCTGGTTCTGGTACCTCGGCACCCTGGTGCCGGTGATCGGCGTGGTGCAGGTCGGCCAGCAGGCGATGGCCGACCGCTACACCTACGTGCCGCTGCTCGGCATCCATATCCTGCTGGCCTGGGGCGCCGTGGCGGCCACGCGGTCCTGGCGCCGCCAGACCCCCGTCCTGGCGGCGGCGTCCGCGGCCGTCCTGCTGTTCTGCGTGCCGCTCACCTACCGGCAACTCGGCTACTGGGCGAACGCCGAGACCCTCTTCCGGCGCGCGGCCGCCGTGACGCGCGACAATTACGTCGCCCATAACAACCTGGCCATGGCGCTCTTCGACGCCGGGCGCCTGGACGAGTCCCTGTCGGAATCCCGCCGGGCGCTGGCGCTGAAAGCCGACTACCCGGAAGCCCGCAATAACCTGGGGGCGGCCCTGCTCGGCCAGGGGCGCGCGGAGGAGGCCATCCGCGAGCTGCAGCCGGCGCTGGCCTCGGCCCCGGATTCCGTGCAGACCCGTAAGAACCTGGCGGTGGCCTGGCTGCGCCTGGGGAACCTGGACGCGGCCATTCCCCACCTGCAAGCCGCGGTGCGGCTCGAGCCGCGGGACGCCGGCCTGCGCGACAACCTCGGCGTGGCCCTGGCGCGCCGCGGACGACGGGACGACGCCATCCGGGAGTTCCGCGAGGCCCTGACCCTGAATCCCGACAGCGCCGAAGCCCACAACAACCTGGCCGTGACCCTGCTCGGCAAGGGCCACCTCGACGAGGCCGCCGCGCACCTGCAAACCGCCCTCCGCCTCAAGCCCGGCTACGCCGAGGCCTGCAACAACCTCGGCCTGACGCTCCAACGCCAGGGGCGGCCGGCGGAAGCCGCCCGCCAGTTCGAGGCCGCCCTGGCCTTGCGCCCCGACTACGCCGAGGCCCGCCGCAACCTCGAGGCCGCGCGCCGCCCGCCGACGCCCGTCCCGATCCCGGCGCCCGGCGTGACACAAACGCCGGCCGACCCCTGATCGCTTCGCCCGCCAAGCGGCGGGCTCCTGCATGGCCATCCCGCCTCCATACGGTCTGCATGCGTCTTGGAGAGGTAGAGCCGGCCGCCATGGGATCGCCAATAGCGGGCAGGCTGCCCGCCGGCGGACGCGCGGGAGCGTCCCTCCGCGGAAGATCGCAATGTCCTGCTCGCTGTCCCCACCATCGCCACCCTGGCCGCCATGGCCGCGCGCCCGCGTTCCGTGATGGACATCCGGAGGACATTCGGGTATGTAGTGTCGTGCGTCAGCAGTCCCTTGACACCAGAAACGGCCGGCGCCCGGAGGTCGCGCGCCGCCAGACGTGCCATTTGCGTTCGGCGCTGTTTTCGGCGGCTACTCCTAGCGACACCGATAAGCACGCCCGGTGAGGGCA
>CAZEVX010000326.1:0-2454 GCA_964515705.1 uncultured Verrucomicrobiota bacterium | reverse complement strand
TGCGTCACTGGGTGGACGGCTTGGTCATCGGCTCGGAACTCTTCGTACGGGAGGCTGTCCGCCGCGCCTGGCCGACTGAGGACAGACCGCAACACCGCCTTGCCAAGGCCCGGCCGGGACCAGATATTTCAGACGCCCTCTTTTGTTGGCGTCGGCTCCGTGTGGCCATCGAATGAGCGGGGAGAACAGGGAAACCGGCCTTATTTTACGCTGTAGAAACCGTTGTCCGCACCGGCGCTTCCGATTTACTGGGATACCGGGATTTATGGCCGTCATGACCCCACGCCCGACACGCCCAGCCGTAGCTTCTTGACGCATTCGGCTCCGGCTCCCCTCCCGGCATTTTCAGCGCCACCGTTTTCCATCGGCTGGCGCCGATCCCCGCATCGCACCTGAACATATTACGGTTCCTTCTGATTCGGCCTCCTGTATTGGGCGTCGGCAGGGAACCGGACACTACTATTTCTCTGTCCCCAATCGGGAGTCCCGCATCAGGAGTTCGACGGTCTCGCGCTCGGCGGGGGCGAGGTCGGGCCGCGCGGCCAGGCGGTCGAGCAACGGACGCATGACCGGGGCAATCGCCGGATAGAGGCGGAGCGCGGTCTGGTACTGGCGGATGGCCTCGGCTGTCCGGCCAGCCTGGGCCTCGTTGAGGGCCAGGTTGTAGCGCAGGGTGGCGGAGCCGGGATCGAGGCCGAGGGCCGCGCGGAACTGGCGCCGGGCGTCGTCGTGCCGGCCTTCATCCATCAGGACCACGCCGAGGTTGTTGCGGGCTTCGAGACTGTCGGGCCGGACCGCCACGGCGCGGCGGTACAGCTCGATCGCCGCGGGACGCTGCCCCAGCCGCACCCGAACGTCGGCCAGCTTGGTGAGCGCCTCGAGGAACCAGGGATCGAGCGCCAGCGCGGCCTCGAGGTGCTCGGCGGCTTCGCCGAGGGCGCCGTCGGCCGCCAGCACGGCGCCCAAGTTGTGGCGCGCCTTGGCATAGTTCGGGTTGATGCGCACCGCCTCGCGGAACGCCGCCAGCGCCTCGGCCGTGCGCCCCTCGCGGAACAGCACATCTCCGTAATTGTTGAGGATAAAATCGTTGTCGCGGGTGACCGTGAGGGCGCGGATGAAGAGCGCCGTGCTGTCCCGCCAGGTCATCACCTGCCGCCGGGCACCCACCGCCAGCACCGCGAGCGCGATCAGCGGCGCGCCGACGGCCAGGATGCGCGCCGCGCGGCCGCTGGCAACCCGCCGCACGGCGGCGACCAGGTCGGCCCAGCCCCAGGCCGCCGCGAGGTAGATGCCGATCAGCGGCAGGTAGGCGTAGCGGTCGGCCAACGCCTGGCGGCCGACCTGCACCAGCCCGATCACCGGCAGCAGCGCCACAAGGCACCAAAGCCACCCGGCCGCCAGGTAAGGCCGACGCCGGCGCTGCCAGGCGGCCGCCGCCGTGATCGCGATCAGCAGGGCGCCGGCGGCGATCGCCGGCGCCAGCGGCACATGCGCCGGGTACGGGTAATAGCAGGCCAGGTTGACCGGCCAGACCGCTCGCGCCAGGTAGAGCAGGTAGGCCGTGAGGGCGTTGGCCAGCCGGGTATCGAGCGGGAACTGGTCCAGGGATTTGACCGCCCCGCTGCGTTGCTGCACGACGAGCGTGATGCCGCAGGCCGCGGCGGCCAGCAGGATGAACGGGATCTTTTCCCGCAGGCGCGGCCAGAGCGGCAGATCTACTCCGCTGCCGGCTGCCTGTCCTTCGTCGCGGACGGCAAGCGGTTTTTCCGCCGGAGGCGGACAAGCGTCAGGCCTCGCCCCGCCGCCACCCCCCGATTCCGGTGGTAGCGGCAGTTCCACAGAACCGCCACTCGATCCCGCCGCGCGCCGCAGCGGCCAGGCGTCGAGCAGCAGCATCAGGACCGGGAGACTGACCATCATCGGCTTGGCCATGAGGGCGGCGGCATAGGCGGCGAGGGCCAGGGCCAGCATCCGGGCGCTGGGTCGTTTGGCGAATCGCGCGTAGGCGATCAGGGTCAGCAGCCCGAACAGCAGGCTGAGCGGGTCCTTGCGGATGGCGATCCAGGCCACCGACTCGACGTGCTGCGGGTGGACGGCGAAGAGCGCGGCCACGAAGGCGCTGCGCCAGAGGGCGCCCGTCATGCCGCGCAGGAGCAGGAACAGCAGGGCGGCGTTGAGGGCGTGCAGCAGGATGCTGGTGAGATGGTAGCCGTGCGGGTTGAGCCCGAAGAGCTGGTTGTCGAGCAGCAGCGAGAGGCCGGTGAGCGGATGCCAGTTCCCGACGTGGATCGAGCTGAACACCCAGCGGATGCCGGCGCGGGAAAGCCCCGCCTGCATCGGGGGATTGGCGGTGACGTATTCCGGGTCGTCGAGGTTGACGAAGTCGAAGCGCGCCGCCGGGGCGTAGACCGCCAGGGCCAGCGCCGCGAGCAGCAGCGCCAGCCAGACCGTCAT
>CAZEVX010000325.1:0-2459 GCA_964515705.1 uncultured Verrucomicrobiota bacterium | reverse complement strand
GCACGGATCGCGCCGGGAGTGACCGCGGACAAGCGCAACTCCCGCACATCGGGGTCGGAATCGCTATCGGGGTCGAAAGAACGGTAGACCGCCGATAGCGACCCCGATACCGACCGTGATGAGCGTGCCGCGGTTCATGAACAAGACGCCACCGAATTCCAAAAAACAGCGCCTGCCTGAGCAGACACAATCGGTTAACGAATTCATTAAAGTGTTCCCTCTTTCCGTGTGACTTCACCGCCCATCTGCCCTATTGTTTTGTTCGTGTATTGTGTTGTTGTAATCCGGTAGTATGGTCCCGTGGCGCCAACGTTCTCTGGGAGGCTTACGCATGCACTCGCCACTTCTCGGCAAGGACCTTCTGCGACACGCCCTCGGTGCGGCGCTGGCGGCGGCGGCATCCGCCGCCTCGGCCGGACGCGTGCTCTACGTCGCCCCGGCGGGCACCAATGACTATGCCGGGTACTACGGCACCTGGAGCGGGGCCGCCTCGACAATCTCGGCCGCGGTCAGCCGCGCCACCGACTCCGACACCATCTATGTGACCAACGCGACCTATCCCCTGACCTCCAACATCGTGGTCGCCGCGGCCATCACGCTGCGGAGTTGGAACGCCGGCGCCCTCGACCCGGAAGGCACGATCCTGGACGGGCAGGGCCAGGCGCGCTGCCTGTATATCAACAATGCCGCGGCGCTGGTGGCCGGCTTCACGATCACCAACGGCGCCGGCAAGGGCAACCTGGACAGCGACGGCGGCGGGGTGCGCATGGGCGGCGCCGGGGGGACGTTGGCCAGCGGCGGCGTGCTGTCCAACTGCATCGTGGGCGGCAACACGGCGCCGAACGGCGGCGGCGTGTTCGGCCAGGGCCTGGCCGCCGTGGTGACCCACTGCCGCATCCGCGGCAACACGGCCACTAATTCCGGCGGCGGCGCCTACCTGCATGCCGGCTTCATCCGCGACTCGACGCTCGACGCCAACACGGCGCTGGCCAACCAGATCGACGGGCAGGGCGGCGGCGGACTGTTCCTGCGGGCCGACAGCCGGGTCGCCGCCGACTACAAGATGTCAAACGCCGTCGCCGAGCGCTGCCAC
This sequence comes from uncultured Verrucomicrobiota bacterium, assembly GCA_964515705.1. Classification (GTDB taxonomy): domain Bacteria; phylum Verrucomicrobiota; class Kiritimatiellia; order JAAZAB01; family JAAZAB01; genus CAZEVX01. The sequence goes on along the minus strand of CAZEVX010000325.1, from coordinate 1,366 downwards.
ATCATCGGCAACCAGGCGGTTTACCAGGGCGGCGGCGTCCAGATGATCATTCATGCTTACGATGGCCAGGCCACCAACTGCCCGCGCCTGTATGGGTGCGTCATTTCCAACAACGTCCAGTCCACCAACACCGGCAGTTTGCCGCTGGGCGGCGGGATTTACTGCTTCTTGCCGCGCGCCATGCTGATCTCCGGCTGCACGGTGGCGTCCAACAGTTCCTGGTTGGCCGGCGGGATCGGCCTCCGGGGCAATGCCGAGCTCATGGGCATCGTCGTCACCAACTCGGTGATCCGGGGCAATACCGCCCTGGCCACAAGCGGGGCGGGCGGCACGGCCGGCATCGCCGACTTGTACGCCAACGCGGTGTTGACCTCCGTCACGGAGATTTGCAACTCGATGATCGAAGGCAACTGCACCACGAGCCGATTCGGGGGCGTCTTGTTCACGAACCGCGGCACGCTCATCAAGGACTGCACGATTCGCGGCAACTCGGGAAACCGGTGCGGCGGCCTGGCCCTTGGGTATCAGGAAAATTTCAACGTGTTGCCTGCGCGCCTGACGATCCGGAACTGCCTGATCGCGGGCAACACCAACTCGGAGAACTATTATTCCGCCGGCCTGCTGGTGTATTCCAATGTCCTGGTCGAAAGCTGCACGGTGGTCAGCAACATCGGGCTCGGCACCTATGGCTACGGCGGCGTCCATTACATGCGCCAGGGCGCCAGCGTGACGAACTCCATCGTGGCGTTCAACCAGGGCGCCTGGGGCGCGAACTGGGCAGCGGAGGCCGGCGTCACCCCCGTGTTCGCCTACGGCTGCACCACGCCGACCAACGGCCTGGTGGGCGACGGCAATCTCCAGGCGGACCCCGGGGTTGCCGATGCGCCGGGCGGCAATTACCGCCTGGCGGCCACATCGCTCTGCCGGGACGCCGGCGTGCTGCAGGACTGGATGAACGGCGCGGCCGACCTGGATCAACGCCCGCGCGTGGACCGCATGACGGGCCGGGTGGACATGGGCTGCTACGAATTCCAGCCGCCCGGATGCCTGTTGCTGTTCCGCTGACCGGGTTGGCACGTTGCGATGCCGGACCGCGCCAGACGGCAGAGCGTCGGTCGAGGACCCCGCGCCGCCCGCACACCCCCGGCTGTCGCGGCCAGCCGATTCGCCCGTTCGCCTGCCGCAACCTTGCTGTCGCCCGGGCGCCACGACCCCGCCGGAAATCGCTCAGAAGCTGTGAAATAACCGCCCGGTGCGGGCACCGGGCGTTCTTATCGATGTCGCTAGTGTGGTGCGTCTAACGCGTCTTTACATTCGGCGCCGCCCGGAGGTCGGCGCCCACCTTCGAAAACGGCGGTTGCTCGCT
>CAZEVX010000324.1:0-2465 GCA_964515705.1 uncultured Verrucomicrobiota bacterium | reverse complement strand
GCACGGGAACGGCTCAGCGCAGCTTCGCCCTCCACGGGGAGTCGTCAAGGAGCGCCTGCACGCTGACCGACGGGAGGACGTGGAGGGCGAGGCTCCCGCCTGCGCGGCGCGTCAAGCCGCCGCTACGGCGCGCAGGGCGCCGAGCCGCAGGCGCACGCTCTGGCGCCTGACGGGGCAACAGGGGCAGGCGCAACTCCCGCAGTGTTGGGCGGAACCAACTCCCCGTGAGATTCGCGCTGGCCACCGGCGAGGGGATGCGCCGCTCCATGCCAGGCGGCGCGCGCCGGGTGCGCCCGCAGTCGCTTGGGTGGCCGCCGATGTCCCCATCGGCGGCGGTCAGCATGGCGGGATTGTGTGGCGTTAGTCCAGCCGCTTGACCATTTCGACGAGGTCGGAATAGCGGTGGCGGGCACGGGGCATGGTCTGCCAGTCGGCGCGGCGTCCGACTTCGCGGAACCCGAGTTTCTTATAGAGCTCGAAGGCAACGGCATTGGCGCTCCAGACGGTCAGGAACAGGCGGCGCCGGCCGAGCGCCACGGCTTCGCGATCGAGCTGGCCCATCATCAGGCGGCCCAGTCCCAGGCCGCGGGCCTCCTTGACGAAGGCCAGGCCGACCGTGGCGTAGAGGGTTCCGGAAACATCGGCCTGCCCCTGGCCGACGAGTTGCCCGTCGAGGAACGCGAAGAGCCAGCGCGCCTTGCCGGTTTCCAGGCGCACGAGAATCTCGGCCAGCCGCTGGGCGGCCTTGGGGGGGTCCACGGCCTCGTTATTGGCCATGATCATCTCGTCGTGGAACGCGCGGCGCATGGCGTAGAAGGCCGGCAGGTCGCTCCAGCGCGGGCGCCGGAACAGCACGGCGCGGCCGCGCAGGCGCCGCCGCAGCACGGGACGGCCTTCGAGCATGAGAAAGTCGGACGGCGCCGTTGTGGCCACGGGGGATCCCTTCTGTTGCATCCGTTCTGGCCCGTGCGCGCGCGACCCATGCCGGCGCATGGCGGTCTTCAGGAAGGACACTAGGCCCGCAGCACGTCCCGCAAGCAGCGCCGGGTCTTGTCAAGAATCTCGTCGCATTCGGCCCGGCTGACGATCAGCGGCGGCTTGACCTTGAGCACGTTCTTGCGGACGCCGCCCAGCCCGTAGATGATGCCGTGTTGGAACCCGGCGTCGCGGATGGCGACGGTCTGCTTGTCCAACGGCGCCTTGCCGCGGGGGTCCTTGACCAGTTCGACGCCGATATGCAGGCCGGCCTGGCGCACCTCGCCGATTTCCGGGAACTCGGCCGCCATGGCCTTGAGCCCATCGCCGAGGACCGCGCCCATGCGACGGCAGTTCTCGAGCACGCCGTTCTCCAGGAGCTCGATCTGCTTGGCCGCGGTGACCATCGAGAGCGACGGCTGGGCGAAGGTGTGGAGTTCCTCGGTGTCAGGGTCGAATCCTTTGAGGCGGTCCGAGATCAGGATGCCCGCCAGCGGCAGCCCGGCGCCAAGCGCCTTGCCGAGAACGATGATATCGGGCGTGACCTTGAAATAGTCGGCGGCGAACATCTCGCCAATGCGGCCGAAGGTCTGGATTTCGTCAAAGACCAGCAGGGTTTCGAACTCGTCACAGAGCGCCCGCAGGCCCTGGAGGAAGCGCGGCGGCATGATGATCTGGCCGGCGCTGGCCTGGATCGGCTCGACGATGATCCCGGCCGCCTTGCCGGCGATGCCGCGCGCCAGGGTCTCGCGCGCCATGGTCAGGCACATGTCAATGTACGTCTCGGCGTCCACCCCGTAGGGATTGCGGTAGGTGTAGGCGTTGGGAATCCGGATGAAGGGGCGCGTCAGCGGAAGGAACCGGCTGCCGCCGATGAACTTGCCGGCGGCCCGGGTCGAAATCCAGGATGCGCCCATCGAGCCGAGGGTCGTCCCGTGATAGCTGTCGTAGAGGCAGACAAAATCGCGCGCCGGGCTGACGTTTTTGAAACAGACTTTCATGGCCGCCTCGATCGCCGGCCCGCCGCCGACGGTGAACGAGACGCGGTTGAGGCCTTTGGGCGCCAGCGCGGCCAGCTTGCGCGACAGGTAGAAGCGGGGTTTGGTGTCGAACCCCTGGTGGATGTGGGTCATGCGCTCGATGTGCTCGCGGATCACCCGGTTGATGTCCTCGTTGGCGTAGCCGAGGTAGAGCGCCCAACTCTGCGAGGTGCAGTCAATGTAGTCCTTGCCGGTGGCGTCCCAGACGCGCACGCCCTTGCCATGGTCGAGCACCGGCCCGCCGCGCGTGCCGCCGCCCAGCATCACGTGCCGGGCGCACTGTTCCATCTCGCGTTCGTCCATGCCGTAAATGCGGGCCAAGAGGGAATCCATGGTCGAGGGCTCCGAAGGAGGGGCGGAAGGTTATGGGTGTAGGGTTGAGGGAAAAAGGCAAGGGTCAGAAGGTGTGAAATAATTAATCTGGACGCCGCGTGCGGCTTGCCCGCCTCA
>CAZEVX010000323.1:0-2467 GCA_964515705.1 uncultured Verrucomicrobiota bacterium | reverse complement strand
TATCCGCGCGGAAGCGCACCAGTCACTTCGATTTCCTTTCGGACGAGGAAATCACACGCATGGAAACGGCGGTCCATGCCGCGTACCGTCGTGATCGGGAACACATCGAAGGATGACCATCGGTCAGCTTCTACAGAAAAGATGGCGATAGCGGGCCGTTTTTCTGCGCCACCGGGTAAAGAACGGGTGGAGACCACAGGTGTGGCTCCAAACCGAGGACCCGATGGCCGACAACCTGGAACAGTCGATTCGTGAGAACGCGACCGGCCCCCGCAAGGTAAGCGGGGATGCCGGTAGCGTCGAGCGGCATTCTCTCGCCGATCAGATCGCCGCCGACAAGCATCTCTCGGCCAAGACGGCGGCGGCGGGGCCCGGCCTCGGCATTCGCCTCGTCAAACTCGCACCCCCGGGGGCCGTCTAATGTGGCCCTTCTCCAGAGTCCGGCGTGAAGGCGGCCCCCGCCTGGCCGTGGGGCGCGTGATCCGCGCGCGGTTTGACGCCGCGACCACGACCGCCGAAAACGCCCGGCACTGGGCCAATGCCGACGGCCTCTCGGCCGATGCGGCGGCAGCCCCGGACGTGCGCCGGACGCTCAGGAACCGCGCCCGCTACGAGGTCGCGAACAACTCCTACGCCCGGGGCATTGTCCTCACGCTCGCCAATGACATGGTCGGCACCGGACCGCGCCTTCAGCTGCTGGGCGGCGATGGTGAAGTGAACCACGAAATCGAAGAAGCCTTCGCGCGCTGGGCCCGCGAGATCGACCTGGCCGCCAAACTGCGCACAATGCGCATGGCCAAGGCGACGGACGGCGAAGCCTTCGCCATGCTCGCGGCGAACCCGGCGGTCGACTCCCCCATCAAGCTCGACGTCCGTCTGATTGAAGCCGACCGAGTGACCGATCCCGAACTGCGCCCGATCAATCACCGCACCATCGACGGCATCGAGTTCGACCTCTACGGCAACCCGCGCCGGTATGTGTCCTGAACGAGCACCCCGGCGAGACCGCCTTCTCGATGGGGCTCGACTCCTTCACGCGGGTGCCCAAGGCCGCCATGATCCACTGGTTCCGAGCGGACCGTCCGGGCCAGCACCGGGGCATCCCCGAGATCATGCCCGCCCTGCCGCTCTTCGCGCAGCTGCGCCGCTACACCCTCGCGGTCCTGGGCGCGGCCGAGACGGCCGCCGACTTCGCAGCCGTCCTCTATACCAATGCGCCTGCCAACGGGGAGGCGGCATCGGTGGAGCCGATGGACGTTGTGCAACTCGAGAAGCGCATGGCGACCGTTCTGCCTGACGGATGGCAGCTGGGGCAGATCAAGGCCGAGCAGCCGGGCACGACCTATGGCGAGTTCAAGCGCGAGCTGCTCAACGAGATCGCCCGCTGTCTCAACATGCCCTTCAACGTCGCCGCCGGTAACAGCTCCGGCTACAACTATGCCTCGGGCCGCCTCGACCACCAGACGTATTTCAAGAGCATCCGCGTCGAACAGGCCGACTGCGACCGCGAGGTGCTCGACCCCATCCTCGCCGCCTGGATCGAGGAGGCACGCCTGATCGAGGGATTCGGCGTGCTGGCCGAGGGAGAGATCGCCCACCAGTGGTTCTGGGACGGCACCGAGCACGTCGATCCCGCGAAAGAGGCCAACGCCCAGGGCACCCGGCTCTCAAATCACACCACCACGCTGGCCGCCGAGTACGCCCGCCAGGGCAAGGATTGGGAGAGCGAACTGCGCCAGCGGGCCAAGGAACTGGAACTCATGGACGAACTGGGCCTGCGCCCCGAGGACGTTCAGCCCGAGGCACCGAAAGGAGAGACGCAAGATGAAGACTGAGATCCCCCAGGCGCTCACGATGCGCGCCACGCCCGAGATCGAGGCGGCAGCCGACGCCGAGGCCCTCCCCCGCTTCCGCATGATCGCCTATACGGGCGGCCTTATGCAGATCGCGGGCTTCCCCCACCCCGTCGTCGTGGACCTCGCGGGCATGGAGATCCCCGCGCAGAGCCTGCCCATCCGGCTCGACCATGAGCGCCGCCAGGGCGTCGGCCACACCCAGAAAATCGCCGTCCAGGACGGCAAGCTCGTGGCTGAGGGCCTGATCAGCCGGGATACGTCCTGGGCGCGCGACGTGGCGCGCAGCGGGGTGAACGGCTTCCCCTGGCAGGCATCCATCGGGGCCGCCGTCCTCGATGCTGAGCGCGTGCCCGAGGGCCGCACGGTGAAGGTCAACGGACAGACGTTTGCGGGGCCGGTGCACGTCGTGCGCCGCTCGGTGCTCAAGGAAATCAGTTTTGTCGACAGCGGAGCCGACGCCAGCACCTCGGCCCGCATCGCCGCTCAACAGGAACAGGAGAACGCCATGAAGAATACCGATACCGCGCCCCAGTCGGGCGCGCCCAACGCGGGGGATACCCCTCCGCAGAGTCCCGCCGAGGCCATGCGCCTTGAGGCGGCCGCAGAAGCCA
>CAZEVX010000322.1:0-2501 GCA_964515705.1 uncultured Verrucomicrobiota bacterium | reverse complement strand
CCGGCGCGAAACGCCGCGCCTCGCGCAGCCAGTTGCCCAAGATCGACATCGGGCCCACCAACAGGGCCGGGCGCGACTGCCCCGCGGCCCGCTCGTGCAGCAGCAGGGCCAGGGACTGGACAGTCTTGCCCAGCCCCATGTCGTCAGCCAGACAGGCGCCGAGCCCCAGACGCCGCAAGAAGACCAGCCAACTGTAGCCGCGCAACTGATAGGGCCGCAGCTCGCCGCAAAACCCGGGCGGCGGCGGCAACAGCCCGAAGGGCCTGCTGCCGTCCAGCCGGCCGATCAAAGCGTCCAGCCAGCCGGCGCCATTGCAGGCGGCGACCTCCAGCCCGTGCCCGCCGCTGTCAAGACCCAGCGTCATGCGCACCACCTGCAAGGCCGTGACGGTTTCGCCGCGGCGGCGTGTCAGCAGCCGCAGCGCCTCCTGCAGCCGCCGGGTGTCGGCCAGCAGCCAGCGGCCGCGGAAGAAGACCAAAGGCGACTCCGCCGCCAGCAGCAGCAGCTCAAGCTCGGACTGCGTCACCGGCTCGCCGTTGAAAAGCACGTTCCAGGTCAGGCCGACCTTCGTGTTCAGGTCGAAAGCCGGGGTGGCTTCCTGCTGCTCCGGCAGCCCGGCTTCCAGCGTGACGGCTTCCAGCGTGACGGCGCCGGGAGGCGCGGAGCCCCACCAGCCGGGACGGGCCACGGCATAGCCCGCGGCTTCGAGCAGGTCGGCATGCGCGGAGAGGAAGGCATGGGTTTCGGCGGACGTGAGCGGGCAGCCGAAATAGCCCTCTTGGGGCGCGGCGCGGCCGAGCGGAGGAAAGAGCATGGCCGCCTGGCCCAAAGCGATCAGCAGGTCTTCCCAGACCGCCGCCGCAGACGGCGGCGCGGCCGCGCGCGAGACCGGAAAAGGCGCGGCGCCTGCGGGTGTCGCCAGCAGCACCTTGAGCGGCCAGACGGTGGCGGGCAGGGCGGTTTCCCCGAAACCGCCGCAGACGCCTCGGGGAGGCGTCCCTACCGACGGCAGTTCCGGTAGCGCCGGCTCGTCCAGGCGGAACAGCAGGGTGGCCTGCGCGCTGGCGCCGCCCTCGACCGGTCGGCGCCATTGGTCGAGCGCTGCCCGCAGCGCATCCAGCTCGCCGCCCGCTTCCCAGCGGATGACCGGGCTGTCCCCGCGCAGGGCGGCGAACCAGGCGTCATGCGCGCTGTAGAAACGCCCGCGTTCGGCATGCGCGCGCGACAAGGTGGTGACCAGACTGAAGCGCACGAGGCGGTCGGTCAGAGCCGACAGCATCGCGCGCGCGGCCTGGCGCGGCGCGTCTGCCGCCACCGCGGGCGGCACGCGGCCGGACAAGCTGTTGAAACGCCGCCGCTCTTCGCCGTCCAGCGCCGGTTCCCACGCCGCCAGGCTTTGCCCGGCAGGATCGAGCCGCAAACCGGGCAGGAACTTGCCGCGAGCGACCAGCGCGCCCGTGTAGCGGAAGATCGCGGCGCAGGCCAGCAGATCCTCGCCGGCAAACACATTGTCGGCCAGGCGGCGTTCCCGGCACGCGCCCAGCAGCGTCAGCGCCTGCCGCCAGGCGAGGCGCGCCGCGGTGACGCGCCAGGGGCGGAGCGGGTGCGGCGCGCCGGCGGCGAAAGCGAGGGACGACGGCGCGCGCAGGCGGTCGGCCAGAAAAGCGCGGGAGGGCACCGGCGCCTCGCCCCAAGGCGCGGCGGCGCTCGGCAGCGGCAGCTCCGCTTCCACGCAACTGATCTTGCGGCCCTCGTCCCAAAGCAGGCGGCCCAAGGCCGACGCGAGCCCGGCGGGCCCGGGGTCGTAAGGTGAGATTTTCACGCCGCCGCTGCCGGATGAGGAAAAATCCGCAGGCGAAGCTTCACGCTCGCCCCAGAACAGGAAAGCCCCGCCCCGCCAGATTGTGTGCAGGATAATCATCGCCAACCGGACATTATACGCGCCCGCGGAACCAAATGGAAGCGCGAGCACAAACTCCCGGCAATTGGGGGTGCGATTTCAACTTATTGAATCGCACACCCGCGCGCTCCGCAACTTTGGATTTGCCCGCGGCAGGCTCGGTATGCTATTATATCAGACAAAACAAAAGAGCAGCGGATATCGGTTCGCTCACGGATCAAACGGAGTCGTCTTATGCCCAAATTCGCGTATATCGCAGTGGATTCGGCCGGCAAGGAGAGCCGCGGCACGATCGATGCCCCCAATCAGGCGCAGGCCGTGGCCAAGGTGCGCGCCCAAGGCCTTTTCCCGACCGCCATCGGAGCGGCCGGCGGTGACTCCGGCGGCGGCGCGGCGGCATCCGCCAAAAAACCCGCGGCCAAGAAACCCGCGGCCAAGAAGTCGGTGGGCCAGATGAAGATCGAGATCAAGCTGCCGCGCTTCCTGCGCTCCAAGGTCAAGCAGAAGGATCTGACCACGCTGACGCGCCAGCTCGCAACTCTGGTCGACGCGGGCCTGCCGCTGCTGCGCGGCCTGCACGTGCTGCAGCGCCAGACCCCCA
>CAZEVX010000321.1:0-2551 GCA_964515705.1 uncultured Verrucomicrobiota bacterium | reverse complement strand
AACTGGTGGTCGCCAAGCTGAAGAAAACCAAGAGCAACGCCGAGTTCCTGATGACGATGAAAGAGTGATCATGAAGGTCAAGGTGGAGAAGAGCGGCCCGTGCCGGAAAATCCTGCGCGTCGAGCTGCCGGCCGACGCGGCGGAACGGGAGGTGGCCGAGGTGACGGACGCCTACGCGCGGCTGGCGCGCCTGCCGGGCTACCGGCAGGGCCACGCCCCGCGGGCGCTGGTGGAGCGCCGGCATGCCCGCGAGATCGAGGAGGCCGCCAAGGAGCAACTCGTGGCGCAGTCCTACGAGGAGGCCCTTCGGCAGGCATCCCTCAACCCCCTGGCGCTGCTGCGCCTCGAGTCCCGCCTGGTCCGCGGCGAGCCGTTCCGCTACGAGGTGACGCTCGACGTGGCCCCGGAGTTCAAGCTGCCCAAATACAAGGGTGTCGGCCTCAAGATGCGCCCGGTGACCGTCAGCGACGCGGATGTCCAGCAGGCCGTCGAGGCCTGGCTCGACCGGCTGGCGACGTACGTGCCGGTCGCCGGCCGGCCGGCCGGGCCGGGCGACCTGGTGCAGATCGATTACGAGGCCCAGGCCGACGGCCGGCCGCTGGCCGCCCTCGGCCGCCAGGCGGCCGGGCTGGCGCGGGGCGCCGGCCTGTGGCTCCTGGTCGGCGAGCGCGCCTTCGTGCCAGGGCTCGAGGCGGCCTTGCCCGGCCTGGCGCCGGGCGACGAGCGCGAGGTCCCGGTGACGTTCCCGGCGGACTTCAAGGTGCCGTCGCTGGCCGGCCGCGCGGCGGTCTACCGGCTGCGTGTCAAGGCCGTGCGCGCGAAGCAGCGCCCGGCGCTCGACGCCGACCTGCTGCAGAAGGCCGGCGCCGACTCGCCCGAGGCGTTCCGCGCCAAGGTCCGGGCCGCCCTCGAGCAGCAAGCCCGGCGGCAGGAACGCGACCGCCAGAAGGAGGACCTGATCCGACATCTGCTGGCCAAAACGACGCTGGAACTGCCGGAGACCCTGGTGCAGGAAGAGGCCCGTACCCAGTTCGTGTCCCTGGTGCGCCGGCGCCTGATGGGCGGGGCCTCCCGCGAGCAGGTCGAGGAACAGCGCGCGGACCTGCTCTCGGCGGCCACGCGCACGGCCGGCGACAAGGTCAAGCTCGGCTACCTGCTGCACCGCATCGCCGAGGAAGAGCAGATCGCCGTCAGCGATGCCGACCTCGACCAGGCGATCCAGGCCCTGGCGGCGCACGGGGGCCAGGAGCCGGCCGCCCTGCGGGAAGAACTGGAGAAACGCAAGGACCTCGACGCCCTGCGCCACCAAGTGCGCATGGACAAGACGCTCGATGCGCTGCTGGACCAGGCGCGACCGGCCGAGGACGGATTTTTCAGCCGGCTGGTGGGACGGTCCTGAACAGCGGCGGGCCGCCGCCGCCGACACACAACAAGGAGAAGGCCGCGTGACAGTCAACAACCAGATGCTGGTCCCGATCGTGGTGGAACAGACCGGGCGCGGCGAACGCGCCTACGACATTTATTCGCGCCTGCTGAAGGACCGGATCATCTTCCTGGGCTCGGCGATCGGGGACGAGGTCAGCAGCCTGATTGTCGCCCAGATGCTGTTCCTGCAGGCCGAGGATGCCGCCAAGGATATTCATTTCTACATCAACTCGCCCGGCGGCGCCGTGACCGCCGGGATGGCGATCTACGACACCATGCAGTTTATGAAGTGCGATGTCGCCACCTACTGCGTCGGCCAGGCCGCCAGCATGGGGTCGATCCTGCTGGCGGCGGGCACGCGCGGCAAGCGCTTTGCGCTGCCGAACTCGCGCATCATGATGCACCAGCCCTGGGGCGGCGTGCAGGGCGCCGCCGCCGATATCAGCATCCAGGCCAAGGAAATCCTGCGGGTGCGCGACATCCTCAACGGCCTGCTGGCGCGCCACACCGGCAAGCCGGTCGAGATCGTGGCGCGCGATACCGACCGCGATTTCTTCATGTCGCCCGACGAGGCCAAGGCCTACGGGCTGGTGGACGACGTCCTGGCGGGCCGCCGCGAGGCCCCGCCGGCGGCGCCGGCGCAGGCCTGAATCGCGTCGCCGACCCCGGGAAAGGGAGACTGCCATGCCGAAACGGTCGCTGCCGGTCTGTTCCTTCTGCGGACGCCGCCAGGGACAGGTTGGCCACCTGCTGGTCGGTCCGGGCGCCAACATCTGCGACGCCTGTGTCGAGGTCAGCCGCAACCTGATCCATCGCCGCGCCCCCGCGCCCCCCGGCCCGCCGCGCCCGCCGGCGCTCAAGGTCCCCAAGCCGCACGTCCTGAAGGCCGGGCTGGACGAGTATGTCATCGGCCAGGAGTTCGCCAAGAAAGCCTTGGCCGTCGCGGTCCACAACCATTACAAGCGGGTGACCCAGAGCGTCAGCGTCGAGGCCGGCGATCCCCTGGCGGACGTCGAAATCCAGAAAAGCAACATCCTGCTGCTCGGCCCGACCGGCAGCGGCAAGACGCTCCTGGCCCAGACGCTGGCCCGGCTGCTCGACGTCCCGTTCAGCATTTCGGACGCCA
>CAZEVX010000320.1:0-2554 GCA_964515705.1 uncultured Verrucomicrobiota bacterium | reverse complement strand
AGCGAATCCAGGCACGGCACGACCTCGATAAACCGCTCGGCGGCGAACGCGATCAGCCCGCGGACCCGGTCCTGGGTCAAGGCCGCCGGGTGGTTCAGGACGGGATAGCGTTGGAACGCGAACCGGTCGTCATACTCGAGGATCAGGGCGTTGTATTTCCAGGCCGCCAGCGCCTCGATTAGGTTCAGGAGTTCGTCATACCGCGGGATGTTGCCAAATCCCGGAATGTGCAGCGCCCGGAACGGCAGGTCCGGCCAGTCGCGGATCGTGCAGGCCGGAATGCCCGCGTCCCCACGCGGCAACTGGCCGAGCGTTCGCAGGGCGTGCGCCAGCCCGCGCGCTCCGCGCGCGCGCGCCCGGATGCCGGCGGGCGCGACCTCGAGCGCATACCCCTGATCCAGGACGTCCGGGCGCGCCGATCCCGGGAACTCGAGCGCCGCATCGATCTCCAGGACCAGCGCCGCCCGCGGGCTGTCCGTGCGCTCCAACGCCGGGAACACCCGCCGACCCAGCGCCAGCAGGCGGCCGGCGTCGGCGGCGTCCATGCCGACCAGGCGCGCCACGGGGGGTTCGGAACCGGCCTGGAAAGAGCCGCCCGACACGGTCAACTCGCGCGGACAGGGAATCAGATCGAAGGGCATGTTCATGCAGTTCTTTCCGGGTCAGGTATGAATCTTTCCGCGCACGAGCGTCATGGTCACGCCCCCCACGACCAGCCCGCCGGGCGTCAGCGGCTCGATCACGAGGGTCTTGACCGGGACGTCCGGGTATGGCGTCTGCCAGGAGGTGACGTAAAAGCCGCCGCCGGCCGCCACCGCGTTGTCGAGGTCGCGCGATTCCGATGGCGGCGCCAGGTCCCGGCCGGCCGCCAGGTCCCAGCGTTCCGTCTTCCCGTCGGCATAGTGCAGGGTGATGCGCGCCACGGGGCCGGCCGGGCGCGGGGCGCCCGCCGGCAGGGCGACCAGCAGGTAGAGCCGGTCCGGCTGGTTTTTCAGCAGCGGGCCCTGGTCGGTATCCGCCTGCTGATGCCGGGCCTCGCTTTCCGGGTCCAGGTACCGCACGGCTCCCGGCAACGCAAACTCGGCCGGCGCGGTCAGCAAGGCCGCCTTTCCGCCCGGCAGGGCGAACCGCACGCCGCCGCCGCGCGCCACGCCCTTGGACAGCCCCTCGAACCAGGCGGCGTCCGCCGCCACGGGCCGCGCCGCGAGCCGGCCAAGGTCAAGGATTCCGCATCGTCCGGCCGGGACCGATTCGGCCCCCGGCCCGCCCACCACCGCAGAATAGCGCGTCTCGTCGGACAGGATGTAGCGGATGCAGTTCTGGATATACTTCGTGGCGACGCTGTCGCGGTCGTAGCGGAAGGTGGCGGCCGCCTGGGACACGAGCACGACGCCCGCGCCGACCTTCATGTCGGCCGCCAGCATCTGGACGGCGGCCGCCTGCTCGCGAGGCACGCCGTGGCAGCCGATGGCCAGCTCGGCGCCGTTTCGGGGACCGATCAGCGCCGCGAACACGCCGCCCTGTTTCCCGTACTGATGCGCCTGCTCCAGCGGCCCGTTCCACGTGTCCCAGTTCTCGTCGGCCCTGATCCCCTCGAACACCGGGTGCTCGATCAGCAGCGGGTTGCCCACGTTGCCGCCGTTCCGCTTGACCACCGACAGGCCCGGCAGCCACGGCAGGTCGCCCGGCGCATATTGTTCGAACTGCAGCAGCCGCCCGCCGGCTTCGAGCCAGGCCCGCACGGCCGCTCCCTGGTCCAGCAAGCCGCGGTTAATGCTTTCCGCGCCCACGATCAGCACGTCGTAGTCCGTGAGCCGGGCGAAGTCGGACAGCGGGTCGAAGGCCACGCCGAGCCCGCGTAGAATGCCGGACGTGGTCGGCTCCCGCCGGGAGACGTCGTAGACCGCCACCCGGCGCGGCCCGGTCTCGAGGCGGGTTTCGAGTTCGGCGGGGTGCATCGCGAAAAATCCGTAGGTGTTGTCCGACACCACCGTGTCGCCGTCCAGTAGGAAGAGCCGGACCTCGTAGAACCCGGTGGGCAGGTCGGCCGGGATCGGCCACTCGAACGCCAGCAGGTGGCGCTGACCGGCCGGGACCGACCCGACGTCGGCCACGCGGTCGCCGAGCACGGCGCCCTGGCGGTCGAGGACGGCCACCCTCGCCCGCCAGGGCGGGCTATCGGCCTGGGTGTCGTTGATCGCATAGGCGGTGAGCCGGAGCGGCCGCCCGGAAAAACAGTTCTTATCGAAGACATCGGCGCAGACAAAGCGCGGGTTCAGCGCCCGCTTGAAGGTGGCGTACAGGTCCGAGGCCGCCAGGGTTCCGCGCCGGAGGCCGCCGGGCGAAAAATAGTCCGTTGACAGGGCGCCGTCCGCGCCGCGCGTGAAGAAGACGGTCCGGACGCCCGCCAGGTTGATGCCGAACCCGAAGCGCAGCAGGTTGCCGAGCCGCCGGCATTCCTCGATCGCCTGCTTGTTGATCCACTCGTGCTTGTACTTATCCACCAGAAAACTCTGCTGACGCGGATCCCGCAGCTCGGCCTGGAACTCGGCGA
>CAZEVX010000319.1:0-2586 GCA_964515705.1 uncultured Verrucomicrobiota bacterium | reverse complement strand
CGAAGCTCCCGCCTACGCGGCGCGTCAAGCCGCCGCTACGGCGCGCATGACGCTGGGCCGTTCCCGTGCGCGGATCGCGCCGGGAGTGACCGCGGACAAGCGCAACTCCCGCAAATCTGGGCCATGGCCCCGGCTTGCCGGACGGGTGCCGCAGATATAGAGTATGCGTGGTGACGCCATGCAATCCCTGACCGCGTTATTCCGTTACGGGATGGGTCCGTCGAGCAGCCATACCATGGGGCCGCGGCGGGCAGCGGAACAATTCCGCGCGCGGCATCCCGGGGCGGCACGCGTGCGCGTCACGCTCTACGGCAGCTTGAGTCTGACCGGGCGCGGCCACCTGACCGATGTCGCCATCCGCGCCGGGCTGGCCCCGCTGGCCGGCACCCTCGTCTGGCGCCGCGACGCCCTGCCGTTCCACCCCAACGGGATGCGGTTCGAGGCCCTGCGCCGGGACGGGACGGCGGCGGCGGCTTGGACGGTGTTCAGTGTCGGCGGCGGGGAACTGCGCGAGGCCGGCCGGCACGCGCCGGAAACGCCCGCCGTCTACCCCCAGCACCATATGACGGACGTGCTCCGCTGGGCGGTGTCGCGCCGGGCGCCGCTCTGGGCGCTGGCCCGGGAAGCGGAGGGCCCGGGATTGTGGCCATTTTTGAACGATGTCTGGGACAAGATGCAGGCCGCGATTCGCGAGGGACTGCGGGACACCGGGCGCCTGCCTGGCCCGCTCGGCCTGCGGCGCCGGGCGCACGCCACCCTCGCGCGGGCCGGCCGCCTGCGCGGCAGTCGCCGCCGCACGGCCCTGCTGACCGCGTTCGCGCTGGCGGCGGCTGAACAGAACGCCGCCGGGGGCCAGGTCGTCACCGCGCCGACCTGCGGGTCCTGCGGCGTGTTGCCCGCCGTCCTGTCCGTCCTGCGGAACTCCCGCGCCCGCGACCAGCGCCTCGTGTGCCAGGCCCTGGCCGCGGCTGGGATCGTGGGCAACCTCGTCAAGCGCAACGCCTCGATTTCCGGGGCGGACGTCGGATGCCAGGGCGAGATCGGGACCGCCTGCGCCATGGCGGCGGCGGCCGCCGCCCAATGGCTGGGGGGGTCGCCACGCCAGGTCGAGAACGCCGCCGAGATGGGCCTCGAGCATCACCTGGGGCTGACCTGCGACCCCGTGCTGGGCTTGGTGCAGATTCCCTGCATCGAACGCAATGCTTTCGCGGCGGTCCACGCCCTGGCCTGCGCCGAGGTCGCACTGCTGTCGGACGGCCGGCACCGCATCAGTTTCGACCAGGTCGTGGACGCCATGCAGCGGACGGGGCACGACCTGCCGCCGCTCTACCGGGAGACCGCGCGGGGCGGCCTGGCGCAGGTGTATGCGGAACGCCGCCATAATCGTCAATGGTCAACGGCGGACCCAATTTCGGACTAGATTGAGGTGGATTCCCCGCCCGGGCTGCGCTAGCTTGCAGGCGGCGCGGTCCCGGCCATGCCGGAACGGGGACGCGGAGTCGTCGGCAGACAGACGGAGAGCGACCATGTGGGATTACAGCGACAAGGTCCTGGATCATTTCCGCAACCCTCGCAACGTCGGGACCCTCGCCCATCCCGACGGGGTCGGCGAGGTCGGCTCGATGGCCTGCGGGGACGCCCTGAAACTGGCGTTCACGCTCGACGCCCAGAAGCGGATTGCCGACGTCAAGTTCCAGACCTTCGGCTGCGCCAGCGCGATCGCCTCCTCCTCGGCGCTGACGGAGATGATCAAGGGCATGACCCTCGAGCAGGCGGAGCAGGTGACCAACCAGGACATTGCCGACTATCTCGGCGGGCTGCCGGAGCAGAAGATGCACTGTTCCGTGATGGGCCGCGAGGCGCTCGAGCTGGCCATCGCCAACTACCGCACCGGCCGGCCGGCGCGCGCGGTGCTCGACGGCAAGGTGGTCTGCCATTGTTTCGGGATCACCGAGGCCGAGATCGAGCGCGTCGTGCGCGACAACCGGCTCGACAGCGTCGAGCAGGTGACCAACTACTGCAAGGCGGGCGGCGGCTGCGGGAAATGCAAGGGGGAGATCGCCGCAATCATCGCCCGCGTGCGCGGGGAGCCGCCGGCGGCGCGCCCGGCGCCCGCGCCGGCGCCGCGTCTGACCACGGTTCAGAAGATTCAGCGGATCGAGGAGACCCTCGAGAAGGAGGTTCGGCCGGCGCTGCGCAAGGACGGCGGCGATATCGAGCTGATCGACGTGGTGGGCAACCGGGTGGTGGTGGCGCTGCGCGGGATGTGCGCCAACTGCCAGGTGGCGCGCTTCACGCTCAAGGACGTGGTCGAGACGCGGCTGCGGGAGTTCGTGGCGCCGGACCTCGCGGTCGAGGAGGCCGCGCCGTGAAGACCGTGTACCTCGACAACAACGCCACCACGCGGCCGGCGCCCGAGGTGCTCGAGGCCATGGCGCCCTACCTGACGGACCTCTGGGGCAACCCCTCGAGCATGCACCGGTTCGGCGGCCAGGTGCGCCGCGCCGTGGATACCGCCCGCCAGCAGGTCGCGGCGCTGATCGGGGCCGATCCCTCGGAGATCGTGTTCACCGGCTGCGGCACGGA
>CAZEVX010000318.1:0-2589 GCA_964515705.1 uncultured Verrucomicrobiota bacterium | reverse complement strand
GCCGTTCGACTGAAGGGAGAATGTTTCCGGGGGCCAGAGGCGTCGCGGCTCGATGGCGATCTCGATGGTCTGGGGGGCGGACGCGCCGGCGGGCGGCGCGTGGCCGACGGCCTGCGCGGCGGCGTCCAGTCCGGTTTTGGGAACCGTCCCGCCGATATAGAGCGCCTGCCGGTCCCAGCCGGCTTGCCAACGCGTTGTCCATAGGCCATGGGCCTGCCGCACGGCGTGGTAGCGGCGTTGTCGAACCCCGACCAGGAACCCGGTGTCCGCGACCGGCAGCGTATCCCAGGCGACGCCCGCGGGCGTTCCCTCGAGCGGCGGCGGCGCCGCCAAGGCGGGTGCCCGGTATGCCAGGCCTGCGGGCGCCAGCCCGGTAAAGTCTGGAAACAGCGGGACGCCGGCCCGGATGCGCTGTTCAACAGCGGGAAACTCGCGATCCAGCAGGGCCTGCAACTGGTCCATGCGCCAGCGGATTTTGGCGGGCCAGTACTTGTAGCCCTCCGCCTCCGGGTGGAATCCCAGGGCCGTATCGGCGGCCGCCAGGTCGAGCAAGCGCGCGTCGAGCTCCCGTTCGGCGCGCACGAGGACGCGCAGTTCGTCGAGCATGGCCAGGCGCGCTGCCGGGTCGGGCTCCGCCGGGGCGTCCAGCAGCCGCGCGCGCAGGGCGTAGAACCGAACAATCTGGTGGGCGCTCTGAAACTGGATGGCGAGGGCGTCCGCGATGCCGGCCTCGCGCGCGGCCGCGGGCGAGGCCGGGCCGGCCCGCCGCAGCGCCAGCAGGCGGTCGCGCCCGCGGTTCCAGGCGGCGCTCATTCGCCCGGTGAGCGCGACAACCTCGTCCAGGGTATGGGCGCGATTGATGCATTCGCCGATGCGGTCTCCGCTGAAGGGCAATTGCAGGAGCCAGGTCGGGGCCAGCGGCAGATCGACCGGCTCGAGAAACAGCGGCCAGACCGGGCCGTCGTGCATCGGGCCGTAGTATTGCATCATGCAGTTGACGGGATACTGCTCGTAGCCAGCCCAAAACTCGCGGTAGGCGGCCGCGGCTTCGGCGGCGCGGCCGGGCCAGACGGTCCCCGCCAGGCGCTCGAGGAAGGCGTCTGCGCTCGCGGGAAATGGATCGAAGGCGAGGTCGCCGGCCGCCTTGTTCATCAGGCCGGGATGGCTTCCGAAATACCAGCTCATCATGACCGAGCTGACGCCGAGCTCGCGCATCGCCCGGTACTTGTGGAACAGGCTCGAGGGCGCCGGCACGTAGGGCGCGGTCGCCACTTCGTGGGAACAGGACACCTGCAGCTTGGCCGAGACCCGGCCGCCAGCGGCGTGCGCCCGCGCGGCGCACGCCCGGAAGATATCGCTCGGCCCGGTATAGGACAGCCAGTAATCGCCCGCGTGGCGGCGCTGGCCGAGTTGCTCTTTCCAGCCGTTGGACTCGAAGTTGTATTGCAGAATCACGCCGGGCGGCATGGCCCCGGCCATGTCCTCGATCCAGCCGAAGCCGTCGGCCATCGAGCCGGTGCTGTTGCCGGGCACGTAGAGCCAGGCGATCAGTTCCGCCGCCGGGTCGGCGGCGCTCATGCCCGCGCGCATGGCGGCCAGGGTTTCGCGCAGGACGCCGGCCGGCGTCCTGCCGGGACAGCCCCGCGGACAGGCGGCGACGTCGGCCGGTCCGCGTGTGGCGCAGGTCGTGGCCCGTTCCCCCAGGCTGATGTTGATCAGGCCGCCCAACCCGGGAACGGCCGAGAAGATGCTCTCCAGGCACTCGCGCAGGTAGCGTCGCGCGGCCGCGGAATAGGGGCAGAACGTCAGCTTGTCCCCGGACCGCAATCCGCCCAGTTCGGGATGCCGCCGCAGCACCGGGGAATCGGCATCCCAGGCCGCCGGCTCGATGCTGAACAGGTAAATCCGGATGCCATACCGCCGGCCTTGCGCCACGGTCCGGCGCAGTTTCGCCAAGCGCCGCTCGCGGTCGGCCCCATACTCCGGCGCCACATCGGTGCGCACCAGGTCGCGGAACTCGATCGTCAGCCAGAGCCCGTTGACGCCCTCGGCGGCCAGCCGGTGGAGATAGGCGTCGGGATAGTAATCGACGTCGTCCGCCAGCTCGTCGCGGCATTTCGGCGGGCGCTTGATCGGGCCAAAGAAACAGCGCGCCACCCGGGTTCGAATGACCGGCGTTCGCGCGACGGCGCCGAGCGGCGGGAACGGGCCGCCGCTGCGCAAGATCGCGTCCTGGAGGGCGTAGAGTCCCCGGCGGATGCCCTCGGTGTCGGCCGCCAGGATTTGGACGCCGTCCGGGTCCGTCTCGAGGCGGTAGGCCTCGAAGGTGTCGGTCGCGGCGCGGACGGTCCGTAGCCGCGCGCCGCGGTCGCCGGGAATCCCGGCGGCGACGCAGAAGGCGCGCCAATCGTCATAGGCGGTCTCGAGAACGCCGTCAGGGTCGGGGAACTCCGCAACCAGGCGGAGGCCCGCGCGGCCGTCCAGTTCGCCCGGCCTTGCCGCGGTGCGTGTCCAGGCGATCGGCGCGTGGCGCGGCTGTTTCAGGACCTCGATAAACGTCCAGGCGCTTTCCGGGGGCTGCGGGGGCAC
>CAZEVX010000317.1:0-2629 GCA_964515705.1 uncultured Verrucomicrobiota bacterium | reverse complement strand
ACGGCGGACCTTGGCTGGCCGGGCCGCTGGAGTTTGGCCATGGCGAAGGCGATGGTACTGGGGAAAACAATGTCGCCGGACGTTTCTCCATTATCCTGTTCCAAGGCACCGAGACAGGAAGCCGGAGATGGGTTTTGGAGTGCGGTGACGTGACATCACTTTTCCGTGACGTGCAAGCAGGGTCGGCCCATAATGGTTTCTGTCGCTCGCTTCTGGAGCCGGCCTACCCCCAGGCCGGCGGATGGCGGAGGAAGCCAGACCTTCCCCGCTCTGTCCCCGGCGCCAAGTATTCGAGAGTATGGATGGCGGGCGGGACGCCCGCGCTCCGGCTCGCCCGCGTTCGCGTCCGGCGGGCGGGACCAACCGCAGGCTGGCAAGCGCCCGCGCTCCGGCTCGCATCCGCCCGGTCCAGCCGGCCGGCGCCGCTACGGCGGACACCGGCCTGCCGGGCCCGGCCACTGCTGATTTGAGTAAAATACCACGGAGGCATCCCATGATTCATCGGGCTTTCCGCGCGCTGTCCGCCGCGATTCTCGTCCTGCCGGGCATGGTCTTCGCCGCCCCGCCCGAGATCACGGTGCCGACCAGCGCCGTCGCGCCCACCGTCAACGGCGTGCTCGACGATCCCTGCTGGGCGCAGGCCGCCGTTTTGGACGGCTTTGCGCTGATGGGCACGACCCAGGCCGCGGCGCAGGCCACCGGCGTGCGGCTGCTGCGCGATGCCGATTGGCTCTACCTCGGCGTGGAGGCCGCGTTGCCGCCCGGCATCCCGCCGGTCTGCCGCGCCACCGCCCATGACGGCGCGGTGCACAGCGACGAGGCAATCGAGGTGTTTGTGGATCCCGGCACGGAAGGCCAGGTCTATTTTCACCTGATGCTGAATGCCGCCAACGTGCGGGCCGACCAGCGCGTGGCGCAGAGCGCCCGCGACCGTGGCTGGAACCCGTACTGGCGATCGGCCACGCGCACGAACGCCGCCGGCTGGACGGCGGAACTGGCGTTTCCCCTCTATCTGCTGGCCGCAGAAGGCGATCCCGGCAAGGCGCGCTTCAACATCACCCGCAACAGCGGATCGGAATCGAGCACCTGGGCGCCGACAGCCTCCTACCATGATCCCAGCGCTTTTGGGGCGCTGCGCGGGCTGGCGGGCATCCGCCCGGCAATCCCCTTCGTCGGGTTCGGCAATGTGCGCGTCGGCTCTTACGAACGGCGCAACGGCGGGACCTGTTACCCCGTGACGCTCGACCTGGGCGCGGACGTTTCGGCCGACCGCCGCGTGCGGCTGGTGTTCACGGATCAGCCCCTGTCCGGCCGCGGCCAGGCGGTGACGCAGGCGGGGCTCCTGGCGCGGGGCGCGCCGCAAACGCTGAGCGTTCCGGTGCCCGTGGCCAAGCGCGTGCCGCGCACGCTGCGCGTCCAGATGTTCGATGCCGCCACCGGCAACTCGATGATGTCGTCGGAGATGACGCCCACGAACCTGGAGACCTGCACGGCCTTTCTTGACCGCTCCTACTACACGACCGAGGACGTGGCGCGGGTGGTTTGCCGGCTGAGTCGGCCGCCGGCCGCCGGCGCGGCGTTGCGGGTGCGCGTGCGGACGACGGGCGGCGGACATGACCTGGCGGGCGGACCGCTGGCGGGCGCGGAGATCGTGCTGCCGCTCGAGTTGGCGGCGCTGCCGGTCGGCCCGACGGCGCTGACCGTGGACGTCCTGGACGCGGCCGGCGAGGCGGTGCTGTCGAACGATTTGTCGCTCGTGCGGCGCGCGCCGAAGCCCGGGTGCGAATGGAAAGTGGACCAGGTCAACCGGGTACTGCTGCGCGACGGCCGGCCGCGGTTCCCGTTCGGCATTGTCCTGAACATGTGGAAACCCGGGGAAATCCGGGACGCGCGCCATTTCCAGCACGCGGCCGAGATGGGGTTCAATGCCGTGCTGCAGTGGTGCGGCAGCATCGCGCCGGAAGACACGGCCGTGTTCATGGAGCAAGCCGAGAAGCACGGCCTCGACGTGCTGGCCTGGCTGGCGGGCACGATGTCGTCGGCCAAGATGGAGGGGCTCGATGCATTCCTGGCGCCGGAGGCCGTGGCGGCCGTGCGCCGGGTGGCCGGGGCGGAGCGCGTCTCCGGCGCCACCCACATGCGCACGGCCTTGATGTTCGATCCCGTGCTGTCGAAACTCAGTCCCGAGGACAAGGTGCGGGTGTTCGACGTGTTTTACCGCGAAAACCTGCCGCGCGTGCAGGAGGCCATCCGCCTGATGAAGGATTCACCGCGGCTGATCGGCTACAAGCTCTATGACGAGCCGCCCGCCGGCAGTTGGTTCCGGCAATACGTCCATGGACGCGAACTCTACCGCCAGGCCCATGAAAGCGACGGCTATCACCCGGTCTTCCTGCTGTTTTCCTCGATTATTCCGGCTGGCGACGAGTACGTGGACTGGACCGACTGCCTGGGCACGGACCCCTACTGGGTGCCGGGCAATCGGCGCACGGACATCCGGGCCACGCTGCAGTATCTCGCCAAGATCACGGCGCTCAACGACCGCCGCGCCGCCGAGCGCCGGCAGGTGACCTGGATCGTGCCGCTGGCCGAGTACTGGGTGGCCGGCTCGAAGCGCGCGCTGACGGTC
>CAZEVX010000316.1:0-2630 GCA_964515705.1 uncultured Verrucomicrobiota bacterium | reverse complement strand
CCGCCGGCGGCGGGCGCCGCGCCGGCCGACGTCGTGGCCGCCGCGCCGGCCCGCGAGCGGATGTACGAGGCCATGTTCGACATCCAGGACGGACGCCACGAGACGGCGATCCCGAAACTGGAATGGGTGCTCCGCGAGGACCCCTCGCTGCTGGGCGCCTGGGAGGCGCTGGGCTGGTCCTACTATCACACCGGGCAGAAGGACAAGGCGCGCGCGCTCTGGGACCGGCTGCGCATCCTGGCGCCGACGCAACCCCTATCCTACAACTGCCTGGCGCAACTGGCCACCGGCGACGGCCGCCTGGAAGATGCCGGGACGCTGCTGGAACGCAGCCTGCAGCTCGACCCGTCGCAGTACGAGATTCGTTTCGCCTATGCCCAAAATCTGCTCTGGCGCGGCCGGCTCGAGGACGCCATCGCCCGGTTGAACACCCTGCTGGCGGAAGACCCCGACCGGCTGGACGTGCGCCTCGAACTGGCGCGCGGCCTGTTCACCCACCTGGACTTCGAAGAGGCCCTCGATCACTGGCAGGTCATCCGCGCCGCCGCCCCCGACCACACCGAGTACCTGCTGGCGGAAGCCGAGACCCTGTTCTATCTCGGCGACCTCGACCTGGCCGCCGAGCGCGCCCACCAGGCCGTGGCCCGCGACCCATCGAACGTCAAGGCCCTCACCGTCCTGGCCGACATCGCCGAATACAGCCAACAGCCGTCCAACGCCGTCGCGCAGTTGCGCGCCGTGGCCGACTTGGCCGGCGACCCCTTGACCAAGAGCAAAATCCTGCGGCGCCTGGCCTGGCGCCTGCGCCGGCTGGCGGTCGCCGATCCCGCCGCCTGGCCGCTGCCGCGGGCGCTGGCGGCGGCGCGCGAAGCCCTCGAGAACGACCCGCGTTCCGTGGATTTGCGACTGTTCCTGGGCGAGTTGCTAGTCCTGCATCGCGAGTTCCGTGAGGCGCGGCGCGTCTTCCAGGAGGTGCTGCGCGACTTCAACCCGCGCAACCAGCGCGCCAAGCAGGGGCTGCTGGAAACCCTGTTCGCCGAGCAGCAGACCGACGACGCCGAGCGCGCCATCAAGGACCTCGTCGCCGACTTCGATCCCCAGGACCCCTACCGCCACCTGCTGACCGCCCGGCTCGAGTTCGCCCGCGGCGATTTCTACCAGGCGCTGCAATCGCTTGACCGCCTCGAGGAGGCCGGCACGCGCGGCGCGGTCTTCGTGCTGCTCTACCACGGCCTGTCCCCGAGCGAATGGATGCCGATGACCTCGGTCCGCCGCTTCCGCGACCACCTGCTGGGGCTGCGCGACGCGGGCTTCACGTTCCTGACCCCCGACCAGATCCCGGAGCGCTTCGCGCCCGTCACGGCCCCGGCCTCGAACGCCGTCAAGCCCTGGCTCTACCGCTTCATCCAGACCCTGAAATACGACTTCACCGGCCGGGACAAACCCTCGGCGCTCAGCGAGCTGCGCGGCCACACGCCCGAGAAACTCGCCTGCGTGACGTTCGACGACGCCCTGCGCACCACGTTCACCTACGGCACGCCGGTGGCCGAAGAACTCGGCATGCGCTTCGCCATGCACGTGCCGGTGGGCAACCTCGAGCGGCGCGACATCGGCATCGCCTCCTGGGACGATCTGCGCCGGCATAGCAACGACGGCACCTGGGTGTTCGGCAGCCACCTCTGGGACGCCAGCCTCACCGTCCCCCTGACGGAGGACGGCTACCCGGGCAACCCGCTCTGCAACCAAGTCTGGAACCCCGCGCGCAACCGCCCGGAAACCCTGCGGGCCTACGCCCTGCGGCTGCGCCGCGAGTTCCGGGACTCCCGCCGGAAACTGCTTCAGGAACTCGCCCTGCCAAGCAACGCCGTCGCGTTCGTGGCCTACCCCATGGGCGACATCGGGCAGGAAGACCGCTGTAACATCCCGGACCTCCAGGTCACCGAGGCCATCCTGAACGAGGCCTACATGACCCACCAGGTCGGGTTCCTCCAGAGCCGTTACGGCTACGCCGTCAACGGAGACAATCCCCTGCTGTACCAGCGCCACGAGCCGGACGTGCTGGCCGAGGGCCCGGACGTGGTGCGCCACGCCTTCGAGAATCACCCGGTCTTCCTGGCGCGGCGCATGCGCGCCGAGATCGCCGCGCTGCAGGGCAAGCTGCATCTCGCCCAGCAGATGCTCGCCGAACTCCAGCGCGACGGTTACCCCGACGACCTGCTCAAGGAGGTGTCGCGCTATGTCGGCGACCATCTCGCCCGCAAGGTCGAGGCGCCCAAGATCGAGGATGCCCAGCGCGATCGCGCCACCCGTCCCATGGTCGAGCTGAGCCAGCCCTACCTCGGGATCGAGGGGTCCTCGACGCGCGCCAACGTCCAGCTCGAACAGTGGCGCGTCCTGGGCAAGGCCGGGCTGAACGTGACCCCGGCGATCACCCTCGAAGGCCGCGCCGCCTATGGCCAGATCAAGCAGACGATCAAGACCAACACCTGGAAGGAACTCGAGATCGTCAAGCAGACCACGACCCGCTCGCGCCGGGTCAGCGAGATCAACGGCAGCAACTCCGTGACCGAGGAAGAAACCACCACCTGGGAGCCGCAGACGGTCCAGACCAACATCGCGCGCACGGACGT
>CAZEVX010000315.1:0-2704 GCA_964515705.1 uncultured Verrucomicrobiota bacterium | reverse complement strand
CCGCAAGACGCGCGGATCACGATCGCCGCCGATAGGGACATCGGCGGCCACCACGGCGGCCGGTGGCGGCCGGCGTCCCTGCCGGCCGCGATGGCGCGCGCCCGCTTTGGAGCGGCTGCCTGAGCAGTTGCAACCGGAGATTGATTACCAGCACCCCGCATCGCCGGCATTACCCGCCCCCAACCCTTACCCGGATTCCCTCAACCGAACCGCATTGAGTTCTCCGGCCATGCGTTCCTGAAGACCGGCGCCGTCGGTGTCGAGCAGCAAGCCGCCGTTGGGACCCAGGCCGCGGAGCGTGCCGCGTTCCTCGGCCTCGCCCGCGCGCAGCGTCACGCGGGCGCCGCGCCAGGCGAGCCGGGCCTCGACCTCGGCGACCAGCCAGGCCGGGCCGTCCGCCTGGCGGAAGCGGTCCCACGCCGCACCCAGCGCCGCGAGCAGCTCGTCGAGCACCGACGGCAGGTCGGCCGCCTTACCGGTTTCGAGCCGGAGCGATGTGGCCGGCTGCCCGACGGCCGCCAGGTCCGCGGCGGTGCTGTTGACGTTCAGGCCGATGCCCATGACCAGCGCCGGCGCCAACACCGTCCCGGCCGATTCGCAGAGGATGCCGGAGATTTTAGCGCCGCCGACCAGCAGGTCGTTGGGCCACTTGATGGCGGCCGGCGCCCCGCGCGCCTGCAGGACGCGAGCCACCGCCAGCGCCGCCAGCAGCGCGAGCATCGGTCGCCGCGCCGCCTCCACGCCCGCCACCGGCAGCAGCAGCGAGCAGCAGAGGTCCTTGCCGGGTTGCGCCTGCCAGCGGCGCTCGAACCGCCCGCGCCCGGCCGTCTGGCGGTCGGTCCAGACAACGGCGAAGGGCGGGAACTCCCGGGCGCGCGCCTTGAGCCAGGTGTTGGTCGAGTCCAGCGCGGCGTAGCGGTGGACCTGGAACCGCCCGACATCGCGGACGTCGAGCAGGCAGGGCTCCGGCGGCCGGTCACCGGGCGCGTGCATGGCGTCCTGTCCCCCGCGCCGCGCCCTTACAGCCGCTCCTGCTCGATTGCCGCCAGGGCGGCGGCGATGAACGCCTGGCGGCCCTTGCGCCGCATGGCGGCGGTATCGAGGCCGAACCACGGGAACTCCATCGCCAGCCCGCGGCTGTCGAACTGCTCCTCGCAGTAGGTGATCCAGTGGCTGAGGCGGCGGCTGAGCGCGTGCAGCCCCTTGCCGAGGTCGTCCAGGCCCGCCGTGCGGCGGCCCCGCCGGAGACAACCCGCCAGGTCCACCAGCCCCATGGTCTTCATGGCGGCATACTGCAGCGGGCGCACGTCCCAGTGCTTGGCATGCGCGACGTCGTCCGGCATGAAACGGCGGATGGCCTCCGCCAGCGCCGCGTGGCGGCCGTAGAGCAACCCGTCGGTGAACTTCATGGTCCAGTTGTGGATCGTCAGGTACAACCACGGGCGGAGCCGGTCCACGGCGCGCTTGACCGCCGCGTGGGCCGGGTCGGCGATATCGAGGGCCTGGTCCATGCGCGGCCCGCGTTCCCAGGTGCGCTGGCTCATCCCGTTGTAGACGCCGTCGGGATTGGTCATCGGCATCAGGTGCACGCTGAACTTGCTCCGCAGGTAGCGGGCAAGCGGCTCGCCCGCGGCCAGGAACTCGGCGATGCCCTCGGCGCAGTAGGAGCCGGCCGTCTCGTAGGCGTGGTCGCGCGCCTGGATGAAGAACGAGCGCGCGGCCGGGTTGGGCGACGGGAAGTCGAGCAGCCAGACCGGCCGCCGTTCCCGGCTGCGGCCGGCGACCGTGACGCGCACGCCCGCCGCCTGCAGGCGCCGCACGCAGGCCGACGCCTGGTCGACGTTGTACTCGGGGTAGAGCCCGAGGTGCGTCAGGCCGGGCGCCAACACCAGGCGGTAGGTCACGCGCGCCCCGTCGCGCAGGCCGGGGATCATGGTCCAGTCGGCCTCGGATTCGTGCCGGACGAACCCGAGATCGTGGTGCTCGGTGCGCGCGGCCGTCGTCCAGTCCACGACGATCTCGATCGCCCGCGGCGTCTTGCCGGGATTGACCAGCCGCGTCGAGAGGCGCGACCCCTTGCCGGGCACTTCCTCGCCCAGCCCCGGGCCGCGCCGCCAGCCGGGGATGAGCAGGAGTCGTCCGCGCCGGTCCCACCGCACGCCCCGGTCGCTATGCGGACACGCGCCGTCGAATCCGGTCTGCACGAGAATACGCATAAGAATCTCCTGGATAGGCGTTGCGGACCCGGCATCCGGCCGGGGGTTGCCCGGGCGCGGGCATCCCGCCTGCCGGCCGCGGTCAGGCGGACGGCGTCGGCGCCGCGCCGCCGCCGTCCGCCAGGACGCTCATCAGCCGCTTGAGTTTCTCGCACTTCTCCAGCAAGTCCTGCTTGCGGACGCGCTGCTGCTCGACCACCTCCGGCGGCGCTTTGCGAGTGAAGCCGACGCTGTCGAGCTTGCGGGCCACGCTCGCCAGTTCGGCGGTCGCCTTGGCCAGCTGGGCCGCGAGCCGCCGGAGCTCGGCGTCCGTCTCGATCAATCCCTCGATCGGAATGAAAATCGCGCCCAGGTTGCTGATCCCGTTGATCATGCGGACGGGCTGGAAGGCCGGGTCGATCTCCAGGGACTCGGCGCGCAGCAGGAAGGCCAGCGAGTCCCGGTCGGCCGCCAAGCGCGCCGCGTCGTCCGGATCGTCGGGCCGGATC
>CAZEVX010000314.1:0-2719 GCA_964515705.1 uncultured Verrucomicrobiota bacterium | reverse complement strand
ACCGAAATCCAGCGCGAGGGCCTGATTCGCAACAGTTGCGGGCTGTTCAGCGTGCGGCAGACGCTCTTCACGATCGTGATCGAGGCCCACGTGGCCTCGGGCGGCAACATCCCGCGCAGCCCGATCCGCCAGCGGGCCGTCGCCCTGGTTTGGCGCGACCCCTATACCGGCGAGACGATCGTGCGCAATATCCGCTGGCTGAAGGACTGAGGCGGGCCGGGGGAAGATGGGCTGGAGACTGGGGGCTGGAGGCCGGAGGAAGCCGGAAGACAGACACCAGACGCCAGACGCCAGCCGCCAGAGGACAGAAGCCGGAAGCCGGAAGCCGGAAGCAAGAAGGGGACAGGGCGGCGAGATGTCGAACGTTATGGTTCTTCGCTGTTTTCCGTGGCCAACGCGAAAGGTTCATGGTCCTGGAGTGTTCCAGCGGCCGCACAGGCTGTGCGGCCCTACCCGTTCCGGGCATGGCGGGTAGGGCGGGACAGCCTTGTCCCGCCGCCGTTGTCACGACCCCTGGGCGTGTGCCGGCCACCCGTACCGGCCCGCGCGGCAAGCGCCTTCCTGACTCCATCGCCGCCACCGCCATTAGCGGGGAACCAACTTTATGCCAGGTTCCATCGTGTCCTTCGTGGTGAGTAGTTCCCATTCCCAATGAATACGCCCTCGCCAGCCGACGGAGCCCCCGCGTCCTGCCCGCGCTGCGCGGCGGCGGCCGCGCCCGGCGCGCCGTTCTGCGCCCAGTGCGGCGCCGCCCTGACGGCGGCCTGCCCCGATTGCGGCCGGCCGCGGGCCGCCGGCGATGCCTTCTGCGCCGGCTGCGGCCGGCCGTTCCAGCGGTCCCCCCTGAAACTGCGCGACCGGGAACCGGCGTCCCCATCGGCACCGCCGGTCCCGGCGGCGGTGTCCCCGCGCTCGGTGCACGACATGCTGCCGCGCACGTCGCGCCAGTATCCGGCCTCGTGGCGCCGGATCGCGGGCGCGATTCCGCGCGCGCTCCTGACGCTGCTGGTGGTCGCGGCGGCGCTGTTCCTGGCCGCGGACGCCGTCTGGACGCGCGCCGTCGGCCGCAACCTGGTGGTCACCCTGTTCCCCGGCCGCGCGGACGCGGAGACGGAACCCGGCGAGCCCGATTGGGATGCCGCCCGGCAGGCGGCCACCGCGCTGTTCGAGGCCCAATTCGAGGCCCCGCCCGCCAATGCCCTCGTGGCGATCGAAACCGCCCAGGGCGTTCGCCATGAAGGCCGGCTCGTCAGCCTGCAATCCGAGACTGTACGCCTGCGGGTCGGCGGGAACGAGGTGGAATACTCGCGCGCGGTCCTCAACGCCGAGACCCGCCAGCGCCTGTTCGCGGCCGATTACGCCGCCGCGCCGGCCCGGCGGCAGGTCCTGGCCGAGCAGGCGGCCTGGTCCAACCAGGCGGCGGTCCGGGCGGCGGCCTCGAACGAGGCGCAAACGGCCGCCGGCATGAGCGTGGCGGCGATCGCCTCGCGCGCCGTGGTTCGGCTGTTCCGGCCGCCGCCGCCGCCGCCGCCCCCCCCCCCGCCGCCGCCGCCGGCGGCGACCTCGGTGGACATGCCCTGCCCGGCCTGTAACGGGATGGGCTACATCGTCTCCACGCCGACGGACGTCGAGGGCAACAAGGGCATGAACCGGCCCGCCACCCAGCGCATTCATTGCCCGATCTGCGATGGCCGCGGGTTCCGGCGCTTCGAGAAGCCGGACTATCCCTGGCCGGCCGGCGCCAGCAAGTGCTCCGCCTGCCAGGGCATGGGGATGATCTATCGCCGCGGCGGGCGCGACGTCATCCTGCGGGACTCGAACGGGCGCCCGCTGATCCGCCTCTGCCCGGTCTGCGACCGCAGGGGCTACATCATCAACAAACTCGAGGCCGAGCGCGGCGTCCCGCCGCGGTACGACTGACGACGACCGTCGCGCGGCCGGGACGTGCCTGTGCTAACGACCGCCGAATAAGCCGCGCTATCCAGGTGCGAGCCGCGCACGGGCTGCTGGCTGGCGGAGTCCGAGATTGCCCATGCAGAATTCCATCAATACGGCAAGAACCCTGAATGCCGCGCCGGGCAACTATATGCTTGCTCCGGGCCAAGCGCTGGGCCAGTACCGCGTCGTCCGTCCGCTGGGCCGGGGCGGGATGGGGGAAGTCTACGAGGTCGAGCACCAGGTGCTGCGGCGGCGGTACGCGCTGAAACTGCTGCCGCCTGATTTCGCGGCGCGGCCGGGGGCGCTCGAGCGGTTCCAGCGCGAGGCGCAGGTGATGGCGAACCTCGAGCACCCGCACATCATCCGGGTGGACGAGTTTGGGGAGACCGGCGGGCGGTACTGGCTGCGCATGGAACTGGCGGAGGGGGTGGCGCGCAAGGCCCTGGGTCTCGCGGAGTCGCGGAGAGGCGGAGGAGAAGGCGCTCGCGGAGACGCGGAGCAAGCGGAGAGCAATGCCGAGCGCGAAGCGCCGGTAGGGCGCGGCAGCCTTGCCGCGCCGCGGAAGCAGGCGC
Source organism: uncultured Verrucomicrobiota bacterium (assembly GCA_964515705.1). Classification (GTDB taxonomy): domain Bacteria; phylum Verrucomicrobiota; class Kiritimatiellia; order JAAZAB01; family JAAZAB01; genus CAZEVX01. The sequence goes on along the minus strand of CAZEVX010000314.1, from coordinate 209 downwards.
TCGCGGAGTCGCGGAGAGGCGGAGAAGAGGACGCTCGCGGAGACGCGGAGCAAGCGGAGAGCAATGCCGAGCGCGAAGCGCCGGTAGGGCGCGGCAGCCTTGCCGCGCCGCGGAAGCAGGCGCTCGCGGAGTCGCGGAGAGGCGGAGAAGAGGACGCTCGCGGAGACGCGGAGCAAGCGGAGCGGCAGCGGATCGTCTCGCTGGCGGAG
>CAZEVX010000313.1:0-2727 GCA_964515705.1 uncultured Verrucomicrobiota bacterium | reverse complement strand
GCCGGCGCCCGGCCGGCGGGGCCAGCGGGGCGGGCGGGGGGCGCGGCACGGCCGTGCGGCGGGCCGCCGCCCGCCAGGGAACGGGGGTCGCCTGTCCGGCGCCTGGCAGCGCTCATTCCGGGTCTCCTGCGCAACGTGGCCAGTATAGCCGGCCGGGGGTCCGCGTCACGCCCAACTTTCCTGTTGAATGCCCGGCCGCCCCCCGTATAGTAGCAGCTTTCGATCCATCATCGGCCCGGGGCCCGGGAGGCGCATGAAGCCGGCGGCCTGTACCAAGCATATGTTCATCACGGGCGGCGTGGTCTCCTCGCTGGGCAAGGGGCTGACGGCCGCCTCGATCGGGCTGCTGCTGGCGCGCCGCGGATACCGGGTGCGCCTGCAGAAGATGGACCCCTACCTGAACGTGGACCCCGGGACGATGTCGCCCTATCAGCACGGCGAGGTCTACGTGACCGCCGACGGGGCCGAGACCGACCTGGACCTTGGCCACTACGAGCGCATTGCCGGCGTGCCCTGCACCCGGGAGAGCAACTACACCACCGGCCGTATCTACAACGCGGTCATCTCGCGCGAGCGCGCCGGCGGCTACCTGCGCAAAACCGTCCAGGTCATCCCCCACGTGACCGACGAGATCAAGGCGGCGATCCGCGCCCTTGACCGGCCGGAGGTGGACATCGCCATCACCGAGATCGGCGGCACCGCCGGCGACATCGAGTCGCTGCCGTTCCTCGAGGCCATCCGGCAGTACCGCCAGGAGATCGGCCGCGCCAACGGGCTGTTCATGCACCTGACGCTGGTGCCGTACATCCGGGCGGCGGGCGAGCTCAAGACCAAGCCCTCGCAGCAGTCGGTCGGCATCCTGCGCGAGATCGGGATCCAGCCGGACATCCTGGTCTGCCGCTGCGAGCAGCCGCTGCAGCGCGAACACCGCGAGAAGCTGGCGCTGTTCTGCAACGTCGAGCCGGACCTGGTGATCGAGGAACGCGACGTGGCGCACTCGATCTACGAGGTGCCGCTCGACCTGGCGCGGCAGGGGGTCGACGTTTATGTCCTCGAACACCTGGGCCTGCACGTGCGGCCGCTGGCGCTCGACGACTGGAAGGCGATGGTGGCGGCGCGCCTCGCGCCGCGGCGCGCGCCGGTCGAGATCGCCGTGGTCGGCAAGTACATCAGCCTGCGCGACGCCTACAAGAGCGTCTACGAGGCGCTCGATCACGGGGCGATGGCCTGCCAGGCCGACCTGACGATCCGGCGGATCGAGGCCGAGGACCTCGAACAGCCGGGCGGTCTCGACCGCCTGGACGGCATTGACGGCATCCTCGTGCCCGGCGGGTTCGGCGACCGCGGGGTGTCCGGCAAGCTCCTGGCCGCGCAGCGCGCCCGCGAGCAGCGCATTCCCTTCTTCGGCATCTGTCTCGGGATGCAGTGCGCCGTGATCGAGGTCGCGCGGCACGCCGCCGGCCTCGACGGCGCCCACAGCACCGAGTTCGATCCCGCCACGCCGCACCCGGTGATCGACCTGATGACCGAGCAGAAGACCGTCTCGCAGAAGGGCGGCACGATGCGGCTGGGCGCCTTCCCCTGCCGGCTGCAGCCGGGCTCCCGCGCCGCGGCAGCCTATGGCGCGGAGACGGTCGGCGAACGGCACCGCCACCGCTACGAGGTCAACAACCAGTACCGCCAGCGCCTGGCCGCGGCCGGCCTGGCCGTGGCGGGCGTCAACCCGGACCGCGACCTGGTGGAGATCGTCGAGCTGGCCGACCATCCCTGGTTCGTGGGCTGCCAGTTCCATCCCGAGTTCCAGTCCACGCCCCTGGCGGCGCACCCGCTCTTCCGCGCCTTCGTGGCCGCCGCTCTGGCGCGCCGCGGCCAAGCCGGCCCGGGCGGCGGGGAGACGTGCCGCGCCCGGCGTACGGCCGGCAAGCGGACGGCGTGACGGAGTCCCGGCGATAGCGGTTTGCGGAGCGGCCATGCCCAAGCGCGACGACATCAAAAAAATCATGCTGATCGGTTCCGGCCCGATCGTGATCGGCCAGGCCTGCGAGTTCGACTATTCCGGCGTCCAGGCCTGCAAGGCCCTGCGCGAGGAGGGCTACGAACTCGTGCTGGTCAACAGCAACCCGGCGACGATCATGACCGACCCGGAGTTCGCCGACCGCACCTACATTGAACCGCTGACGGTCGAAAGCCTGCGCGAGATCATCCGGCGCGAACGCCCGGACGCGCTCCTGCCGACGCTTGGCGGCCAGACGGCGCTGAATTTGGGAGTGGCGCTGCACGACGGCGGCGTGCTGGCGCATTACGGCGTGGAGATGATCGGCGCGCGCGCCGAGGCGATCCGCAAGGCCGAGGACCGCGCGCTCTTCAAGCAGGCCATGGCGGCCATCGGTCTCGAGATGCCCGCCAGCGTGTCGGCCCACACCCTCGAGGAGGCGCGCCGCGCGCGGGAGCGCCTCGGCGCCTATCCCCTGGTCATCCGGCCGGGCTTCACGCTCGGCGGCACGGGCGGCGGGATCGTCCGGACCGACGCCGAGTTCGAGACCGTCGTCGCGCGCGGGTTGTCCTTGAGCATGAACGGCGAGGTGCTGGTGGAGGAGTCGGTGCTCGGCTGGAAGGAATACGAGCTCGAGGTCATGCGCGACCGCAAGGGCAACAGCGTGATCGTCTGCTCGATCGAGAACCTCGACCCCATGGGCGTGCATACCGGCGACAGCCTGACCGTGGCCC
>CAZEVX010000312.1:0-2732 GCA_964515705.1 uncultured Verrucomicrobiota bacterium | reverse complement strand
CGAGGCTCCCGCCTACGCGGCGCGTCAAGCCGCCGCTACGGCGCGCAGGCTGCCGAGCCGCACCCCCGCGTCACGGCGGGGAGAGTCTTCGTTTCGGGATTGACATTCCCATCGTCCGTGGCCATATCCGCACGGAGGCCACCATAGGAGCGATCCATGAGCATCCCCTTGACAGCCGACACGCGGGTGGAGATTGCCGGGAACGGCGGCGAAACGCTGGACTTCGCGCGCGAAGACCTGGCGCGATACCTGGCGCGCATGCTCGGCCCGGCGCGCGGCGGCGCGGCCGGCCCGCGTGTGGCGCTGGCGCTCGCCCCCGACCCGGACCTGGGCGACGAAGGCTACGAGATCGGTGCGGCCTCCGGCGGGGTCGGCATCCGCGGCGGCGGCCCGGCGGGCGTGGTGTTTGGGGTCTACGAGTTTCTGCGGCGGTTTGGCGGCTGCCAGTTCAGCGGGCTGGGGCCGGATGGCGAGCACGTGCCGCGCCGCGCCGAGCTCGCCGTGCCCGAGGGGCGGCTGCGCTGGCGTCCGGCGCTCTGGTACCGCGGGTTGCAGTTCACCCGTTCGGAGACCGACGCGCGCCGGATCGAGGAGCGCATCGACTGGATGGCGAAGAACGGGATGAACTACGTGATGATCCACCCGCGGCCCGACGCCGGCGGCGCCGCGGCGACCGCGCTTGACCCGGCCACCGGCCAGCGGATGGACGTTGAAAGCCAGGACGATTACGACGAGGCCTTTACGCGGCGGGTATTTTTGCCGGCCATCCGCCGGCGCGGGCTGAAGCTCGACATGAACCACCACAACCTCTGCTTCTGGCTGCCGCCGGGCCGGTATTTTGCGGAGCACCCCGAGTGGTACGCGCTGACGGACGGGGCGCGCCGCGCGGCGCGGTCACAGCTCTGCCTCTGCACCAGCAACCCGGAAGCCGTGGCGGCGCTGATCGAGAACGTCAAGGCCTACCTGCGCCGCACGCCGGAGGCGCGCATTGTGGGGATCATCCCGGAAGATGGCGTCGGCATGTGCCAGTGCGAGGCCTGCCGCCGGCTCGATGCCGATCCGGGTGACGCCTTTCGGAAGTTCCGCGGGCACCGGTCGCGGGACGGCATGAATCCCAGCAAGAGTCGGCGCTACGCGCGGCTGTTGAACGCCGTGGCGCGGGCCTTGCGCGAGGAGTTTCCCGGCGTGCTCGTGGGGGCGGCGGCCTACGTGGACCTGCAATGGCCGCCGGAGGGCGAGGTGCTCGAGCCGACGATCGTGCCCTGGGTGGCGATCTACTGGCGCTGCGCGGCGCACCCGCTGGCGCCCGACGCCTGCGCCATGAACCGGCTCTTCGACGAGGTGCTGGAGTCCTGGAAGCGCGCGCATCGCGGGCCGCTGATCGTCTACGAATACTACATGGGAATGGGCGCCCAGAAGAGCATGCCGTACCCGATGGCCGAGGTGATCATCCGGGACTGGCCGCGCCTGAAGGCGCTCGGCATCGGCGGCGCCACGATCCAGAGCCGCGGACCGAGCCACAACACGTACGCCCTCAACTACCTGGCCTTCGCGCGCTGCGCCTGGGAGACGGCGGCGGACGCCGGACAGGTGCGCGACGAGTTTCTGCTCGGGATGTTCGGCGCGGCGGCTCCCGCGCTGAAGCCGATCTACGAGCGCTTCGCCGAACGCTGGGCGGCCGCGGCCGCCGGCGCGGCGTCGCCCTATCTGAAGCCCGTGCCGCCGGCCGTCGGCTGCGTGCTGCCGAACAGCCGCAACGTGGCGTTCCTGCTGGACGACGCCACCGAGCGGCTGCTGGACGACTGCCTGGCGCGCGCCGCGGCGCTGCCGCTCGATGACCGCGAGCGTCGGCAGGTGGCGGCGTTCCGCGCGGCCGCCGGCTACTGGCGGTTTGGCAAGCGCCTCGTGCAGCGGGACGCCGCCCGGGCGCCGGGCGCGCCGCTGGCGCCGCCGGAGACGCTCCGGACGCTGCGTGCCGAGCTGGACCGCCTCGAGACGGAGGTTCCCTACGGCTGGGGCGGCGGCTTCGAGGGCTGGCGCAAGCTGCTGGCGTGAGCGCGCCGCGGACGCCCCCGACAGGAGGATCGCGATGCATCGGACCCGGACGCTGGCGGCGGGGATAGCCATGGCGGTGGCGGCGGTCCTGGCGGGGCGGGCGGCGCCGACGAACAGGCCGGCCGGGGCGCGATCCTGCCGGCGGGGTTCCGCGCGGTTTTCAGCGGCCAACGGGAAGGCTTCAAGAGGGTCGCGTATCCCGCGGCCGCCCAGGCTGTGCGGCCCTGCCCATACCGGCATGGCGGGTAGGGCGGGACAGCCTTGTCCCGCCGCCGGCGCCTATTACCTGGACGCTGTCCGGGTCGAAGCCGGCGGGCGGTAGCCGCGCGCTATGCCGCGCGGTCAGGCGCCGCGGCGGAGCGCGGCGTCCACCTCGGATCATCCCGCGGACTCGGGAGGGACGGCTGCCGCGCCGTGCCGGAGCGCGGGCATCCTGCCCGCCGTTCACGCTCTCGCATGGGCCGCCGCCCTGTCCCCGATCGAGCCTGTCTCCCGCGGGATGCGCCCCCAACACTGCGGGAGTTGCGCCTGCCCCTGTTGCCCCGTCAGGCGCCAGACCGTGCGCCTGCGGCTCGGCACCCTGCGCGCCGTAGCGGCGGCTTGACGCGCCGCGCAGGCGGGAGCCTCGCCCTCCACGTCCTCCCGTCGGTCATCGTGCAGGCGTTCCTTGACGACTC
>CAZEVX010000311.1:0-2758 GCA_964515705.1 uncultured Verrucomicrobiota bacterium | reverse complement strand
GCACGTGGCCGGGCTGAGCACGACCATCCAGCAGCCTGCGGCTGGGCGCAGGATTTCGGGCTGCTCGACGCCGCCGGGCGCCTGGTCTTCGAGCCGGTCTCCTACCGCGATCCCCGGACGGCGCGCGTCTTCGAGGCCGCCGTGCGCCGGATCGGCGCCGACACCCTCGTGCGCCGCGCCGGCTCGGTGGCGCATCCAATCAGCACCCTGATGCAGTTGCGGGCGATGGTCGAGCAGGAACCCGCCGTGTTGCGGTTGGCCCACCGCCTGCTGTTCATGGCCGACCTCGTGCACCAGGCGCTCGGCGGCCAGGCAGCGACCGATGCCACGCTCGCCACCGCTGCGCAGATGACCGACGTGCGAACCGCCGCCTGGAACGCGGACTTGCTGGCCGAACTCGAGATCCCGGTTCGCCTGCTGCCGGAAATCCGGACCGCCCCGGCGGACCTCGGACCGGTGACCGCGCCGGACGCGCCGCCGGCGTTGGCCGGCGCACGGGTGCTGTTGACGGCCGGGCACGACACGCCGGCGGCCTTTTCGGTCGCGCCGGTCGACGACGGCTCGGTGGTGCTCAGTTCCGGGACCTGGTCCATGCTCGGCTGCCGCATCCGCGCCCCGGAAATTCCGGACGCCCTGATCCATGCCGGCTGGGCGCTGCTGGGCCTGGTCGGCGGCTGGGGTTTGGTCAAGGGCATCGCCGGCCTGTGGCTGCTGCAGGAATGCCGGGCCGCCTGGCGGCGCGCGGGACGCGACGTGTCGTTCGCCGAGTTGGTCGAGGCCGCGCGCGACTGCTTGCCGGCGCGCCAGGTCTTCGATCCCGGCGACCCACGGCTGCTGGCGCCCGCCGACATGCCCGCCGCGATTGCCGCCTGCTGCCGCGCCGGCGGCCAGCCGGCCCCGGAAACGGAATCCGAGTTCACCGCCAGCATCCTCACCAGCCTGGCCCTCGAGTATCGCCGGGCGCTCGACGAGATGCGGAGCGTTACCGGCCGGGCGGTGACCGCCGTCCGGATCATCGGCGGCGGGGTGCGCAACCGGCTGCTGAACCAGTTGACCGCCGATGCCGTCGGCCTGCCCGTGCTGGCGGGCCCGCCGGAAGCCACGGCGCTGGGCAACATGCTGCTCCAGGCGCGCTGGCTCGGCGCGCTGCCCGCTCCCGACCGCGCGGCCGCCTGGCTCGCCGCCGCGTGCCCCTGGGACACGGTGATGCCGGCGGGCGACTGGGCGGACCGCCTGTACCCGCGCTACCTGGAACTCAGGAACTCAGGTAGGGACAGGAAGACAACGGAACGATCTGGAACTCAGGAACTCAAGGAAGCATAGGCAGAAGCCGGACTTGGACATTTCAGGGACGTTGTTTGTGGAGAATTCCCCGCTACATGAGCGGCTCGCCCTCACGTTCCACCATCGCCGGCAACGACGGAGCGTGGCCCTCCGAACAACACGGACAACGTCGAGTGGGCGAGTCGGAGGGACATGTTTTGTCGCGTCCTCGGATGGGTTTCAGAGTTTCCCGAGTTCCATGTGCATTTTTATCTTCCTGAGTTCCTGAGTTTCAGATAAATTCCGATCTTTTTGAGTTCCTAATTGTGGGTGGAGTATCCGATGACTGTAATCAACCCTGTGAAGAACGATGTGATGGCCGGCGTGCGCGCCTTGCGCGCGTCCTACGAGGCCGTCTGGCGGGCATTGCCCTGGCTCGACATGGCTGTCTGGCCGGACGATCCGCCGGCGTTTCCCCGCTATGCGTCGGGCATCATCGGAGACTGCGTGCCGACGGTGCCGCTAGACAACGGCGCGGCGGCGGGACTGGCCGCGCGGGCGGCGGCGACCGGGGCGCGCCTGGCGCGGTACGCGCCAGACCAGGGGCCGCTGGAGGCCGTCATGGCGCGACAGGTCGCCGAACTCGAGCGCTTGCGCATGCCGGTCAGCGTGTTGCATACCGACGTGTCGTGGACGGACCTCGAAGCGGCGGCCGCGCGGTTCCCGGGCGTGGCGTTCGTGATCGAGTCCGGCCCGGTCAAACTCCTGTATCATATCGCTCCCGTGGAAGCCCTGATGCGGCGGCGTCCCAATGTGTGGCTGTGCCTCTACAATCTCTGCAACTGGCTGGGCATCGAACGGCTGGTCGGTCAGGGGTTGGGGCCTCGGATGCTCTACGGCTCGCATCAGCCGCGGTTCACGCCGCACGCCGTCACGGGGCCGATCGCCATGAGCGGACTGGACTGGCGGCTGAAATGCGACCTGGCGGGTAACAACCTGCGGCGCCTGCTCGGCCTGCCCGCGGTGACGCCCGCGCCGGTTGCGTTCGCGCCGCCGGCCCCGTTGATCGTGGATGCCCATACGCACTCGGGACCGAACGACCGGTTCCCCGTGGCGGACGAAACCATGACGCCGTCGGACTGGCTCGCCTTCATGGATGCCGCGTGTCTCGACCGTCTGCTGTTGTGCCCGATCGCCACGATCCTCGATCCTGCCGCCGCGCCGCGGCCGCTGTGCGCGCCGTTCCTGGACGCGGCGCCGGAGCGCTTCCGCTATTTCGAGGGATTTCACCCGCACGGCGGCGCCAAGCAGCACGCGCGGATCGCGGCCGCCGGCCGCGATCCAGCCTGCATCGGCATCAAGATTCATCCCTCGGCCCACAAGGTCGAGGCGGATGACCCGTCCTTCGCGCCGGTCTATGCCATGGCCGAGGCGCAGGGGCTCCCGATCATGACCCACAGTTGGGACGTATCGCCGACCAACCCGGTGCAGTACA
>CAZEVX010000310.1:0-2790 GCA_964515705.1 uncultured Verrucomicrobiota bacterium | reverse complement strand
GCCGCGGCCAGCCCTCCGACACATCCCGCAACCAGGCCAACGAGGACGGTTCGCATGGTGTCTTCTCCTGACAAGCGTTGACGTCGCGTTGTTACCGGAGCGGGCGCTGTCGGGCGGCGCAGGATATGCCGCCGGCCGCGGGGATGGCCCGCGGACGCGACGGAGCGCGTTTCTCCGGGACTTGGTATCCCCAGGGCAGTCATTTCAGGCGGAACAGGGAGGCCGCCGGCAGGAACTCGTAGGCACCGATGTCCACCCGGCCGAAAACCGCGTCCACCCGGCGCTGGCCGTCGTAGTCCACGGCCGTGTTCATCCACGGCAGCGGGAGCCCGGCATTGAGGCAGGGCGAATCCGGCTTCAGCCGGAAGTCGCCCTGGGGGTTGAAGAAGGACGGATATCCCGTGATATGGCCCTCTCCCGGGATCTCGTAGGGCACGCAGCAGTTCGTCAACGTTGTGACCGTCGCGTCGACGTTCGTGACCGCGTTGGAATAGATGATCGTATTGACCACCACCCCTGTTCCGTACGACACGTCAGACGAGTGGCTAATGCCCCGCTTGCGGTTGTTGACGACCGTGCAGTTTTCGATCCGACCGCCCCCCATCGCCACCGCCAAATAATTATTGTTGGAATTGAAGGCAATCAGACTGTTGCGCACGATCGCGCCGTCGCGGGCGAGGTAAAAATAGACCCCGCTGCCCAGCCGACTGGCGCTGGCACTGGACTGGTAGTTCGAGACGATCAGACAGCGATCCACCAGCCCGCCGTTGCGAGTCAGTTGGAGGCCGCCCCCGCAGGACAGCGCCGTGTTGAACGCGATAGTACAGCAGCGCACCGTCACGGCGGCAACCGCGAACGTGCTGGGCCCAAAGAGGCTCAAGCCCCCGCCGCCGTTGACGACATCCGAGCGCGAGGCGTAGTTCGACGCCACGGTGCAGTATTGGATCAAGCCCTTACTGCCGGCTCCCATATATACCCCGCCCGCGTACACGTGCGCGCGGTTCGAGACGATCTGGGAATGGGTCAACACACCCAAGTCCCCGGTGTCCGCATTCACGTAGATGCCGCCACCGTGGCCGGACGAGTCGGACACGTACGCGACGTTGTGGCGGACAACGCAATTGGTGATCAGGCCGGCCTTGTAGACGAGGATACCGGCGCCGGCCCCATAGGAGCCGTTCTGGATCGTCAGCCCGTCGAGGACCACCAGGGTGTTGCTGAGAAGCAGGACGCCGTTGGTCACCGGCTAGCTGGCATAGTTGTTTCCGTCGAGCACCGTGCCGCCCGGGTCGGTGGCCCCGTTGTTCGAACTGCGCAGCACGACTCCCTTGGTCACGACAACCTGGTTGGTCAGCAGGTACAGCCCGTTGGTGAGGTAGATGACATTACCGCCGTTGGTATTGATGGCGGTGTGCGCCTCCTGGATATTGGTGGCCGCCGTGGCCCAGGAGGTGAAGGGATACTCTGGCGCCGCCGCCGGGTGGTCCGGCGGCACCACGAAGACGTTGGTGGCGCACGCCGTCGCCGCGACCGCGATACCGAGCCCCAGGATCGCGAACCGTAGACCCCGCCCCATTCGATGTCCACCGCTCATGGTCTGACTCCTCTCCGCCGCGCCCTCGCCCCGCCGTTGGCAGTCCCTGCCCCTGCTGAACATGATACCCGCTAGGGCCTTGGCTGGCGATGTAAAACCAAGCAACATAGTTGTATCATCTGGCAGTTGCTATTCGGGTCGGCGCCCCCGACGGCTGCCGTGCCGCGGGCGCCGCCAGGATCGCCGATGGGGTGGGCGGCGGGCGGGCGGGCACCGGGCGCGACGGTGGACTACCGCCTTCAGGGAGCGGTGGGGCGGCGTGCGGCCTCCAACTCGGCCAGCATCCGGATCCAGTTCCCGTTCTTGCCGACCGACGTGCTCCTGCGCCAGCCGGCGCGGAAGGGTTCGTTGGGGAACTGCTTTTCCATGGCCGCGCGGTAGGCTAGGGCCTCCTTGCCTAAGCGGATGGCCTCGCGCATGAGGGCCGGGTCGCGCTCGCCGCGGAGAACCCGGTACCAGAGCGCGAACGCCGGGCCGGCTTTTTCACAGTATCCCAGGTGCCATTCGAAGGGGCGCGCTGTCGCCACGGCATCGCCGGCAGCGGCCGCGCGGGCGGCGTCCATGTTTTTGCGCGTCTCGATGCGCGAGCCGGGCGGCGCCTCGACCGTCGGCCGTTTTGGAATCTCCTCCCAGAGGTCGCCCGGCGCCAGCCAGCGGCAGCCCAGCTCACGCTCCAGGAAATCATACGCCGCGTAGATCGTCCCCCGGTCCCCCGCCCCCGCCAGCACGACGTCGTAAAACCGCCCCGGCCGGTCGTCCCACTGATCGCCCCCGCCCACGACCCCCCCCCGCCACCCGCCGCTCGACCTTGACCGCGAAGGCATCCGCGTCTGTCTTCGCCGGGTACGTCTGCAGTTCCTCCGCCGCAAACCGGTCGGCCGGCCCGGCCTTGTCCGCCACCACGATCACCGCCTCCGGTTTCCCCTCCCGCGCCAGCACCGCCCCGCCGCCCGCCTGGACCTTCGCGCGGCCATGCCCCCTGCGCCGACCATGGCGAAGACCCATCGGCGGCTGGTATGCACAATCCGGCGTCCCAACACGGCGGGAGTTGCGCCTTCCCCTGTTGCCCCGTCAGGCGCCAGACCGTGCGCCTGCGGCTCGGCACTCTGCGCGCCGTAGCGGCGGCTTGACGCGCCGCGTCGGCGGGCGCCTCGCCCTCCACGTCCTCCCGTCGGTCAGCGTGCAGGCGTTCCTTG
>CAZEVX010000309.1:0-2838 GCA_964515705.1 uncultured Verrucomicrobiota bacterium | reverse complement strand
ATCGAGAACCTCGACCCCATGGGCGTGCATACCGGCGACAGCCTGACCGTGGCCCCGGCGCAGACCCTCACCGATCGCGAGTACCAGCGCCTGCGCGACCGCAGCCTGGCGGTCATGGGGGCCATCGGCGTCGAGACCGGCGGCTCGAATGTCCAGTGGGCGGTCCACCCCGAGACCGGCCGCCAGTTGATCATCGAGATGAACCCGCGGGTATCGCGCTCGAGCGCCCTGGCCTCGAAAGCCACCGGGTTCCCGATCGCCAAGATCGCCGCCAAGCTGGCGGTCGGTTATACCCTCGACGAACTGCGCAACGATATCACGCGCGAAACCCCGGCCTGCTTCGAGCCGGCCCTGGATTACGTGGTTGTCAAGGCGCCGCGCTTCGCCTTCGAGAAGTTTGCCGGGGCCGACACCACCCTCGGCACCCAGATGAAGTCGGTCGGCGAGGCCATGAGCATCGGGCGCACCTTCAAGCAAGCCCTCCAGAAAGCCCTGCGCTCCCTCGAAATCGGACGCGCCGGCTTCGGCGCCGACGGCAAGGACGCCGCGTTCGAGGCGCTCGCCGACGCCGCCCTGGCCGCCGAACTCGAGCGCCCGCAAGCCCAGCGCCTCTTCCACGTGCGCGCGGCCTTCCGGCGCGGCTGGCCGGTCGAACGCGTCCGGGCGCTCACGGGCATCGACCCCTGGTTCCTGCGGCACCTCGAGGAACTGTCGGCCTACGAGGACGAACTCCGCGGCGCCGGCACGCTGGCCGGCCTCGAAGCCCAGCCGGCGCTCTTCCGCCAGGCCAAGACGTTTGGGTATTCCGACCGCCAGATCGGGAGTCTCCTGGGCGCCGGCGAGGACGACGTGCGCGCCGCCCGCGCCCGCCTGGGCCTCGAGCCGGTCTACGGCCTGGTCGATACCTGCGCCGCGGAGTTCGTCGCCTGCACCCCCTATTTCTATTCCATGTACGGCGACGCCGCCGCCGGCCCCGCGCCGCGGCGCCGGCCGAAAATCATGATCCTGGGCGGCGGTCCCAATCGCATCGGGCAGGGGATCGAGTTCGATTACTGCTGCGTGCACGCCTGCTACGCCCTGCGGCAGGCCGGCTACGAGACCGTCATGGTCAACAGCAACCCGGAAACGGTCAGCACGGATTACGACACCAGCGACCGGCTGTACTTCGAGCCGCTGACCCTCGAGGACGTCTTGCACGTCTACCGCGCCGAGGGCTGCGAGGGCGCCATCGTCCAGCTTGGCGGGCAGACCCCGCTCAACCTGGCGCGCGGCCTGGAGCGCCACGGGGTCAAGATCATCGGGACGTCGCCGGCCCAGATCGAGGTCGCCGAGGACCGTCAGCTCTTCCACGAGCTGATTGTCCGGCTCGGGCTGCGCCAGCCGAACTCCGGCCTGGCCCGCAGCATCGCGGAGGCGGAAACGATCGCCGAACGCATCGGCTACCCGGTCCTGATGCGGCCGTCCTTCGTCCTCGGCGGCCGGGCCATGACGATCGTCTACTCCGCGGAGGCCCTGCGCATCTACATGGCCGAGGCGGTCGAGGTCTCCGAGGACCGGCCAGTGCTGATCGACGATTTTCTCGAAAACGCCGTCGAGGTGGACGTGGACTGCATCGCCGACGGCGAGACCGCCGTCATCGGGGCGATCATGGAACACGTCGAACTGGCCGGGATCCATTCCGGCGACAGCGCCTGCACCATCCCGGCGCCGACGCTCTCCGAGGCCGTCAAAGACGAGATCCGGCGGGCGACCCTCCGGCTGGCCGAGGCGCTCGAGGTCCGCGGTCTGATGAATATCCAGTTCGCCGTGCGCCAGGACGAGGTCTATGTGCTCGAGGTCAACCCGCGCGCCTCGCGCACCGTGCCGTTCGTCAGCAAGGCCATCGGCGTGCCGCTGGCCAAGGTGGCCGCCCTGGTCATGGCCGGGCGCCGCCTCAAGGACCTGGGCCTGACGCGCGAGGTCCGGCCGCGCCACTTCGCCGTCAAGGAGTCGGTCTTTCCCTTCGCCCGGTTTCCGGGGATCGACATCGTCCTGACGCCCGAAATGAAGTCGACCGGCGAGGTCATGGGGATCGATTCCCAGCCGGGCACGGCCTTCCTCAAGAGCCAGATGGCCGCCGGCAACACCATCCCGCGGTCGGGTCATGTCTTTGTCAGCGTGCGCGACGAGGACAAACCGGCGATCGTGCCGCTGGCGCGACGGCTGCTGGCCTTGGGCTACACGATCTATGCCACCGAGGGCACCAGCACGGTGCTGCGCGACCATGACATTCCCAGCCAGGCCATCTTCCGCATCTCGACCGGCCGTCCCAATGTGCTGGACATGATCAAGGAACAGACCGTGCGCTGGCTCGTCAATACCCCCTCGCTCGGGGAATCCCCGCGGCGCGACGAGATTCGCATGCGCGCCGAGGCCGTCATCCGCGGCATCCCGATCACCACCACGGTCAACGGCCTCGACGCGGCCCTCAACGGCCTCGAAGCCTGGAAAGGCAACGGCCGCATGGAAGTCTGTAGCTTGCAGGAATACCACCGGCATGCGCCCAAGCTCAAGCTGGCCTAAGCCGGATGGCGAACTCAGGAACTCAGGGAAGCGCAAGGCTCTTTCCTGAGTTCCTGAGTTCCAGATAGGTCCGAGTCTTTCCTGAGTTCCCCATCCCGGAAAGGAAGCCCGCCCATGGCCGAGAAACCGACCACTGCCATCACCCCGACGCGCGCCGACGACTATCCCGAGTGGTACCAGCAGGTGATTCGGGCGGCCGACCTGGCCGAACTCTCTCCCGTGCGCGGCTGCATGGTGATCAAGCCCTGGGGCTACAGCCTCTGGGAGAATATCCAG
>CAZEVX010000308.1:2119-2846 GCA_964515705.1 uncultured Verrucomicrobiota bacterium | reverse complement strand
ACGGTCTGGCGCCTGACGGGGCAACAGGGGCAGGCGCAACTCCCGCAGTGTTGGGATTGGTCCTTGATTGCCTTGTGTCGGCCGCTATACTGCGTCCTGATGCGCGCCGGTGTATCGGCCCGGCCCGCGCGCGACGTTCTGGAGACCGGCCATGGCGCTGCAACTGACGTTCCTGGAAGCGCGGGTGCTGGGGAGTTTGATCGAGAAGGCGATCACCACCCCGGACTATTACCCGCTGACGCTGGCGGCGCTGACGGCCGCCTGCAATCAGAAGTCGAACCGCGACCCCGTCATCGAGGCGTCCGAGGAAGACGTGGTACGGGCGTTGGATGGCCTGCGCGAGAAGCATCTGGCTGCCACCGTGGCGCTGGCCGGCAGCCGTGCGCCGAAATACCGGCACACCCTGCTGGAGCGCGTCCCGCTGACGTCCGCGCAGGTCGCGGTGTTCGGCGACCTCGTGCTGCGGTCGCCGCAGACGGTGGGCAGCCTGCGCGTGCATGCCGCGCGGATGGCGCCGTTTGCCGACGCCGCCGAGGTCCAGGCCGCGTTGGACGCCTTGCTTGCCTGGCCGGACGGGCCGCTGGCCGCGCGGCTGCCGCGGCAGGCTGGACAGCGCGAGGAGCGGTACACGCACGCGTTGTGCGGTGCGGCGCCGACGGAGCCGGCGCCCGCCCCGCTGCCGCCGCCGGAGCCGGCGCGGCTCGTGGTGCAGGCGGAGAACGAGCGG
>CAZEVX010000308.1:0-2109 GCA_964515705.1 uncultured Verrucomicrobiota bacterium | reverse complement strand
GCGGCTGGCGGCGCTCGAGGCCCAGGTGGCGGCGTTGGGCGGCGCGATGGAACGCTTGCAGGCGAAGTTCGACGCGTTTGCCCGTCAGTTTCAATAGTCCCGGCGCGGCCGGGCGTCCGCGTGAAAGGATTTGGACATGCACAGGCAACGCAGATGGAGTTCAGCCATTGCCACAGCTTGCCTGGCGGTGGCGGCGGCGGCCCTGGCGGCCGACCCGCCGGCGGGACCGTCGCCCTCCGCGCCGTCGCCTGTCCGTGTGACGGTCTTCATGCAGTTGGACGCCGACCGGGACGGCCACGTGTCGGCTGCCGAATTTCTGCAGGCGCGGCGCGCCTGGTTTGCGAAACTGGACGCCAGCGGCGACGGCCGCGTGACCGCCGACGAGTTCGGCAAGGCGCAGCATGCGGCCTGGAAGGAGATGGACGGCAACGGCGACGGGATTGTGACGCTGGAGGACTACCTGGCTTATTACGCCGGCCCGGCGCCCGATCCCGGTGTGCCGCCGGTCCCCTGCGATCGCGGAACGCTCTACGAGACCATGGATGCCGACGAGGACGGGTTTCTGACCGTGCGCGAGTGCGCGGCCTACCGGGCCGCGATCTTTCGGCAGCTCGATGCCAACGGCGATGGCAAACTGACGCCCGAGGAAATGGTCGATGGCGCCCGTAAAGAGGCGGCGGCGCTCGATACCGACCGGGACGGCGCGGTGACCATTGACGAGATGACGGCGACGGCCGTCAACCCCGCCCGCGGCACGCGCGCCTCCGAGACCAACCTGCCGGTCGTCAACTGACCGGCCTGGCGTCAGAGCACGCGGGCGCCGTCGGCGGCCCGCGCGACGCGCAGGACGCAGGGGCGCCCGTGGGCACGGAGGTAGGCGTCGGCCAGGTCGGCGCCGAGGCGGTCGGCCTCGCTGCCGGGCCGCAGCAGGAGCACGACGCTGCCGCCGAACCCGCCGCCGGTCAATCGCGCGCCGAGCACGTCCGGTCGCGCGCGCGCCCACGCGACGAGGCCGTCGAGTTCCGGGCAGGAATTCTCGAACAGCGTGCGCGAGCTCTCGTGCGAAGCGAACATCAGGCGGCCGAATTCCGCCAAGTTGCCGGTCTTCAGGAGCGCGGCGGCGGCCTCGACGCGGGCGTTTTCCTCGATGACGTGGCGGGCGCGCCGCGCGGCGACCGGGTCGAGGCCGGCGGCATGAGCCGCCCATTCCGCGGCCGAGACATCGCGCAAGGCGCCGACCGGGTGGGAGAGCACGGTGGCGAAGAAAGCGACAGCCTGCTCGCACTGGGCGCGGCGAGCGTTGTATTCCGACTCGACCAGGCGGTGTTGGACACGGGTGTCGGCCAGCAACAAGCGGACCGCGTCCGCCAGCGGCAGGGTCGCGACGGCCAGCGATTGGAAGTCGGTGAAGACCAGCGCCCCGGCGCGGCCGTAGAGCGAGGAGAGCTGGTCGAGCAACCCGCAGCGCGCGCCGGTGAAGGCGTGTTCGGCCGCCTGACAGATCCGGGCCAGATCCAGCGGCGGGAGCTCGAGACGGAAGAGGCGGGCGAGCGCCAGGGCGGCGGAGACCTCGAGGGCGGCCGAACTGGAGAGGCCGGCGCCGGCGGGCAGGTCGCCGGAGAAGGTGGCCTGGAAGCCGCGGTCGAGCCGGCCGCGCGCGGCGAGTCCGCGGGCTACGCCCAGGACCAGGTTGAGCCAGGCGGGGCCCGAGACCGGCCCGGTGACCGGCAGGCGGAAGGCGGCCTCGCCGCAGACGTCGAGCGCCTGGACCGCGCCAGCGTTGTCGTGGGCGGGGCTGACGGCGAAGGCGATGCCGGCGTCGAGGGCGGCGGACAGCACCAGCCCCGCATTGTAGTCGGTGTGGTTGCCGAGGATTTCCACGCGGCCCGGCGCGTAGGCCACGACCTCCGGCGGCGCGCCGAAGCGAGCGGTGTGGGCGCGGCGAACGGCGTCGAGCAGGCGGGCGTTCATGCGGCGGACGGCGTTACGGTGCGCGGATCAAGGCCAGCAGGTCGCGGGTGCGCGCCTCGAGTTGCGCCGCGGTCTTGGCCTCGAGGTTCAGCCGCACCAGCGGCTCGGTATTCGAGCAGCGCACGTTGAACCACCAGT
>CAZEVX010000307.1:0-2946 GCA_964515705.1 uncultured Verrucomicrobiota bacterium | reverse complement strand
GCCGTGCCCCAGTCGTCGGGAATGCCCTCGATCCGGCGGTAGGTCACCGCGCGCTTGCCGTTCCAGCTCTTGAAGACCGCCGCGATCGCGCCCCACAACTGTTCCATCGGATCGTCGGGGAACGGCCGGCCGAGCACCTGCTGCACGCGCGCCTTGAAGGCCTCGGCCAGCGCCTTCAGGTCCGCGGCCGTCAGGTCGGTGTCGGAGGCGTAGCCCTTGCTATGCTTGACCTCGTGGAGCATGTCGTCGAGCTGTTTGCGGATGCCCTTGCCCTCGGCCGGCTCGATCCCCTCGGCCTTTTCCATGACGACGTCCGAATACATCATGATCAGGCGGCGATAGGCGTCGTACACGAAGCGTTCGTTGCCGGTCTTGGCCACCAGGCCGGGAATCGTCCGCGAGCAGAGCCCGACGTTCAGCACGGTTTCCATCATCCCCGGCATCGAGCGGCGCGCGCCCGAGCGCGAGGAAATCAGCAGCGGGTTAACGGGGTCGCCGAAGCGCATGCCCATGAGGGCCTCGGTCTTGGCCAGCGCGGCCCGGACCTCGGCCTTCAGGCTGGCCGGGAACTTCATGCGGTTGCGGAAGAAATCCACGCAGCACTCGGTGGTGATGCTGAACCCGGCGGGCACCGGCAGGCCGAGCAGACACATCTCCGCCAGGTTGGCGCCCTTGCCGCCCAGCAGGTTCTTCATCGCGGCGGCGCCTTCGGTGTGCTTGCGGCCGGGGCCGAAGACATACACGTACTTCTTGGATTTGATGGACTTGCGCTGAAGGGCAACGGCGGTCTTCCTGGCTGGCATGCGGAGTCTCCTGATTGCGCGCCCCGCTCGGGGACGCGAAGGGTTTCGCCATACAAAGCCGGGGACAATAGCAGGTCGTGCCCGGCTGTCAAACAAAAAGCCGGCGCCCGCCACGGGCGGGCGCCGGCTTCTCCACATGCTGCCAACAAGGCTCAATACATGGCGATGTTGGTTCCGGTCACGCCGCTGAAGGCGTTGCTGACGACGGCGTTGGTAATGCAGACCGTGCTGCCGATGACGTTGGTCGTATCCACCCACATCCCTTGCCCGGCCACCTTGACCAGGTTGCCGCCCTGCGGAAACACGCCCTTCATATGATTGCGGCCCCAGTTGGTGATCGAGGCGGACACATCGGCCACGCGGCCGGTGCCATTCTGGTCGCAGAGAATCACCTTGTCGCCGTCGGCCGACGACCGGCCCACGAAGTAACAGTAGGAGCTGTTCGAAACGCTCATCGTGTCCAGCTTGTCTCCCGGGCGCATGCCGTACTGGCCGGCGGCCGTCGGGCAGATGAACATTTCCGGCGTGATCCCGCCTTCGAGCGTGATCTTGCCGTCGTTGCCGCTGGCCGGACCCGTCAATTTTCCGGGAGGGAAGTTCGGGCGGAAAGAATCTGCCGGGTTGAGTCCCCAGGCCGAAATGGTCTTCCAGATGCCGTTCAGGTTGGCGAGGCACTGCACCCGGCGCGCCTTTTCGCGGACATCGCCGAGGTTCGGCAGCAGCAGCCCGGCCAGAATGGCGATGATCGCCACCACCACCAGCAGTTCCACCAGGGTAAACGCGCGTTTCCGGGCCCGACGCCACATCCGGTTCATGAGATTTCCTCCTGCAAGGGGCGACCGTTCCATTCCTTCCGCCGTATTTCCTTTATCAAGATAGTCGCTGCCTGTAGGGTAAGTCAATCCGATATTTCGCGTTTTTTTAGCCCGCCATGCAGACCGCGCTGTTTGATTACACCCTGCCGCCGGAGCGGATCGCCCAGCAGCCGCTGGCGGACCGCGACCAGGCGCGGCTGCTGGTGGTCCGGCGCGCCGCGGACGCCTTCGAGCACCGGCGGGTGGCGGATCTCCCGGCGCTCCTGCAGCGTGGCGACCTGCTGGTGATCAACGACACCCGGGTGATCCCGGCGCGCCTGCGCGGGTGCAAGGCCGACACCGGCGGCCGCACGGAAGTCCTGCTGCTCGAGGAGAGCGAGCCGGACCGCTGGGAAGCGCTGCTGCGGATGCGCCAGGCGCGGCCGGGCCGGCGGCTGGTCCTGGCGGGCGGCCGGCTCGAGGCCGAGGTGCTGACCGTGGCCGGCGCGGGACGCGTCACGCTGCGCCTGCGTCATACCGAGCCGCTCGCCGACATCCTCGCGGCCGCGGGTGAAACCCCGCTGCCGCCCTACATCCGGCGGCCGCGCCGCGACCCCGGCCAGGAACCCCGCGACCGCGCCGCCTACCAGACCGTCTACGCCCGTGTGCCCGGCGCGGTGGCGGCGCCGACGGCCGGGCTGCACTTCACGCCCGCCCTGCTCGCGGCGCTCGACCGCGCCGGCATCGGCCGCGCCGCCGTGACGCTCCACGTCGGGGCGGGCACGTTCCGGCCGGTGACCGCCGCGGAGGTCGAGGCGCACCGCATGGAAGCGGAACGCTTCGCCATGCCGGACGAGACAGCGGCGCGCATTCGGGAGACGCGGGCGGCGGGCGGGCGCATCGTGGCCGTGGGCAGCACCGTAGTGCGGACGCTCGAGACCGTCGCTGCGCGCCACGGGGCGGTCGTGGCGGCGGAAGGCCGCAGCGACCTCTTCATCCGCCCGCCCTACGCCTTCCGGGCGGTGGATGTCCTGTTGACCAACTTCCACCTGCCGCGCTCGACGCTGCTGATGATGGTCAGCGCCTTCGCGGGCCTGGCCCTGGTCCGCCGCGCCTATGCCGAGGCCATCCGCGCGGGCTACCGCTTCTACAGCTACGGCGACGCCATGCTGATCCTCTGAAACGGGCCGTGGACTGTGGACTGAGGACCGAGGCGAAAGGTACAGAAAGGTTTATGGCGCGCCTAGTGTCGGTATCGCGATCGTCGTCGTCATCGCCTGGCCGAGTTCCTAGAGTGGTGCGTCTAACGCGTCTTTACATTCGGCGCCGCCCGGAGGTCGGCGCCCACC
>CAZEVX010000306.1:0-3001 GCA_964515705.1 uncultured Verrucomicrobiota bacterium | reverse complement strand
AGGGCCCCGCCGCTCCCCGCCCACCCGGCGCCGGCGGCGCCGCGCGCGGCGTCCGCGCTCCGCTCAATCCTCGATCCGAATCGCCTCGACCGGGCAGTTATCCGCGGCTTCGCGGCAGGTCTTGACCGCGTTGTCCGGCACGGGATCGGCAATCACCTTGGCAACGGCGTCATCGATCTCGAACACCTCGGGGCAGGTGTCCGCGCAGAGTCCGCAGCCGGTGCAGGTTTCCTTGTCCACGACAGCCTTCATGATCGATCCTTTCCTGTTGGAACTGCGTTCATGCGCCACGGATGGCTGCCCGGAACGGTACCTGCTCGGCGCCGCGCTGGCAATAAAAAAACCGGCGGGGATCAGCGGCGATGCGGCCGTCCGGCCGGCGGGCGTGTCGCGGGGCGGGACGGCCCCTCCGCGCCGGGAGCGGACGGGACGAAATCGATCTGGCGCTTGTCGAAATCCACGCGCGCGGGGCGGACGGTCAGGCGGGTGCCGCGGGCAAAGACCTGGCGGCCGGCGCGCAGGGTCTGCCGCCGCTCGTCGTAGCGCAGGAAGTCGCGGGCGAGCGCCGAGACATGCACCAGCCCCTGCACCTGGAGTTCGACCAGTTGCACAAACACCCCGAAGTTCCGGACGCGCACGACGACGGCCGCGTAGTCGCGCGGCCGTCCCTGGGCGAGCTGCTGTTCCAGGAAGCGGTAGGTCTTGATTTCCAGCAAACTCTTTTCCGCCAGGTCCGCGACCTGCTCGGTGCGGGAACAGCTGGGGCCGAGGGCGTCCAGTTCGGCGCGGCCATAGGGCGGCGCGCGGCGCGCGAGCCTGGCCTCCAGTTGCCGGTGCACGACGAGGTCGGGGTAGCGCCGGATCGGCGAGGTGAAATGGGCGTAGTAGCGCTTGGCCAGGCCGAAATGGCCCAGCGGCCGCGCGTCGTAGACCGCGCGCTTCAGGCTCTTGAGCACGGCCAGCATGGCGTCGTCCGCCAACGGGTGGCTGCGCACGGCCGCCAGAAATGCCGCCAGCCCCCGGCGACGCGAGAGGTCGCCGGGGACCAGGCCCAGCTCGCGCAGCTGGACCTCCAGCACGGCCAGCTTCTCGGGCGCCGGCGGCTCGTGCACCCGGTGCAGCAGCGGGATGCCGGCGTCGCTCAGTTCGCGGTCCACGGCCTCGTTGGCGGCCACCATGCATTCCTCGATCAACTGGTGCGAGGCGTCGCTCACCGTGCGGCGGATGTCGGCGATCATGCCGTCCGGGCCGATCCGCACCTCGTATTCCGGCAGGTCGAGGTCGAGGGCCTCCTCGGCGAAACGCCGCCGGCGGAACTGCTGCGCCAGGCCATGCAGCGCGTGCAGCACCCGGTGCTCGTCGGGCGCCAGCGGCGCGCCGGCGCCGGGCGCGCCCGGCGGCTCCCGCAGGGCGGCCATGGCCTGCTCGTAGGTCAGGCGCCGGCGCGACCGGATCACGCTCTTGGCAAACTCGGCGCCCGCCACCGCGCCGTCCTCCTCGACGGTCAGCCACACCGTGAAGGCCAGCCGGTCCTCGCCCGGCCGCAGACTGCAGAGGCCGTTGGACAGCTGTTCCGGCAGCATCGGCAGCACGCGGTCCGGCAGGTAAACACTGTTCCCGCGCAGACGCGCCTCGCGGTCCATGGCGCCGTTCGGCCGCACGAAGTGCGCCACGTCGGCGATGTGCACGCCCAGCACCCGCCGCCCGGCGCTGTCGCTCTCCAGGGAGAGGGCGTCATCGTAGTCCCGCGACGTCTCCGGGTCGATGGTGAACACGAAGCGGTCGCGGCAGTCGCGGCGCGCGCCCGCCGCCGCCAGGCGTTCGGGAGCGCGCTCGGCTTCGCCCTGCGCCTCCGCCGGAAACCGGTCGCGCAGGTTGTAATGCCGGATCACGGCCAGGGTGTCGAGCGAGGGCTCGGTGGCCGGGCCGATCACCTCCAGGATGTCGGCCTCCGGACTGACGTGCCGGTTCTCCCACTCGCTGAACTGGATCACCACCCGGTCGCCGACGGCCGCGCCCTTGGGATCGGCCACGTAGAAATCCCGCGCATAGGCCGGGTCGATCGGCACGACGTAGAAAAAGCGCGGCGTCCGCCGCAAGGTGCCGACCAGCGCGCGCCCGGACCGTTCGAGAATGCGGATGACCTTGCCCGTCCGGCGCACGGCAGCCTCGGGATCGGCCCGGCCGGGATCGAGCCGCACGACCACCCGGTCGGACGGCAACGCGGTGCCGAGATCGTCCCGGCCAACGAACACCTCCGCCGACCCGTCGAGCGGGCGCAGCAGACCGTCGCCGGACCGCAGGACGTCGAGGACGCCGGTGACCAGGTCGGCCGGCCGCCCGGGCGTGTAGCGGTTCTGGCGCACCCGCACGATCTCGCCGTTGCGCACCATGGATTCGAGGAGCGGGCGCAACTCGCGCCGGGCGCGGCCGCGCAGGCCGAGCGCGCCGGCAATCTGGTCCTCGGCGCGCGGGCCCTCGCTCGGCTCGGCAAACAGGGCCGCGAGCCGCTCGCGCAACCCGTCGCGATCGTCATCACGGCGGCGGTTCATGATTCCTCCCGGCAGCGGACCTCGAACCCGTCGGGAACGCCCATGGCGTCTCCGGTCGTTTTGCGGCAGGCGGCCACCCGCGCGCCGGGCGGGCCGTGCCGGCACCAGGCCGCCAGGCGCTCGAGCGCCGCGGGGTCGCCCTCGGCCACGACGTCCACGCCGCCGTCCGCGGTGTTGCGGACCCAGCCGGACAATCCCAGGCCGCGGGCCGCCTGGCAGCAGGCATGCCGGAAGCCAACGCCCTGCACGCGGCCGTCGATCTCCAGTCGCAGGCGCTGCCGCATGCGTTGCCTCCCCGCCCCGCCGGGCGCGGGCGCGCCCGGCCGCCGCCTGTCCGCGCCGTTACGGTAGCGCGCGAGCGCTCGGCCTGTCGAGCGCAATCTGCCGATGCGCGTACTGCCTCCGAAGGTGGGGCACGCTTCCTACAGTTTTCCTGAACGTTTCGCCCC
>CAZEVX010000305.1:2610-3014 GCA_964515705.1 uncultured Verrucomicrobiota bacterium | reverse complement strand
AGGAGTAGCCGCCGAAAACAGCGACGAACCCAAATGGCACGTCTGGCGGCGCGCGCCCTCCAGGCGCGGGCCGTTTCTGGTGTCAAGGGACTTCTGACGCACGACACTGGCGCACCACCAGGCCAACAACAAAATGGGGACATTTCTAACGAGTCTTGACAAACCCGCAGGCGCACTTGTCAAGCAGCACAGCCCGTGCTAGGCTGTGCCGAAAGACGCTTTCAACATGGCGATGGGCGGGTGTCCGGGGCCTGTTGGAGGGACGCGCGCCGTCGCGTCCGCGATGATACCAACAACGGACTCGGGAGGCGTTATGAAGGGGTTGATGTGCGGTGGGCTGCTGGTCCTGGCGGCATTGTGCGCGTCGGCCGCGGCGCCGACGAGCCAGGTGTGGGTCATCAAGA
>CAZEVX010000305.1:930-2600 GCA_964515705.1 uncultured Verrucomicrobiota bacterium | reverse complement strand
GACGGACTGCAACCTGCGCGCCAAGCCGCTGGTGACGTCCGAGGTGGTCGGCCAGGTGACTACCGGCGTGGCGTTGATCGCCAGGTCGCTGGGGCCCGAGTGGGTCGAGGTGGCGCCGCCCGCCGCCGTGGACCTGTGGGTGCTGGGCGATTATGTCACGAACGGCGTCATCGAGAGCCGCCAGAAGGTCAACGTGCGCGCCGGGGCGGGCATCAACTTTTCGATCGTGGGCCAGTTGATCGCCGGCGACCGGGTCGACGTGCGCGGCGCCCAGGGGGACTGGGTCCGTATCGCCCCGCCGCCGGGCTGTTCGCTCTGGATTTCCAGGGCGCTGGTCAGCACGCTGCCTCCCGCCCCGCCGGCGCCCTCCGCCGCGCCGGTTGCCCTCGCCGCCCCGCCGGCCGCTGCGACGCGGCCGGCACGGTTGCCGACGCCGCCTGCAGCGGCGCCCGTGCAGACGGCCGCGGTCTACGTGCCGGCGGTCGCGCCCAGGGCGCCGGAGGCGCCGACCGGCGACGTGGCGGCGGCCGCGGTCCCGGCCTGCCCGGCGGTCGATCTGGCGTTGATGCCGCCGGCGCCGGCCGCGCCGCCGCCGGGCCTGGACCTGATCGAGGCGGTTGGCCAGGGGCGCTGGCGCGAGGTCGACGGCATGCTGCGTCCGAAGGATTTCGTGTTCCGGGCGCCGAGCGATTTTCGGCTGGTGTCGGCGGACGGCGACCGGCAAGCCGAGACGCTCTGTTTTGTTCTCGGCAATCGGGCGCAGCTCGAGGGGTTGCTCTACCGGCGGCTGCGGATTGGCGGGCGCGAATACTGGCTCAAGCGCCAGAAATATCCCGTCCTGGTTCCAGAGCGGATCCAGATGAAGTGATCGCGGCCTCGAGGCGGGCGTAGCGCCTGCCGATCGCCCGATACAGACGGTGGCAAACGGAGCGGGGGAGCAGGCGCACCGCGGTCGGCAGCGGCGGCGCGACGGCGGCGAACGGCACGAAGCGTTGCGCCCGCGCGCAGTGCCAGCCGTGCAGGGCGCGCAGCGCGCCCCCGAATGCCGCCGAGGCCGGCCGGTCGGACGCGCTCACCGGCGCGTTGAAGACGTCGGCCATCACCTGGAGCAGGCTGGCGTTGACCGAGCCCCCGCCGGTCGCCACGATGGCGCGCGCCTTCAGGCCGATCCGGTCGGCGTGCAGCCGCATCGCCAGGCATTGCCCTTCCACCACCGCCCGAATCTCGGCCTCCGGCGGAAAGGCGCGCACGGCCCGGCCGCTCGGGTCAAAGCGGCGCACGCCAGGGACAAATACCGGCGGGGTGATTTCGGGCTCCAGGAAAAAGAACCCGATCCGGCCGACGTTCCCTGGCGGCGTGTGCGCCAGGGCCGCCTCGAACGCCGCCCAGGATCCCCGTGCCCGGCGGTCGCGCACCCATTCGCGGGCGAGCGAGCCGTTTTTGAAGCAGAGCAGCGCCATCCAGCCCCGCGGCGCGATCGGGTTGCCGAAAATGTGCCCTTCGACGGCCGAGGGGCGGGGCGCCGCCAGGGCGCCGAAGACCGTGTCGCTGGTGCCGAGGCTGACGGCGATGTCGCCCGGCCGCGTTAGGCCGAGCGCCGCCAGGCTGCTGGGATTGTCGCCGGTGAAGGCGATCACCAGCGCCCGCGGCGCCCAGCCGTAGCGCGCCGC
>CAZEVX010000305.1:0-920 GCA_964515705.1 uncultured Verrucomicrobiota bacterium | reverse complement strand
CCGATGGCCCGGTGCGACGGCACGATCGCGCCGAGCCGCCGGGCGAGGCCCGGCGCCGTGCAGGCCAGCGCCGCCGGCGCCCAGCGCCGGGTGCGGATGTCCATCAAGTTCATTCCGGCGGCGTCGCCCGGCTCGAGCGGCGCATAGCCGCCGATCAGCAGCGCGGCGGCGAAGGAACTTACCAGCGCGATGCGCTCCGTTCGGCGGTAGGCGTCCGGCTGTTGCTGGGCGATCTTGGCAATCTGGTTGCCGGTGAACCGCTCGTAGGAGCGCGAGCCCGTCAGCCGCGCCGCCGCCGCCGGCCCGCCCAGCGCGGCGTCCCGCGCCCGGCATTGCGGCCCGGTGCTGGAATCCATCCAGACGGGCGAGTCCGGAACGGCGAACAGGCCGCCGACCTGTGCCGCGAGCGGACGGCGTGGATCGAGCGCCGCCAGCCGCGCGCGCGCGCCTTCCGTCCAGTACACGCTGCCGTGCTGCTGGCCGGCGCCGGACACGGCCGCCAAGCGCGCCAGCGGCCAGCGCGCCCGCCGCATCCGGTCCAGCAGCCGGTCGAACGCCGCCGTCCACATCCGCGGCGGCGCCGTGACGGCCAGACCGTCCGCCCCGCGGTGCACCCCGCCGCGCGTGCCGAAGCGCGGCAGGTCGCGGTCGAAGACCACCTGGTCCTCGTGCGCGATCCGGCCGGCGGAGTCGATCAACACGGCTTTCAGGCCCTGGGTGCTGAAATCCAGGCCCAGGAATAACGTGCCGCCGCCCCGCGTCACAGGCGTTTTCATCCCACAAACTCTAGCAAACAAACCGATGGGGACAGAGAAATAGTTGCATTTATTCCCGGAAAATCGCCTTCGTGAATGCCTTTATTATAAGGAGGGCGATTGTTCCGGGTTCGGAGTGCCCGACCGGCAAGAATGTGAAGGGAT
>CAZEVX010000304.1:0-3051 GCA_964515705.1 uncultured Verrucomicrobiota bacterium | reverse complement strand
CGCCCCGCCGCTTCGCGGCGCGCGGACGCGCGCGCGGCCGGCTTCGGTGCCGCCGCCTGTCGGCCGCGCGCCGTCACGGCGCGGGCCCCGGAGGCGGCGGTGCCCCGGCGGCGGTGCCCGACAGGCTCCGCGAGAGACGTATGGCACAGAAGTCGGCGCCGCACATGGAGCAATGATCCTGACCGTTGTTGCCGGACGCCGCCCGAAAACGGGCGCGCGCGCGGTCGCCATCGAGGGCCAGTTGAAACTGCCGTTCCCAGTCGAACTGCACCCGGGCGCGCGTCATCTGGTCGTCCCAGTCGCGGGCGCCCGGCAGGCCGCGCGCCAGATCGGCGGCATGGGCGGCGATGCGGTAGGCGAAAATCCCCTCGCGCACGTCATCGGATGTCGGCAGCCCCAGGTGCTCGGCCGGCGTCACGTAGCAGAGCAGTGACGCGCCGTGATAGGCGGCCGCCGTGGCGCCGATGCAGGAGGTGATGTGATCGTACCCGGGGGCCACGTCGGTCACCACCGGGCCAAGCACATAGAAAGGGGCGCCCTCGCAGACACGCTGTTCCCGCGCCACCTGCTCCGCGATCTGGCCGAACGGCACATGACCCGGCCCTTCGACCATCGCCTGGACGCCCCGCTCGCGGCAGCGCCGCACCAGGCCGCCAAGCGCGTCCAGTTCGGCAAACTGGGCGGCGTCGCCGGCATCCGCCTGGCAGCCCGGCCGCAGACCGTCCCCGAGCGAGACGGTGACCTCGCGCTCCCGGCAGATGTCCAGGACGTCGTCCCAGCGTTCGTACAGCGGGTTTTGCCGGCGGTGCGTGGTCATCCATTGCGCCAGGATCGCCCCGCCGCGGCTGACAATGCCGGCCAGGCGCCGCAGAGCCAGCGGCACGTGCTCGGCCAGGAGGCCGGCATGCAAGGTCATGAAGTCCACGCCTTGGGCGGCCTGCTCGGCAATCACCGCCAACAGCCGGTCGGGATCCAGTTCCGCCGGCGCCCCGCCGGCCCGTGACACCGCCTCGTAGATCGGAACCGTGCCGAACGGGACCGGACAAGCCGCCAGCAAGGCGCGGCGCAGGCCGGCCAGTTCCGGCCCGACACTCAAGTCCATGACGCAATCCGCGCCCGCCGCCAGGGCCACGCCCAGCTTGTCGAGTTCCGCCGCCGGGTCCGACTGCTCCGCGGAGCGGCCGAGGTTGGCGTTCACCTTGGTGCGGAACGCCCGGCCGACGACGGCGGCCCGCAGATTGCAATGGGCGGGATTGGCCGGCAACACGGCGCGGCCGGCGGCGATTTCCGAGCAGACGGTCTCGGCCGGCACCCGCTCGGCGCGGGCCGCCGCTTCCATGGCAGGGGTCAACTGCCCGGCGCGGGCGCATTCCCACAGGGTGCTCATCTCAACGGAAGGCGCAACCGTGCAACAGCGCCTGGATATCCTTGACGCGCAAGGCCTTGAGATCGTCGAGCACGAGATCCGCGCCGCCGAAATCCTGGTGGGCCGTCCATTCGTCGGGGATCACGACGGTGCGCATCCCGGCTTCCAGGGCGGTGCGGCAAGCGGCCGCCCCGGTGGCCAGGGCGACGCAACGCGTGGCCAGCACTCCCATGGCCTTGGCCGCGGCAAGCCAGCAATCGGGGCCGATGCCGTCACTGTCGGACTTGGCCGCGCCGTGCAGCACCAGCCGGTCCTGGAGGCCAAGCCGTTCCAGCAGGGCGCGGGCGGCCTCGGCGGGCAGGAACGACAAGGCGCCGATCGCGAGGCCGTGCTTGGCGGCGTCCGCCAGCAACTCGGACAGGGCGGGATCGAGGCGCACCGACGGTTTGGCCAACTCCTCCAGCATGCGGCTTTGCGCCTGTTCCGCCAGCGTCCCCGCGTCCAGATCAGGATGCCCGCAAAAGGCGCCCAGGCGCTTCAGGCCGTCCGCCAGCGATCCCTCCAGCAGGAATCGGGAATACAAGATTGGCGTGAGGGCAATGCCTGGGCTCTTGAGCGCCTTCTGACAGGCGTCGAACAGCAGGCGCTGTCCCGGCACCGCCGTGCGTTCCAGTTCCAGCACCAGGCCTCCGGCGGGGGACGGCGGCGCGGCTCGAGCGGAAGACGGCGACGTCTGCGTAACCATGATCCCTGCACTCCCTTCAGGTCTGCCGCGAAGCCGGACGCCAGTCAGACGCCATCCGGCCTTCCGCGGCGGGCATTGCACCGGCACGGGTGTTGAAGCTACGGTGCCCCGGCACGATCGTCAAGAGATATTCGGAACAAAAACGCTTGACTCCGGCGTCCGGGCTTTTTATGGTAAGAAGTTGAGTTTTTACAGGCAGCATGGTGGACATGCCATGTCGCCGCGAGTCGGGGACCGCCATGAGCAGCAACGATCTGCTGGCCGTGATCGAGACCATGGAGAAGGAACGCGGAATCGACCGCGAAGCCTTGATCCAGATGGTCGAGGCGGCGCTCATTTCCGCGTCCAAGAAGAGCGTGGGGCCGACCCGGGACCTGCGGGTCGACATCGACCGCAAGACCCTGGCGATCAAGGCGTACACGAAAATGGAAGTGGCCGAACGCTCCAGCCCGAAAGACGGCCTGATCTCGCTGGAGGCCGCCCGGCGCATCCAGCCGGACGCCCGCCTGGGCGACTTGGTGGAAAGCGAGGTCACCGCGCGCGATTTCGGGCGCATCGCCGCCCAGACCGCCAAGCAGGCCATCATCCAGCGCATCCGCCAGGCGGAAAAAGAAATCGTCGTCCGGGAATAGAAGGACCACGTCGGCGACATCGTCTCTGGGGCCATCGTGCGGGTGGACCGTGGCGACGTGATCATTGATATCGGGCGGGTCGAAGCCATCATGCCGGGCCGCGAACGCGTGCCCATGGAGGAATACCAGATCGGCGACCGGCTGCGGGCCTTCGTGCTCAGCGTCCAGGATCACATCAGCGGCCACCACATCGTCCTGTCGCGCAGCCACCCGGATTTCGTCAAGCGTCTCTTTCAGTTGGAGATCTCCGAGATCGCCGACGGCACCGTCGAGATCAAGGGCATCGCCCGCGAAGCGGGATACCGCAC
>CAZEVX010000303.1:0-3061 GCA_964515705.1 uncultured Verrucomicrobiota bacterium | reverse complement strand
GGAGTTGCGCCTGCCCCTGTTGCCCCGTCAGGCGCCAGACCGTGCGCCTGCGGCTTGGCACCCTGCGCGCCGTAGCGGCGGCTTGACGCGCCGCGTAGGCGGGCGCCGCGCCCTCCACGTCCTCCCGTCGGTCAGCGGGCATGCGTTCCTTGACAACTCCCCGTGGAGGGCGAAGCTGCGCTGAGCCGTTCCCGTGCACGGATCGCGCTTGGAGTGACCGCGGACAAGCGCAACTCCCGCAAATGCGGCGCCCGGATTTGCCGTTGACTTCCCTCCGCGATGTGCTTGAATGCCGCGTCATGGCGGTCCCGGCCACGAAGTCCGCGGCGACCCGGCCGCGGGGTGGGGACCCGTGTTGAGGATTCGCATGAACCGGTCCCCGCGCCCGTCCCGGCTTTCCCCGCGCCTCGCCGAGCTCGCCCTCCACGGTGGCCCGAAACTGCGCACGGCTCCCTGGCCTACCCGCGGACTGATCGGCCCCGAGGAAAAGAGCGCCGTGGACGCGCTGCTCGACCAGGCCATCGCCTCGGGCAACGCCCCCGGCTACCACGGCGCCGAAGAGGACGCGTACTGCCGCGCCTTCGCCGACTCCCTCGGCGGCGGCTATGCGGATGCCGTCAACTCCGGCACCACGGCCGTCTACGTTGCCCTGCGCGCCCTAGGCCTCGAGCCCTTTAGCGAGGTCGTCGTCGGCCCGATCACCGATCCCGGCGGCATCATGCCGATCCCGCTGATGAACTGCATCCCGGTGATCGCCGACGCCGCGCCCGGCCGGTTCTGCCCCGGCCCGCGCGAGATCGAGGCCGTGCTGACGCCGCGCACCCGCGCCATCGTGGTGGCCCACATTTTCGGCGAGCCGGCCGACATGCCCGGCATTCTGCGAGTCGCCCGCCGGCGCCGCATCCCGGTGGTCGAGGACTGCGCCCAGTCCCACGGGGCGCGGCTGCGGGGCCGGTTCCTGGGCGCCTTCGGCGACATCGCCGCCTTTTCCACCATGTTCGGCAAGCACCACTGCACCGGCGGCCAGGGCGGCCTGGTCTTCACCCGCCGCCGGGCGCTCTACGAGGAGGCGCGCCGCGTCGCCGACCGCGGTAAGCCGTTCGCCCTGCCCGGCGACGGCGGCAACGTGCTGGCCTCGCTGAACTTCAACCTCAACGAGCTCTCGGCCTGCATCGGGCGCGTCCAGTTGCGCAAGCTGCCCGGGATCGTCGCGCGCCGCCGCGCCCTGGTTGCCCGCGTCACCCGCGGCTTGCGCGGTCAGCGCGCCGTGTCTCTGCCGCCGCAACCCAAAGGGGCCGAGCCCAGCTACTGGTACCTGCGGCTGCGATTCCATCCCGAGGGCGCCGCCTGCGACAAGACCGTTTTCTGCCAGGCGCTGGCTGCCGAGGGGCTGCTCGTGCGCCCCTTCTATACCCAGGCCTGCCATTGCCACGACTGGTACCGTAACCGGCGCGTCTTCGGTACCAGCGGCCTGCCCTGGACGGCGCCCCAATACCGCGGCGACCCCGACCGCCAGTTCCCCTGCCCGAACGCCGAGGCCGCCCTGCGCGACCATTTCGACCTTGTCGTGCGCGAGAGCTGGGGCGCCCCGGAAGCCGCCGATATCGTCGCCATCGTCCAAAAAGTCGCGCGCGCCTGCGCTCCCTCCTGACCGCCCTCCCTCCGGAGCCCTTCCGATGATCATTGACATCCATAATCACCCCGACTGGCACGGCCACGGCCTCGCGGCCGTCCTGGCCGACATGGACGCCTGCGGCATCGCCCGCGCCTGGCTGCTGAGCTGGGAATGCCCGGTCGCCGACCACGCCCCGCTCTGGCGCGGCCACCCGGCCCTGGGGGGCGACGGGCCGATCCCGTTCGCCCGCTGCGTCTCCTACGCCGAGCGCGCGCCCGGCCGCTTCGTCCTCGGCTACGCGCCCGACCCGCGCCGGCCGGAAGCCATCGACCGCCTGCACGGAATGATCGAGATCTATGGCGTGCGGGTCTGCGGCGAGCTCAAACTGCGCATGATGGCCGATAACCCCGACGCCCTGCGCCTCTACCGCTTCTGCGGCCGACAACGCCTCCCGGTCATCATCCACTTCGACGACGAGTTCGAGCAGCCCTCCGCCTACCCGCGCGCCTCCTACTGGTACGGCGGCGGCATCGCGGCCCTCGAGCGCGCCCTGCGCGCCTGCCCGGAAACCGTTTTTCTGGGCCATGCCCCCGGGTTCTGGGCCCACCTGTCCGGCGATTACCCCGCCGCCCCGGTGCGCTATCCCAAGGGGCCGGTAACCCCCGGCGGCAAACTGCCCGCGCTCCTGCGGCAGTACCCTAACCTCTACTGCGATGGGTCGGCCGGCTCCGGCCTCGGCGCCCTCGCCCGCGACCCGACCTTCGCCCGCGAATTTTTGCTCGAGTTCCAGGACCGCTACCTCTTTGCCCGCGACCAGTTCGACACCGTTCACCAGGACTTCTTGAACGGCCTCGGCCTGCCAGCGCCGGTCTTGGACAAACTGTTCGCCGGAAACGCTCTCCGCCTCGTGCCGGACCCGGCTTGAGCCGGCGCCCCGGCGCCCGCACCCATGCCGCGCCCGCCCCATGCCGCCGCCGACCAGCGCCTCGAAATCGGCTTCCTCGAAGGTCTCGACCGCCGCTGCCCGCGCGACCCCGACATCCTCAAGGCGCTTGGCGACCTCTATACCCGCGTCGGCCGCATCGAGGACGGCCTGCGCGTGGATCTCGAACTGACCCGCCTCTGCCCGCGCGAGCCGCTGGTCTGGTATAACCTCGCCTGCAGCTACGCCCGCCTCGAAGCGCCTGACAACGCCTTCGCCGCCCTCGATCAGGCCGTCGCCCGCGGCTATCGCGACGCCGCCTTCCTGCGCGCCGACCGCGACCTCGCCTCGCTCCGCACCGACCGGCGTTTCGCCGCCCTGCTCCAGCGCCTCGGCGCCTGACGCCTTCGCTCAGAAGCTGTGAAATAATCGCCCGGTGCGGGCACCGGGCCTACAACAAGGGGCGAACCGTCCAGGAAAACTGTAGGCCGCGTGCCCCACCCGAGGCGGGCAAGCCTCACGCG
>CAZEVX010000302.1:0-3068 GCA_964515705.1 uncultured Verrucomicrobiota bacterium | reverse complement strand
CCGCCGCCGGCCTCGGCGACGCCCTCGCCAAGCCGGTCAGCATGACCGACTGGAAACTCAATCACATCCTCTTCGGCGACTACTACTGCGAGTTCTGCGCCGGCCTGATCCGCGAGCAGGAGGCCCGCCTCCTGGACCGGCCGGAGGCGCTCGGCGCCCGCGAGCCGGCGGCGGTGCGCGCGCTCTTCGAGGCGCTGCTGCGCTCGGGCGCCGCCATGACCTTCGCCGGCACCTCCGCCCCGGCCTCCGGCGGCGAGCACATGATCTCGCACGTGCTCGACATGCAGGCCGGCCTCCACGGCCTGCCCCACGATTACCACGGCCGGCAGGTCGGCGTGGGCACGATCTTCGCCGCCGCGCTCTACGAGCGCCTGCTGGCCATCTCGACCCCCGCCTGGGCCGCGCGCACCGAGCCAACCGACGCCGCCTACTGGGGCGCCTTGACGGACGTGGTCGAGGAGCAGCACGCCCGCAAGCGCCGCCAGGCCGAGGAGGCTGTCCGCCGCCTGCGGGCCGACCCGGCGCTCTGGGACCGGCTGCGAACGGCGCTGGCGCCCCTGACGCGCCCGGCGGCGCGCCTCAAGGACTGCCTGCGCCGCGCCGGCGCCGCCCACCGGCTTGAAGATATCGGCTGCCCGCGCGAGCGCTTCCTGGCCGCCGCCGCCCACGCCCACCAAATCCGCGAGCGCTACACCGTGCTGGACCTGGCGCGCGCCGCCGGCGTGCTCCCGGCCGCCGCGTCCGAGATCGTCGCGGAGTTGCTTCTCGCCTGAGTCGCAAAGAGCGGCTAGACTGGGACAGGACAGCATCAGGCCGTTCCGGGTGAACGGCCGCCACCCCACTCCCCGATGGCGATTACGACAACGATAGCGATAACGATCCCGCCCCACTGAACCCTGAACCATTTTCCCCCATGACCACCCTGAAGCTCGGCTCTGTAGCAGCCTTTCGAATTGCCGACGGACGCGCCGACCTCGAAAGATTGTTCGACCTGGACGGCGCCCCCGCAAAGGCGCCGGCACGCCTGCGCGGCCTGGCCCTGCTCGCCACCAGCCTCGGCCGCCACGAGGACGCCGCGCTGGTCCTGCGCGACCACCGGGCCGACACCGCCGGCGCGCACTTCGTCTGGGACATCGCCGGGGGCGCCCTGCGCCTGGAAAGCGAGTGGGAGGCGGACGCCGACACCGGCGTGCTTCGCCGACGCGACCGGCTGACCAATACCGGCGCGGCGCCCGTCACCGTGTTTCGGTTCCTGGCGCGGTTCACGCTGGCCCCCGGCCGCCACGAGGTCTATGCCCAGAACAGCCGCTGGTGCAACGAGAACCAGGGCGCCTGGGTTCCGCTGCATACCGGCAGCCTGACGCTCGCCAGCGACTGGGGCCGCAGCACGGAGAACGGCACGCCCTACGCCGCCGTGCGCGACGTCGGCGGCGCCCGCGGCCTGGCCGTCCATGTCGTCCCCCGCGGCAACTGGGTACTGCGCGCCAGCGCCCGCGCCGTCGGCAACCAGTGGCCCTGCGCCGTGATCGAGGCCGGGCTGGCCGACGAGGACCTGCGCTGGCCGCTGGCGCCCGGCGAAACGCTCGAAGGCCCCGACCTGCTCCTGCAGGCGCTGCCCGGCGGCGAGCCGCACCTGGCCGCCCCGGCGCTCCACGCCTGGGTCAACGCGCGCCTGCCGGCGCCCGATAAGGCCGAGATCCCGGTGCTCTACAACACCTGGTTCGACCGCTTCAGCGACCTCGAAGTGCCCCGGCTGCGGGACCAGCTCCAGGCCGCCCGTGACGTCGGCTGCGAGGTCTTCGTCGTGGACGCCGGCTGGTTCGGGCCGGAGGACATCGGCTGGAAACCGGTCGGGGACTGGCGCGAAAAAACCGGCGCGGCGTTCGGCGGCCGGATGCGCGAGTTTGCCGACGAGGTGTGCGCCGCCGGCCTGGGATTCGGGCTCTGGATGGAACCCGAACGCGCCGTCGCCAACACCCCGGTGGCCCGCGATCACCCCGACTGGTTCGCCCCCGGGTTGACCCGCTTCCGCCTCGATCTGCCGGCCGCGCGCGCCTACCTACGGGGCGAAATGCGGCGGCTGATCGAGACCTACGGGCTGGCCTGGTTCAAGCTGGACTTCAATGCCGGCCTGGGCCACGACGCCGACGGATTCGAACTGGCGCGCTACGATGATGCCTGGCGCGGGATGCTCGACGACCTGCGCCGCGACTTTCCCGCAACGGTCTTCGAGAACTGCTCGAGCGGCGGCCTGCGCCTCGACCTCGCCAGCCTCCGTCATTATGACGTGCATTTCCCCACCGACACCGCCAACCCGATCGACGTCCTGCGCATCAGTCAGGGCGCCTGGCTGCGGCTGCCGCCCGGCCGCATCCTGCGCTGGGCCACCCTGCGCGGAGCGGGCCTGACCGCCCCGACCCACGGCGCGCGTGGCGCCGCGGAATCCGAACGCCTGATAACGCCCGGCGGGGCCACCTGGAACATGGCCGAACTGGCCGACCTCGACTTCATCGCCGCCGCCGCGTTGCCGGGCATCCTTGGCTACAGCGGCGATTTGGCCAGCCTGCCGCCCGCCGGCCGCGCGCGGCTGCGCTGGTTCACCGAGTTCTACCAGCAACGCCGGCGCCGCATCCGCGGATCGGTTGCCCACCTGCTCACCCCGCCCCGTCCGCTCGCCGACCGCGCCGGGTGGACGGCCGTCCAACTGCAGTCGCCGGATACCGGCGCGAGCCTGCTGTTCGCCTACCACCTGCCAAACGACGGTGTCGAACAGCGCCGGTTTCCGTTGCGGGGTCTCGACCCGGCGCGCGCCTATCGCGTTCGCCAGACGGGCCCGGACGGCGACACCGTCCTCGCGGCCGCCGCCTCCGGCGCGGCCCTGATGGGCGACGGCGTGGCCCTGCGTGATCCCTGGCGGCAGCAGGCGCGCTGGCACGCCCTGATTGCCGAGATCGATCCGGCCTGATGGGCGGCTTGTGGTTGGTCGGTCGGCCTGGGATGAGCCAGACGCTTGTCATGACGCACCAGGCACGGCAGACGCCAGGCGTGCGGGCCTCGAAAACAACCCT
>CAZEVX010000301.1:0-3175 GCA_964515705.1 uncultured Verrucomicrobiota bacterium | reverse complement strand
TCGTCGCTGCGGGCGCACAATCTGCGGATCCTGGAGACCGTGCTTGAGTCCACGACCAAGCTGATCGCCAACCGCGCGGCCTGGAAGCACGCCTGGAAACGCGCCAAGATCGAGCAGCTGGCGATGCTGCTCCAGGGGGCGCTGGCAGCCGAGACGCGCGTTCTGCTCAAGATGAATGCGCGCCGCAGCCGGGTGGCCAAGATCGTCCGCGAACTGCCGGCCCTGCACGCGCCGACGATCAACACCCTCAGCACGCGGGGCTGGGTGGCGATCGAATCGGTGGTCGAGGAGAAGGTGGTGCGCGAAATCATGCCGCGCCTCAAGGCGGCCGGCGCGGAAGGCATCATCGAACTGCCGCTCAACAAAATGATTGCCTGACCCGCGCGGCCGGACGGGCGTCCGGCCGGCGGCTGGCAAGGTCCGCATCCGCAACGGGAGAGCAGCCATGGGATCGCTCAAGAAGTGGCGTCTGAAGAAAATGGCGAAGCACAAACGCCGCAAGCGTCTGAAAGCCAATCGCCATAAAAACATCAACAAATAGACGGCGCGGCGGCGCGCGCGCCGCCGCCGTCTGGCTCGCCGTCGCCGCCGCCGGCCTGGTCGGCTGCGTGGCTCCTGGTTCGCACCCGGTCCGCGGGGGACCATCGACGCCGCCCTTGGCCCCAGCGGCGGCCGCCATCAGCCAGGCGCTGGCGCTCTACGGCGCCGGCATCTTGGTCGAAAGCACGGACGCCGACGCCGCCCTGGCCTACTATCTCCAGGCGCTGCGGCGGGTCCCCTCCTACGAACTGCTCTACGTGCGCGCCGCCCTGCTGATGGTCAAGCAAGGCCGCAGCGCCGACGGCATCGCCCTGATGGAGGAGGCCTGTCGGCGCAATCCTCAATCCATCGAGGCGCGCCTCTACCTCGCCCAGGTCTTCCAGGCCCTCAACCAGCCCGCCAGGGCCGAGGCCGTGGCGCGCCAGGCGATCGCGCTGGACCCCGCCGATATCCGGGGGCACCTGCACCTCGCCACCCTGCTCATATTGCGCCAGGAGCGCGGACAGGCCGTCACCGTCCTCGAACAGGCCCGGACGCGCATGGCGGACAACCGGCCCGTGCTGCGTTCGCTCGGCGACCTCTACGCGCAGGAGCTGCAGGCCGGCGCGTCACCCACCTCCCCCGCCCTGGCGCTGGCCATCGCCCGCCTCGAGGCCGACGACGTCCTGCCGCCGGACGAGGACACGCCGACCTACCGCGCGCGCCTGGCGGACCTCTACCTGCTGGCGCGCCGCTATGACCGGGCGCTTGACCGGCTCCAGGAGCTGGCCGCGCGCGATTCGAACGACGAAGCGCTCCAGAAGAAACTCGCGCTCTGCCACGCGGCGCTCGGCCACCACGACAAGGCCGTCGAGATTCTCAAGCGGGTAGCCGGCCGCGACCCCAACAACCCGATGGTCCAGTATTACCTCGGCGAGCTCTACGAAACGCTCGGCCGCACCAACCTGGCCCTGGCGAGTTTCCGCTCGGCGGTGGACGCCGCGACCTCGCCCTCGGCGCAGCCATATCTCAAACTGGCCGCCTATTACCTGCTGTCAAACCCCGAGCAGGCCGTCAAGACCATGGAGTCGGGCCGGGAACGCTTTCCGGACGATCCCGCGGTGCTCGAACTGCTGCTGGAGTCGCACCTGCGCGCCAACCGCGGCCTGGACGCCATCCAGGTGTTCGAGCAGTGGCAGAACCTCATACAGCGGCGCGGATTGCGCCCACGCGACCCGCGGCTGTTTGTCGAGTTCGGGATGCTCGCCCAGAAGGCCGGCTGGCATGCCTGCGCCGAGGCGTTTTACGACAAGGCCCTCGAACTCGACCCGGCGCTGATCGAGGCGCACCTGCGGCTGGCGTTCCTGCAGTTGGCGGAATACCGCGACCCGGACGCCGCCGTGAATGCGATCGGAGACGCCGTCACGGCCTGCCCCGAGGACCCCGTGGCCTGGTATTACTGCGCGCTGATTTACACCCGCGCCGGGATGTACCCGCCGGCCGTGCGCGCCTTCGCGCGCGTGGCCGACCTGGCCGCCCGCTCGCCCAAGGGCCGGTTCCTGCTGGACGCCGATTATTATTTTAATTACGGCGCGGCCTGCGAGCGCGCCGGGGACGCCGCCCGGGCGGAAACGCTGCTGGCGCGCGCCATCCGCCTCGACCCAGGCCACAGCGAGGCCTTCAACTACCTGGCCTACATGTGGGCCGACCGCGGCGTGCATCTTGACCTTGCCCGCGACTACGTCTTGCACGCGCTCGACGGCGAGCCCGACAGCGCCGCCTTCCTCGATACACTCGGCTGGATCGCGTATCGCCAGGGCCGCTACCCGGAGGCCCGCGACCTCCTCGCCGAGGCCCTGCTGTTCGACCCCGAGGAGCCCACGATCCTCGATCACATGGGCGACGTCTGCGCGGCGCTCGGGCATGCCGACGAGGCCCGCCGCTATTGGCAACGCAGCCTGGACCTGGATCCCGCCAACGCCGCCCTGCGCGCTAAGTTGGCCAAATTCCGCCTGTCCTTGCCCTGACCCCTCGCCGCTCCCGATCCCTGCTCCGTCTCCCGGACGCGCCCCCATGACCTTGACCGCCCGCGACCGGTTTGTCCGCTTGATGCGCTTCGAGCCGGTCGACCGCCCGCCGCTCCTGGCGCTCGAACCGTTCGAGACCGTCAGCCGCGAGCGCTGGCGCGGCGAAGGCCTGCCGCCCGACACGGCGATCGAGGATGCCTTTGGGATGGACCGCCTGCGCCATGTGCCGGTCCGCTTCGGCCCCTGGCCGCCGTTCCCCGCCGGACGCCTCGCCGAGGACGCCGAGTCCTACGTGGAATACGGGGCGATGGGCGCCACCGTGCGCCGCGAGAAACGCGCCCCGTCGCTCTACTACGGGCACGTGGACCACCCCGTCAAATGCCGCGCCGACTGGGACCTGTACCGCCGGCGCTTCGATCCCGAGTCCCCCGGCCGCCGGCCGTCCGACGCCGAGCTGGCCGCCCTCAACGCCGCGCCCGACCCGGTCGGCCTCTGCCTGTTCCCCTTCTTCTTCCGGCTGGGCTTTTACAGCATGGGTATGGAACGGTTTTTGACCGCCTTCCACGACGAGCCAGACCTGATCCACGACATGTTCGCGTTCTGGAGCCGGTTCGTGATCGAGCTGATCG
>CAZEVX010000300.1:0-3203 GCA_964515705.1 uncultured Verrucomicrobiota bacterium | reverse complement strand
GTCTGCGCCTGGCTGGCTGCGGTCCCGGTCCTCTGGGCCCTGCGCGCCGAGCCTGGCGATCCGGGCGGCGCCGGGACGGGCGCTGCGGCCGCGGCTTCGATTCCCCGCCGGCCGTCCCGCGCGCAGATCGAGGCCGCGGCGGCCCGGCCGGACCTCGAGGTCGAGTGGGACGAGCACACCGGCGCCCCGGCGGCGGTGCGCGCGGTTCGGGCGCCCGGCGGGCGGATCGCCCCGGCGGCGCTGGCCGGATTCGCGCCGGCGGAAGCGGAACGGGCGGCGCTGGCCGTGCTGGACAGCCTGGCGGCGCTGTACGGGATGCGCGCCGCGGATCGCAGCCTGGCCGCGGCTGGCGTGGAACCAGACGCCCTGGGCTATCGGCATGTGCGTCTGCGTCAACTCGCGGACGGTATTCCGGTGTTCGGCGCCGCGCTGATCGTGCACTTCAACGCCGCCGGCGAGCCCTACCAGGTCAGCGGGCGGTATCGGCCGGGACTCCGCGCGGCGGCCGCTCCGCGCATCGCCGCCGACGCCGCCGATGCCGCCGTGCGGCGGGACCTGGCGGCGCGCGGCGAGCCGATGGGCGAGCGTGTCGGCCGTCCCGAACTCGCGCTCTACGCGGAGACCGGCAATGCCACGCTGGCCTGGGCGGTGACGCGTGTCCGGGCCGCCTCGCGGACCAGCGCGCCCCGGCTCTGGCGCTACTGGGTGCGCGCCGATGACGGAACGATCCTGGACGCGTATGACGCCATCCCCCGCGCGCTCGTTCCGCGGACCGCCGTCCTGGCCGGACGGGTCTTGACCGGCGAAGGCGGCGGGCAAATCCGCGTGTCCGGACGCCAGGCGTCCGGCCGGTATTGGCTGCAGACGGATGCCTGGCTGGTCTATAACCGCGATACGACCGGCACGTTTCCGGACAGCGGATCGCCGGCGTTTCGCGCGACTCCCGACTGGGGCGCCTCGGATCGGACTGAAATATCGGCCGCCTTCCACTTCGAGGCGCTACAGCGCTATTTCCAAACCCGCTTCGGCCGCCGGGGCTACGATGGGCGCGGCGCCCTGGCCGAGGTCAATGTCCACATGTGGGGCGGCGCGGATAACGCCTACTGGTCGCCGGCCGACCGCGCCTTTTATTTCCTGCCGGGCCGCCGCTTTGCCGACCTGACGGTGCTCGATGTCTGCGCCCACGAGTTTGCCCACGCCGTCACGGAGTTCAGCGCACGGCTCGTGTACCAGCGGGAATCCGGCGCATTGAACGAATCGTTTGCCGACGTGTTCGGCGCCCTGGCCGAGTTCCGCGGGCAGCCCGACGGCCGCGCCGCCTATCCCGGGCGGATCGCCGGCCATGCCGACTGGCTGATCGCCGAGGACTGCGCCTATCCGGAGCGCGCCGCGTTGCGCGACCTGCGGGCGCCAGGTCGCTACGGCCAGCCCAGCCGCTACCGCGGCGCGAACTGGTACACGGGCGCGGACGATAACGGGGGCGTCCACGTCAACAGCGGGGTCCAGAACCACATGGTCTTCCTGCTGGTCGAAGGGGGACGCGGCACCAACGACGGGCTGGCCTATGCCGTCGCCGGCCTGGGCCTGACGGCGGTTGAGCAGCTTGCGTACCGCGCCCTAACGGTCTATGGCACGCCGCACAGCGATTACCGCGCCGCGCGCATCGCCTGGGTCTCGGCGGCGCGCGACCTCGACGCGGCCTGGGTGCCGAGCGTGCAGGCGGCCTGGGCGGCGGTCGGCGTCGAAGGCGATCGGCCGGCGCCGGCGCGCGCCAGCCTGCGTGCGCTCGGGCTGAGCACCGATTACGACGGCGACCAGCGCGCCGACTTTGCGACCTATGACTGGCGGGCCGGCGCCTGGTACCTCTGGGGCACGAGCAACGGCGACTGGTTGGCGCGCGGCGAACCGTTCGGCAGCAGCAACAGCCTGCCGGTGCCCGGCGATTTCGACGGCGGCGGCCGAACGGATGCCATGGTCTTCGCGCCCGGCGCCTCCCAATGGGCGGTGCGCTACCTGGAAGACGGGCGGATCGAGGGGATCAGCGGGTTCGGCGGCCGCCCGTTCGTGCCCGTGCCCGGAGATTATAACGGGGATCGGGTTAGCGACTGCGCCCTGTACGACTCCTCCCTGGGACGCTGGTACATTCTCGACGCGCGCGCGCGGACCTGGCTGGCGTTCGGCGCGGCCTTCGGCGCGCCCGGCTTCCAACCGGTGCCCGGCGACTTTGACGGCGGCGGCCGGTCCGACCTGGCGCTCTACGCGGAGTCGACCGGCACGTGGGGCATCCATTATACCGAGACCGGCCGGACGGACGTCTTTCAGTTCGGCGGGCCCCATCTTGTCCCGGTCCCGGGGGATTATGACGGCGACGGCGCGTCCGACCTGGTGGTCTACGCGGCGGCCAGCGCCGAGTGGTATCTCCACTACAGCGGCGGCGGCGCGGCGCACGTTGTCAATGTCGGCGGCCGGGATCAGGTTCCGGTGGTGTCCTGGCCGCTCTATGGGTATAGGTGAGCTCCGCCGCGGCCACCGGCGCCGGCGTGCGACGCAAGCGAATTCGCGACAGGAGGAAGCGATCATGCCTGGAGATGGGGACGTCATCGACGCGGTGCGTCGAACCTGGGGCCGGCGGCTGTTGATCCTTGGCCATTATTACCAGCGCGACGAGGTGCTTGCCCACGCCGACGCGGCCGGCGATTCCCTCGACCTCGCGCGGCGCGCCGCGGCGGCGCGGGAGGCGGAACGGATCGTCTTCTGCGGCGTGCATTTCATGGCCGAGTCGGCGGCGCTGCTCGGCGCGCCGGAACAGGCCGTCTACATGCCGGCGGTCGACGCCGGCTGTCCGATGGCCGAGATGGCGCCACGCCGCGAGGTCGAGCGCGCCTGGGACGAGATCGGCGCCGTGACCCCCGGCTGGGTGCCGGTGGTCTATGTCAACAGCAGCGCGGCGGTCAAGGCCTTCTGCGGCGCGCGGAACGGCTGCGCCTGCACCTCGAGCAACGCGGCGGCCGTCTTCCGGGCGATGCTGGGGCAGGGGCGCCGGATTCTCTTCCTGCCGGACGAGCATCTCGGCACCAACACGGCGCTCGATCTCGGCCTGCCGGCCGAGGCGGTGGCGGTCTTCGACCCCGGCCGGCCGCTGGGTGGGCTCAGCCCGGAAGCCGTCGCCCGCGCCCGGGTGCTGGTCTGGAAGGGCTATTGCC
>CAZEVX010000299.1:0-3204 GCA_964515705.1 uncultured Verrucomicrobiota bacterium | reverse complement strand
CCAATTCGATGAATATATGACGCACGCATAGGACCATTAATTCATATTGTCAAGAATAATATCACGATCATTTCGGGCCGGTCATGGCATGGAACGACGACACGGTGCCGCGGACCCGACGGCCGCGATCCGGGAGGCTCGGCGCCGGTTCGACGGTGCGGCCCATGTCGGTGACGCGGCCGCGGTTCTCCCCGTCGCGGTGGAGGCCGCCGTGGGTGCTGAACAGGAAATCGAGGCCGCAGAGTCGGCGCATGGCCCCGGGGTCCCGGGGACCGAGCCCGGTCCGGGCCCGGATCAAGGCCTCGTAACGCGCCAGGCTGGATTCGGCGTGGGCCGGGTCGGCAACGGGCTTGAACCGGAGGCCAGGTGACGGCTCATGGGGAGGGCTGTTCCTATGCACTCCGCCCGCGGATGCCGCGCCGCTTGCCAGCCAGGAACCGGTCGTAGCGCGCCGCGCTGAGCGGCAGGCCGACCCAGCGCCCGAGCGCCGCCGACAAAGCGATCGCGTTGGCCACCTCGAGCGACAGCAGGCCGCCGGCGCCCGGGCTGACGAGCGGCTCGCCGTCCCGGAGATGGGCGGCCACGTTCCGCCAGGGGAGGCTGCCGACGGCGGCCGACTCCGCGACCGGCAGGGTCACGGGCCGGATGACCGGCTTGCCCCATTCCTTGCCGGACCGCCGGATACACTCGGTCAGCGGATGTTCGAAGACCGACGCCTCGATCGCGTTGCCCCGCAGGACCAGGCGCCCCTTGCTCCCCACGAGTTCCATGACGCCGCCGGTTTCCGGCTCGTTGGTGTTGAGCACCAGGTAGCCCGTGGCGCCGCCGGCAAACTCGAGCAGCGCCTCGGCATGGTCCTCGGTCTCGATCCGATGCCAGCGCGTGCGCGTCAGGCCGAATACCCGGCGCGGGGCGCCGGTCAGCAGCAGAAAGGCGTCCAGCAGGTGCGGCGCCTGGTTGAGCAGCACACCGCCGCCCTCCCCTTGCCAGGTGGCGCGCCAGGCGTTGGCCGCGTAATACGCCTGCGTGCGGAAGAGCGGCGCGGTCAGCAGGGCGCGGTAGAGCGTGCCGAGATGCCCGGCGCGGACCCACTCGACCGCGGCGCGGAAGGAGGGGCGGAACCGGATGGGAAAGTTGACCGCCAGCGCGCGCCGCGCGCGGGCGGCGGCCCGCACCATGCGGCGCGCCGTGCCGATGCGCTCGGTCAGCGGCTTTTCGCAGAACACCGGCAGGCCCGCACGGAGACTGTCGAGCACCGGGACCAGGTGCTCCGGATGGGGGGTTGCGACCATGACCAGGTCGCAGCCGCCGGCGCGCAAGAGGGCGCGGTGATCCGTGAACCACGGCACGCCGAACTGACGGCCGATCTCCTCGGCGCGCGCGGGCCGGATGTCCGCCACCCCCGCCAGGCGCAGTTCGGGGATCGCCTGTAGCCCTGTACAGTGGCCGGCGCCCATGCCGCCGACGCCCACAATGCCGACCCGGATAATGTCACGCCGCATCGCCGCACCCATGCATGCTCTCCCTACTAGTAGTCAGCGCAAGATTATCGCGCGTCCTGTATTCCGATCTGTCTACACCGATAGCATATTCCACGGAAAATGGCATCAATAGTTTCCGGGCCGGATACCGGGACGGTTGCGCTCCTCAGGTAGGTGCCGCTTTTCAGAGTCGGTCAACGGCGGCGCTGATCCGGCGTCGGATCGAGCATCCGTCCGTCAAGGCAATCGCGGTCCCGCGCCCGGGTCGGGCGCCGCACCGGCGCCCGGCGTGCTCATCAGCCGCGCCACGAGCGGCCCTACGGCCTCCATCAGCACGGCATAACCGGCGTCGTTCAGGTGTACATGATCGTCCCGGTAGCCGGCAGACAGCGCGCCGTCGGGGAGCAGGAACCCGTCGCTGGCATCCACGAAAAACACGGTCTGGTTGTCTGCAAAAGACCGGATGAGCGCATTGGTAGACCGGTTGTTCAGGCGGCCGGCGTCGTCCGCGGTCAGCCCGCGCGGCAGGAGGCCCAGCAAAACGATGCGGG
Organism: uncultured Verrucomicrobiota bacterium; assembly: GCA_964515705.1. Taxonomy (GTDB): domain Bacteria; phylum Verrucomicrobiota; class Kiritimatiellia; order JAAZAB01; family JAAZAB01; genus CAZEVX01. The sequence goes on along the minus strand of CAZEVX010000299.1, from coordinate 1,172 downwards.
CGCCCGGCAGGCGCGCGCGGAGCTCGTCGAGAATGGCGCGGACACCGGCGGCGATGCGGTCGGGCGGATCGCGGAAGTGCCCGGTGTTGTTGGTCCCGATCAGCAGGATCACCAGGGCGGGGTTCAGCCCGGCGACTTCGCCGTGGGCCAGGCGCCAGAGCAGGTTCTCGGTGCGGTCGCCGGCGCAGCCGAGATTGAGGACGCGGTGCGCCTGCCAGGCGGCGCGGCGTTGAGGATTCCACCCCCCGACGATGGAGTCGCCGAGCAGCACGATGTCCCACCCCCCCTTGGCCGCTTCGTGCAGCCGGGCTTCGTGGCTCGCCTGGTACAAGGGCAGGTCCGGACGGGGTTGCGGCACGGTGGTCGAGCGCGGCGGGCGCGCCGGCGCCGCGGACGGGTCGGCGGGCGCCGCCCGAGCGTCGAGCGCGGCGCCCAGGGCACAGGCGGTCAACACCGCCAGCGTAGTGTGGCTCATGGCAACAGGGTGCTTTCCTTATTCGATGACAATCGTAACTGCTCAAGTGCCAGCCCGTGGCGAGCGGGCACCTGAGGGAATTGGCCCAAGCCCAAATTCGTTTCTGTGAAGCATAGTCTACCCCCCCGCACCCCCCGAAATGCAACCCCAAAACCCTGACGCCGGCCATGCCCACATACGGCGACATGCAGGCCGCATGAGGCCAGCCCAAACGGCGTACGATGCTGCCGGCGCGAGCCAGGATCGCCTCCAGCCCGCGGCACGGTCACCCCGCGGGGAACAGCCGGGACCGGACGAGGCGCCAGCGGGCGAGCCGGAAGGCGGCGGCGGTGGCCAGGCAGCCGAACCCGTAGCGCACGCTGCGCCGGAAGGTGATCGAGGAGGCGTCCGGGGAATAGCGCGTCGGGCAACTGATTTCGGCCACGAGCGCGCCGCGCCAGAGGATTTGGGCGAGCATTTGGTTGTCGAAGACGAAATCGTCGGAATTGCCGTCGAGCGGCAGGGCTTCGAGCAGCCGGCGCGAGAAGGCGCGGTAGCCGGTGTGGTATTCCGAGAGCTTGGCGCCCATCAGCCAGTTGGCGATCAGGGTCAGGACCCGGTTAGCGGCGTAGCGCCAGAGCGGCATACCGCCGGCCAGGGCCCCGCCGCCGAGGATGCGCGAGGCCAGCACGCACTCGTAGAGGCCGTTGCCGATCAA
>CAZEVX010000298.1:0-3221 GCA_964515705.1 uncultured Verrucomicrobiota bacterium | reverse complement strand
AGGCCGCCCGGTTGCGGTTGTCGGTCAGCACCTTGACCACCAGGGCCACGCCGCCATCCGGCTCATACTCCTGAATCCAGCCGCGCGTCAAGCCCAAACGTTCCACGGCGCGGCAGACGGCCGCGTATTCGCCGGGCGCGATCCGCCGCCCCCACGGCGCGCGCCCGACGGCCCGGTACGCCGGCGTGTACTGGGCCATGACACTCACCGCCGTCGCGGGACCGAGCGCGCCGGCGATCCATTCCAGGCTGGCGCAGGCCTCCTCCGCCGCGCCCGGCAGGATCAGCACCCGGCAGATCAGGCCGCGCATCGCCAGCCCGTCTCCGTCGACGACCAGCGGCCCGGCTGTTTGCAGCATGGCGCGCGCGGCCTCCCGCGCCACCTCCACGTAATCGGCGGCGCCGGAGGCCGCCGCCGCCGTGCGCGGGTCGGCATAGCGCAGGTCCGTCAGGAACACGTCCGCCCACCCCGCCAGGGCCCGCACGGTCTCCACCCGTTCGTACCCGCTGGTATTGTAGATGACCGGCAGCCGGCGCCCCGTGCGCCGCGCGCGCGCCAGCGCCGGCAGGATCGCCGGCAGCCAGGGTGTCGGGCTGACGAGGTTCCAGTTATGGCAGCCGTCGTCGCGCAGCCGCGCGAAGACCGCCGCCAAATCGTCTTCGGCATAGCGATCGCCGCGGCCCTCCTGGCTCCAGGGGTAGTTCTGGCAATACAGGCAACGCAGCGGGCAGCGGCTGAAAAACACCGCGCCCGAGCCCCGCGTCCCCGTGACGGGCGGCTCCTCGCCATGATGGGCGCCGTAGCGGAACACCTGGACTTGGGCGCCCGCCCGGCAGACCCCGGTCTGCCCGGACGCCCGGTCCGCCCCGCAGCGCCGCGGGCACAGGACGCAGGGCGACCAGGCGCGCAGGCAGACCGGCGGAATGTCCGCCGGCCGCGGCGCCGGGTGGTGGGGGATAGCCTTCAGGGACGTCGTGGCCGCCTGCCAGGGATTAGGAAGTCCGGGGCCCGTCGCCGCGGCCGGCCCGCGCGCGCCTTACTCCTCGTCGTCCTTGGTCTTCTCGGCGCTGGCGATGACCTTCTGGGCGATGTGGCTCGGCACGGTATCGTAGCGCGCAAACTTGAGCTCGAACGACCCGCGTCCGCCGGTGATGCTGCGCAGTTCGGAGGAGTAGCGGAACGTTTCGGCCTGGGGCACCTCGGCCGTGATGACCTGCAAGCCGTCCTCCATGTCGACGCCCAGGATGCGCCCGCGCTTGTGGTTGAGATCGCCGTTGATGTCGCCGAGGAACTGCTCCGGAACCGTCACGCGCACAGTCATGATCGGCTCGAGCAGCACCGGCCGGGCCTTGCCGAGCGCGTCGCGGAACCCCCGCGCGGCGGCGATCTTGAAGGCGATTTCCGAAGAGTCCACGTCGTGGTACGAGCCGTCGTACACCGTGACCTTGACGTTGACCACCGGGTACCCGGCCAGCACGCCGTGGGCCATGGCCTCGACAAACCCTTTCTCGCAGGCGGGAATGAAGTTGCGCGGGATCACGCCCCCCACCACGCCGTCCTCGAACCAGTCTTGATCGTCCGGCCGCTTGGGCTGCACCTTGCAGTAGACCTCGGCGTACTGGCCGCGCCCGCCGGTCTGCTTCTTGTGGCGATAATGGCCTTCTCCGAGAGCGGTGGCGGTCTCCTTGTAGGACACCTTCGGCACCTTGAACTCGGCGTCGAGATTGCTGCGCTTCTTCATCAGCTCGTGCACCAGGTCGAGGTGCGCGTCGCCCATCCCCGCGAGCACCATTTCGCGGGTATCCGCCCGGCGCTCCACCACCAGGGTCGGATCGTCCTCCGCCGCGCGCGCCAGCGCCACCCCGATCTTGTCTTCGTCCGCGGCGGTTTTGGCCGTGACGGCCACCGAGACCACCGGGCTCGGAAACACCAGCGGCGCGAAAGCCGCCTTGTGCCCGACGGCGCACAGCGCGTCGTTGAGACCCGTGGCCTTCAGTTTCGGCAGGGCAATGATGTCCCCGGCGTGGGCCGCGGGAATCGGCACCGGCTTGCGGCCCATCGGCGCCAACAGCACCCCGATCTTCTCCTTCTGCCCGTTGGCGGGATTGACCAGCTCCATGTCCTGGGTCACCGTGCCGCCGTAGACCCGCAGGTAGGCCAGCTTGCCGGCGTAGGGGTCGGTGACCTGGCGCCAGACCAGCGCCACGAAGGGCGCCTCCGGCGCCGGCTTGACGGCCGCGCCAGACTGATCCTTGACCGGCCGGTCGAGGGGGCTCGGCAGCAGCCGCACCAGCCCTTCCAGCAGGTCCGCCACCCCGACGTCCTTGAGCGCCATGACGGCGAACACCGGCACCAGGCTGCCGGCGAGCACGGCGGCGCGCAGTCCCCGGCCGATCTCGGCGGCGCTCAGCTCCGTGCCGCCCAGGAACTTCTCGAGCAGGGCGTCGTCGGTTTCCGCCGCCCGCTCGATCAGCGCTTCGCGGTGCCCCTGCAAGGCCGCGTCCTTGGATTCCAGGACCTCCGCGACGCCGCCCGCCGCGGGGCAGGTTACCGGCACGCATTTCGCTCCCCAGACGGACCGCAGGCCCTCGATCACCTTGGTGAAATCCGCGTTTTCCTTATCGAGCCCGGTCACGACCACGGCGCGCGGCAAGTCGAGCGTCTGGCAGCGCTTCCAGGCGCGCAAGGTGCCCACTTGGATGCCGGCCGTCGCGTCGACGGTGATCACGGCGGCATCGGCCACCCGCGTGGCGCAAAGGACCTGGCCAAAGAAATCGTCGAACCCCGGGGTGTCCGTGAAGGTGCATTGGACCTTGGGCCCCTGCCGCGACGCCCAGGTCCCGGTAAACGTCTGGGCATAGAGGCTGATCTTGCGGCTGATCTCCTCCTCGGTGAAATCGCTCAAGCTGGTGCCGGCGGCCACCAGGCCCATCTTCTCGGCCATCCCCAGCTTGACCAACAGGGCGTCCGTCAGGGTCGTCTTGCCGCTGCCGGTATGCCCGGCCAGCACGAAGTTGCGCACGTTCTCCACGGCCATGTCTTTCATGCCTTCGCTCCTGTCCGCCCGCCCCGGCCAATGGCCATCCGGGCCTGTCCATCCTGCATGGTCTCAAGAAATTGAAATTTATATCGGCCTGGCGAACCGAATGCAAGCCCGCAAATGCCACCCCCGATGTGCGGGAGTTGCGCTTGTCCGCGGTCACTCCCGGCGCGATCCGTGC
>CAZEVX010000297.1:0-3240 GCA_964515705.1 uncultured Verrucomicrobiota bacterium | reverse complement strand
CCACCGCAAACAGCGAGCAACCGCCGTTTTCGAAGGTGGGCGCCGACCTCCGGGCAGCGCCGAATGTAAAGAAGCGTTAGCCGCACCACACTAGCCGGAAGGCCGCGCCAATCATGCGGATCACGCTTCGCGTGATCGGGAGGACGGCACAATGTATTGATCATGAAAGCGAAATAGAGATGTGCTTGCGCGCGAATTTTGGCGACTCCTCGCGCGACGTGATCGCGGCCGGCAGGGACGCCGGCCGCCACCGCGCCCCGTGCCCCGCGCCCGCGGCGGACGCCGATGTCACTATCGGCGGATCGCAACGCCGGAGTTGTGTGTCATCCCACGCGCTGTCACCGGCATCCTCGTTCGCCGCCGGCCGTCGTCAAATGCGTCTATTACATCAGAACTGCTTGCAGCCCAATGTATTGCCTAGAACGTCCCCTAATATGGCGCGCCGAGGGTTTGGGCGAAGAAGATGTCGAGGGCCGCACGGTACCCGGGCGCCGCAAGCACTTCGCCGGCGTTGTGTTCGCCGGACAGCGCGACAAACGTTTTCGGCTCGCGGGCGGCCGCGAACAGGCGCTGGCCGTGGTCAAAAGGGATCATCTCGTCGTCGGGGCTGTGGGCCACGAGCACCGGGCAGGCGACGCGCGGCAGGCGCGACAGCGTATCGTAGCGGTAGCGCGCCAGCCAGCGCACCGGCAGCCAAGGATACAGCCGGGCGCCGAGCGCGGGCAGCGAGGTGAAGGTCGCCTCGAGGACCAGGCCGGCCGGGCGGACCTCCGCGGCCAGGGCGGCGGCCACGGCGCCGCCCAGCGAGCGCCCGACGATGGCGATGCGGCTGGGCGGCAGGCAGCGCCCGCGGACGAGGTAAGCCCAGGCGGCGCGGGCGTCGCGGTAGGTCCCGATCTCGGACGGTCGGCCCTGGCTGCGGCCGTAGCCGCGGTAATCGAAGATCAGGACGTTCAGCCCGAGGCCGTGAAACAGGGCGATGGCCGGCAGACGGTGGCCGATGTTGCCGGCATTGCCGTGGCAGACCAGGACCGTGCCGCGGGCGCCGCGACAGGGCACGAACCAGGCGTCCAGCGCGACGCCGTCCTCGGCGCGCAGAGTGACCGCCTCGAACGCCAGTCCGGCGGCGGAGGGATCCTGGTCCACGCGCGCCAGCGGAAAGTAGACCATGCTCGACTGCCGCAGGAACAGCACCAGGCACAACCCGAGATACACGGCAGCCAGGACCGCCAGGACCGCGACCGCGATGCGGACAACCTCCATGGCACGGCTCGGGACGGGGCGCCTCCCTCAGCCAGGATCGGCGTCGGCGCGGGCGGCCGCCGGCGCGGGCGGGGCCGGAAAGCGGCCTTCGAGAATCCCGGCCACGATCTGCTTGGTGTCGGCCGGGAAATCGCTTTTCAGGATCCATAGCAGGAACTTGGGATTCGCGCGCGCCAGGTCCTTGAGCGGCTGGCCGAAGTTGGCGGTCCCGAAGTTGATCCGCAGTTCGCCGCCGACCCATTTGAGCTTGCCGGCGCGGTCGGCCCAGGACGGGTCGCGCGGCGGGTTGCAGAACTGGTCGAGCGCCTCGACCGTGCGCGGCAGGTCCGGGTATGTCGCCAGTTGCGCATCGAGCACCGCCGCCGTTGCCCGGGCGTCGGCCTCCGCGCCGTGCGCGCCGAGGTGCAGTTCCCCGCAGTAGAACGCCAGCGCCGCCGAGAGGTCGCGCGGCTCCTTCTTGTGAAAGATGCGCTGGACATCCACAACGCGGCGACCGTCCACGTCGAACGCCACGCCGGCCCGGGCGAACTCCTCGGCCAGCATCGGCAAGTCGAAGCGCGCGATGTTGAACCCGGCCAGGTCGCAGCCCGCCAGCGCCTCGAGGATGCGCGGGGCGGCCTGCCGGAACGTCGGCGCCCCGACGACGTCGGCATTGGTGATATGATGAATCGCGGTGGCCTCGGGCGGGATCGGGATCTCGGGGTTCACGCGGAAGGTGCGCTCCTCGCGCCGGCCGTCGGGATGCACCGTCACCAGCGCCAGGTCAATCAGGCGGTCCTGGCGAGGATTGATGCCCGTGGATTCGATATCCAGGACCACCAGTGGCCGGTCCAACCGCAAGTTCATGCGCCCCTTCCTCGGCACCCCCCACGGGCCACGCGTTACCGGGAACCGCCTAGCAGCCCCTTGATTCCCTTGACCGCCTGGCCGGCGGCATCGCCGGCGCCGCCGACAACCTTGCCGGCGGCGTCCCCAACCCCCTCCACGGCCTTGCCGGCGGCGTCGCCGGCGCCGCCCGCCGCCTGGCCGAGGCCGCGTCCGGCCGCGCCCAATCCCTGGCCGAGCAGTTGCCCGGCGCCCGAGGCCGCCTGGGTCACGCTCTTGAGGATTGCCTGGAAGACTTCCGTGAGCACCTCGGCAATCGAGGCGCCGTCCTTCTCCTTGCCGATGTCCGTCAGGTGCACCGGCGGCAGCGGAATCGGCAGCGCCGCGCTGCCCATCCCCGGCAGGCTGAGGCGCACCTGGCCGCCGCTGACCCGAACCGAGTCAATCACGACCTTGGGTCCGGACGACGCGCCGGCCGGCGGGGCTTGCTCTTTCGACTCGGGTTCCGGCGCCGCCTCGGCCGGGGCCGGCCCCTGGAGCGCTTTGAGGAGTGCGCTGATGTTATTGCCGCCCAGGGTCTGCTCGTAGGTGATCTGGGGCGCCTCGACGGTGACGTCCCGGACGTGGATGCGCCGCGTCAGGACCGAGGCCGGCGCCCAGTCCACCGCGATGCGGCTGACGGTCACGAGGTTGGAGGTGTCGAACCCCTTGGGATTGCCGATGGCCAACCCTTCGAGCCGCAGTTGGCCTTTCAGCACCGAGACCTGGGCGCGCTGCAAGCCCACCGGCACGCCCAGCAGCCGCGGGCCCGCCTGGGTGACGCCGGTCTTGATCATCGGGCCGAGCAGGAACACCACCGCCAGCACGACCAGCACGACCAGCGCCGCCAACCCCCCACCCACCCACTTCAACACGCGCCTCATGACATCCCCCTCCGGTTGCCGGCGTCGCCGCGCGTAGTGCGCGGGAACTCGATGCCCGACAGCATAGATCAACCCGCCCGCCCCCGTCAAGCCCGCCGGGCGGCTCCCCGATTTGCGGGAGTTGCGCTTGTCCGCGGTCACTCCCGGCGCGATCCGTGCACGGGAACGGCTCAACGTCATGCGCGCCGTAGCGGCGGCTTGACGCGCCGCGTAGGCGGGAGCTTCGCCC
>CAZEVX010000296.1:0-3261 GCA_964515705.1 uncultured Verrucomicrobiota bacterium | reverse complement strand
CCGGCGTGGTCCACCGGCAGCGGCTCGAGGCGCAGCGGGCCGACGGCGAACGGGCCGGTCACGGCGCGGAAATCGAGGCGCGGGTAGGACAGCCCCGGGCGCGGCGTCTGGCGGACGTAGGGGAAGAACCGTTCGAGGGCGGCGGTTGTCTGCGGCCCGGCGTAGACCTGGATGGGTTCACCCTGGACCTCGTTGAAGCGCCGGACGTCGTCCAGGCCGAAAACGTGGTCGGCGTGGGCGTGAGTGACACAGACGGCGTCCAGGCGCGGCACGCCGAAGGTCAGCACCTGCTCGCGGAAATCCGGCGGGGTGTCGAAGACCAGGTGGAGGCCGGCGGCCTGCACGTACAAGCTCGAGCGCCGGCGCCGGTTGCGCGGGTCGGGCGACCGGCAGACCGCGCAATCGCAGCCGATCGCCGGGACGCCGCTCGAGGTGCCCGTGCCGAGGAAAACAATCTTCACCGGGCGGCCAGGCCGAGCCACTGCTGGATGGCCGGCCCCCACTTGATCACGACCGGCGTGAAGACGATGCAGACCATGCTCATCAGCTTGATCAGGATGTTGAGCGACGGCCCGCTGGTATCCTTGCAGGGATCGCCGACCGTGTCGCCGATGACCGCCGCGGCGTGGACCGGGTTCTTGCTGCCGTCGGGCAGCTTTTTCCCGCCGAAGTTGCCCTTCTCGATGAACTTCTTGGCGTTGTCCCAGGCGCCGCCGGCGTTGTTGAGCATCGTCGCCAGCACGAAGCCCGTCGCCAGGCCGCCGGCCAGCAACCCGAGCACGCCCGGCACGCCCAGCACCAGGCCGGTCAGCACCGGCACCACGATGGCCATCAGGGAGGGGATCATCATCTCGCGCTGGGCGCCGGCGGTCGAGATCGCCACGCAGCGGGCGTAGTCCGGGCGGTCGGTGCCGGCCATGATGCCCGGCTTCTCGCGGAACTGGCGGCGCACCTCGTTGACCATGTCGCCGGCGGCGCGGCCGACGGCTTTCATCGCCATGCCGCAGAAGAGGAAAGCCATCATGCCGCCCAGAAACAGGCCGCAGATCAGCAGCGGATTCATGATGTGCAGGCCGAAGCGGTCCACGAAGGCCGGGATTTCGGCGTTCTCGACGACCGCCTTGGTGAAGCCCAGGTACTCGCCGCTGGCCCCGGCCAGCTTGCCGATCCAGAGCTTGACCTCCTCGATGTAGGCCGCCAGCAGCGCCATGGCCGTCAGGGCCGCCGAGCCGATGGCGAAGCCCTTGCCGGTGGCCGCCGTGGTGTTCCCGAGGGCGTCGAGGGCGTCGGTGCGCTCGCGGACTTCGGGCTTGAGGCCGGCCATCTCGGCGTTGCCGCCGGCGTTGTCGGCGATCGGCCCGTAGGCGTCGGTGGCCAGGGTGATCCCGAGCGTCGAGAGCATGCCGACGGCGGCGAAGCCGATGCCGTAGACCCCGAGGGCGATGTCGTGGAACCCGCCGGCCAGCCCGAAGGCGAAGAGGATCGCCAGGCAAATGATGACCACCGGCAGGGCGGTCGAGTACATGCCCGTCGCCAGGCCGTCAATCACCGTGGTGCCCGGCCCCATGCGCGCCTGCTCGGCGATGCCGCGGGTCGGGGCGAAGTCCGGGGAGGTGTAGTATTCCGTGGCCTGCCCGATCAGCACGCCGGCCAGCAGGCCGGCGATCACCGCGCCGACGATGCCCCAGGAAATCATGCCGATCAGGGCCATGACGATCACGGCGGCGAGAATCAGCAGCGAGGCGGTCAGCGTGCCGGTCAGCAGGGCGCGCAGGAGCTGCTTCTGGTTGGCGCCCTCGCGCGTGCGCACGAGGAAGATGCCGATAATCGAGAGCGCGATCGCCAGGCCGGCGACCACCAGCGGGGCGGTCATCAGGCCGACGGCGGCGTCGAAGCCCTTGCTGGTGCCGAGCGCCGCGCCCAGCGAAACGGTCGCCAGGATCGAGCCGCAGTAGGACTCATAGAGGTCGGCGCCCATCCCGGCCACGTCGCCGACGTTGTCGCCGACGTTGTCGGCGATGGTCGCCGGGTTGCGGGGATCGTCCTCGGGGATGCCGGCCTCGACCTTGCCGACCAGGTCGGCGCCGACGTCGGCGGCCTTGGTGTAGATGCCGCCGCCGACGCGGGCGAAGAGCGCCTGGGTCGAGGCGCCGATGCCGAAGGTCAGCATGGTGGTTGCCACGTGCACCAGTTTCTGGACCGGGGTGCAGCCTTTTTCGACGACCGTCATGCCGAGGAAGGTCAGGCCGTCGGCCATGTGCTGGGCGGTGTAGACCAGCTTGTCGAGGATCAAATGCCAGAGGGCGATGTTAATCAGGCCGAAGCCGACGACCACCAGGCCCATGACGGACCCGGCGCGGAAGGCGACCTGCAGGCCGCGGTTGAGGCTCTCGCTGCAGCCCTGAGCGGTGCGCGAGGAGGCCCGCGTGGCGGTGGTCATGCCGATATAGCCGCAGAGCGCCGAGAAGAAGCCGCCCGTCAGGAAGGCCACGGGCACGAACGGGTTTTGCGCGCCGAACGCCGCCAGGACGCCCAGGATCACCATCAGGACCAGGAAGACCAGCGCCACGACCTTGTACTGGCGCATCAGGTAGGCCATGGCGCCCTCGCGCACATAGCCGGCGATTTCGACCATCTTGGCGTTGCCGGCCGGCGCGGTCATCATGCGCCGGTAGAAGAAGGCCGCGAAGACCAGCGCCAGCACGGCGCCGATCGGGGCGATCCACCAGACCGGCGTGATGGACGTGGTGGCCGCCGCCGGCGCGTCCGCCCGGGCCGCCGCCGCCCACAGGCCGCCGAGGGTCGCCAGGAATGCCGTCCGTTTCCAAGTCACCAGGGTGCCGTTCATCGCCGAGTCGCTCCTTCGCCCGCATGGGGTTGCGCCCGCGGCGCCGCCGGGCAGGCCGCCGGACGCGCCGTGAAAAAAAAACGGGGGCATCTTACCCACGGCGGAGGGGGAGTCAATCCCCAAGTTGGCCGGTGTTGCGTGACAGTCCCAAATCCGCGTGTAAGGGTAACCCCCACGCGGGCCGGCTATGTTCCCGACGCCGTCCCTGCGGCTCACGAGGACGCTCGCCCGCCATCACGCCTTCCATACCATCGGGATAGGTTCCGCGCGATTTCCAGTGGCGGGGATGGCGTCAGCGCGGCGCCCGCCCCGCGGGCCGGTACGGGTGGCCGTCACACGCCTCAGGGGGCGGGACAGCGGCGGCGGGCCAAGGCTGTCCCGCCCTACCTGCGATGCCCGGAATGGGTAGGGCC
>CAZEVX010000295.1:0-3277 GCA_964515705.1 uncultured Verrucomicrobiota bacterium | reverse complement strand
TGCACGGATCGCGCCGGGAGTGACCGCGGACAAGCGCAACTCCCGCACATCGGGGTTTCCGGAAAAGCATTGACACGGCGGGATGGCCGGTGACAATGCAAATGACCCTGTGGTGGTGCGGGTCGCGAAAGGCAGGCGCGCATGGTTCCCGGAACAGCCCGTCGGGTCCCCGACCTGGTGGTCGTGGGATCGATCGGATTGGATACGATCGCCACGCCGGCGGAAACCCGCCGCGGCGTGCTGGGGGGGTCGGTCAGCTATGCCTGCGCGGCGGCCTCGCGCCTGGCACGGCCGGGGATGGTGGGTGTGGTTGGGACCGATTTTCCGGCGCGCCACCGGGCGCTGTTCGGACGGTTGGGGATTGACCTGCGGGGGTTGCAGCAGGTGCCGGGCAAGACCTTCCGCTGGTCGGGCCGATACGAGCGCGACATGAACCGGCGCCGCACCCTGGCGACGGCCCTGAACGTGTTTGCGGACTTTTCGCCGCAACTGCCCGCGGCGTACCGCGCCGCCCGGTTCCTGTTTTTGGCCAACATCGCCCCGTCGCTGCAGCTGCATGTCCTGGACCAGATGACTGCCCCGCGGCTGGTCGCGGCCGATACCATGGACCTGTGGATCCGCACGGCGCGGCCGGCACTGCTCCGGGTCATCCGCCGGGTGGACCTCCTGCTGCTGAACGATGGCGAGGCCCGCGACCTGACGGGCGCGTCGCACCTGCTGGACGCGGCGCGCAAGGTGCTGGCGCTCGGGCCGCGCGCCGTGATTGTCAAGAAGGGCGAACATGGCAGCCTGCTGGTGTCGCGGCGCGACGTGGCGCTGGTGCCGGCGTTTCCCGTGGAGGTTGTCAGGGACCCGACCGGCGCCGGCGACGCCTTTGCCGGCGGCCTGATGGGCGCCCTGGCGCGCGCGCGGGCGATCACCCCGGCGGCCCTGCGGCGCGCCATGGTCGGCGGCACCGTCGCCGCCTCGTTCGCCGTCGAGGCCTTTGGGCTCGATCGCCTGGCGGCCGCCGGGCCGGCGGCCTTCGCGGAGCGGCGGCGGCGGTTCCGGGCCATGATCCGGCCTTGACCGGGCCGCGGGGGGCTTGTCAGGTCGCGGCCTGGCGCTATAGTGCAGGGAACAACCAGCGCGGGGGTATCGGGAGCCGGTTTTCTAGAGGAGGGGATGCCATGTCAAGACGCCGGAATTGCGGGTGGATCGTGCTCGGAGTGTGCGTGGGCGCGCTGGCGCTCGAGGCCCCGGCCAGAAGGGCGGCGCCGCCGCGCGAGACCGTGCTGCTGGTCGCGCCGGCCCGCGCCCGCGTCCTGCAGATTGCCATGGACATGGCGACCTTGCGGGGCGCGGGTCTGGTGTCCTACCGCGGCGAACCCGCGGCCGACGATCCCTTGCTGTTTGCCTGGCGCCGGGGCGACTGGCAGTATGTCGCCGCCGACCGCTTCCGCGAAGGCGCGTTCCTGAACGGGCCGCCGCCGCGCCAAGTCGTGATCATCGGCGGCGACGAGATGCTGCCGGCGGCCGTGCCGCGCGACGCCCTCTGGGGCGCCGAGACGACGCGCCTCAAGAGCCTGCAAGCCGCCGACCTGATCAACGGACTCGACCTCCTCTTCCACTTCACGCCGCGCGAGTGGACCTGGCTGGCCGGCCGCTATGGCCTGACGTTGACCGATGTCAACATGCCCCGCCGCGCCTATAATCCCTATGACGTGCGGCGGTCGCAGTTGCCGGTGCCCCGCCTGGAGGGCCCGCCGCCGCGCCCGGGGGAACCCCCGCCGGCGGTCCTGATCGAGCCGGACGCCAAGCCGGCCGCGGCGCCTCCGCCGGTGGCGGCGCCGTCGGCCGTTTTGATCCAGCCGGATGCCGGGACAACCGCCGCGCCACCGGCTCCGCCGGCGGCCGATCCGACGCTCAAGTAATCGCGGCGTGAGCCGGGGTTGAGTGCGGAGACGCTGGGCGGCATCCGGCCGGCCGGCCCGTGACTGCCGGGGCGATTGTTGGCGCGCCGGCGGCCTCCAGCAGCACGAGGTTGTCGCGGTGGACGGCTTCCGGCGCCGCGCCGGCCCCGAGCAGCGCCGCCACGGCGTCCGAGCGCCGGCCCAGGAGGCGGCCGATGTCCCGGCTCGCGTGCGACGCCAGGCCGCGCGCGATCAGCGCCCCGTCGATCGTCCGGATGTCCACGGCCGCCCCGGCCTCGAAATTGCCCTCGACCGCCCGCACGCCGATCGGCAGCAGGCTGGTGCCGCGGCGCGCCAGGGCGCGTTGCGCTCCGGCATCCACGATGAGCGCGCCCTGCGGCCGGTGGAAGAAGGCGATCCAGCGCTTGCGGCCCGACAGGCGGTCCGCGCGGTCCGCGACCGCCGGGCGGATCAGGGTCCCGACGTCCTCCCCGGCCGCCACGCGCCCGATCGTGCCGGCCCGGCGCCCGTCGGCGATCACCACGGCCGCTCCCACGGCCGCGGCCGCGCGGGCCGATTCGAGTTTGCTGGCCATGCCGCCGGTGGAAAGCCCGCCGCCTTTGCCGCGGGCCAGGCGCAGCACCTCGGGGGTCACGGCCGCGACCTCCGGCACGCGCCGCGTGCGGCCGCCGGGCCCCTGCGCCCGCAGACCGTCGGCCGAGGTCAGCAGGATGAGCAGGTCGGCGTCGATCAACTGCACCACCAGGGCGGCCAGCAGGTCGTTGTCCCCGACCTTGATCTCGTCCACGGCGACGACGTCGTTCTCGTTGACGATCGGGATCACGCCGGCCCGCAGCATGGCCAGCATGGTCTGCCGGGCGTTGAGGTGGCGGTCGCGCTGCTTGAGGTCGTCGTGGGTCAGGAGCACCTGGCCGATGATGCAGCGCTCGGCCGCGAATAGTTTGTCGTAACGCGCCATCAGCCGGCTCTGGCCGACGGCCGCCGCCATCTGCAGCGCCGGCAGCCGCTGCGGGCGCTGCGTCATGCCGAGGGCTTCCATGCCCGCGCCGATCGCCCCGGACGTCACCAGCACCACGTCGCGGCCGGCGCGGCGCAGGGCGGCCAGGTCGCGCACCAGCGCCCGGATGCGGGGCATGGCCGGGCGTCCCGTGCGCTGTACCAGCACGCGGCTGCCGACCTTGACGACGAGGCGCCGCGCCTTGGCGAGCGCGGCGCGGGCGTGGCAGGCGGAAGGCTCGGTTGGGCTCATGGCGACATCCATCCTAGCAGGTTCGGCCGCGATGTCGAGCCGCGCCGCGGCTACCCCGAGTTGCGGGAGTTGCGCTTGTCCGCGGTCACTCCCGGCGCGATCCGTGCAGGGGAAC
>CAZEVX010000294.1:1022-3301 GCA_964515705.1 uncultured Verrucomicrobiota bacterium | reverse complement strand
CCCTACCTGCGTTGCCCGGTATAGGTAGGGCCGCACAGCCTGTGCGGCCGCTGGGATACGCGCGGGCGAGGCTCCTCTCGAGCCGCGCCGGTCAAAGGCGCGATCCGTGCACGGGAACGGCTCAGCGTCATGCGCGCCGTAGCGGCGGCTTGACGCGCCGCGCAGGCGGGAGCTTCGCCATCCACGTGGGCAAAAGTGGCAGGCGCAACTCCCGCAGTTTTTCGCCACAAGACCGGATGCCGCCGACGCCCCTTACGCGCGGATTTGCGCCCCGCGCCTTTGGCTTGCGCCGCTCCCGGCGGCGGGATAGCCTGTAGGCGTGCGATGAAGCCGCGATGCGCCAGCCTGCTGCTGCTCCTGGCCTGGCCCGCCACGCTGCGGGCCGAAGACCCTTTCGCCGGCGTGCAGGCGTCGACCCTGCCTCCGGCGCCGGAGGCGGCCCTCCCCTGGTGGCGCGAGAACCTGCTGCTGCGCAAGGAACTGTACGGGACCGTAACGGCCGGCGCCGAAGAGTTCCGGGAAACGCACGCCGTTTATACCCGGGTCTCGGCGGGATTCGAGGTCCAGAAACGCTTCGCCACCGCGACGCGCACCGTGGCGGCGGCCGACTACCAGGGCCGCCTCGTCTACCGTAACCACGTGCTGGATACCGCCGCCGACCCGATGGGACTGGACGCCCAGGGCTGGACTTACGAGACCCACAATGCGGTCGTGGACGGGTATAATCTGCTGGGCGGTCCCGGCCGGTTCAATCTCCGCGTCGGCCGATTCTACATCCCGTTCGGCCTGAATACCGCCACCGACACGCACGGCACCCTGCTCCAGTTATCCAACGACCGCGTCTTCGGCGCCGACCGCGACTGGCAGGTGACGGCCTACGGCAACGCCGCGGCAGACCTAGACTACCAGGCGGGGTACCTCCTTGGCGCCGGGCCCGACCAGACCTACGACGGGCAGGCCGGGCTGGCGGCCGGCCGGCTGGGCCTGGGCAGCGCGGCGCTATTCGAGCGCGGCCTGGAAGCCGGGGTCAGCGGGGCCTGCGGCCAGCGGGTGGACCCGCACGCCGCGCGGCCCGGCGCGGTGAATACCTGGCGCGCCGGGGCGGATGTCCGCCAGCGGTTCGATTCCCGGCTGGGGCCGCTGACGGTCACGGGCGAAGGCGCCTGCGGCCAAGACGAGTCGGCGGCCGTCTGGTCGGGCCTGGCACAGGCGGACTGGCTGCATCCCGGCCGCCGCTGGGGCGCCGCCGCCCAGTACTTCTATGCCGACCGCGGACACCGGGCGGCGGACGATGACGGCCTGGACATGCCGGGTCCCGTGGACGAGCGCGCGATCCTGGTGCTGACGCGCTATTTCCGGAATGCCGTGGACAACGCGGCGCTGCACTGGATCGCCCTCGGGGTCGAACGCCAGCTCCGAACGCCCGCGGACGTTGACGACACGCTCGCGACCGTGCAATACTATCGGTATTGGTAAGCAGGGAGCGCATCATGAAGCGCGTCGGAATCCTCGCGGCCGCGGCTCTGGGACTGGCGGCGCCGGCGGCGTTCGCCGCCATCGGCTGCACGCTGAGCAACCCGGCGCGCGACCTCAAGGCGCTGTACCCGGACATGACCTCCTACCGCGAGGACGTCAGGGAACTGAACCGCATGCCGCGCGGGCGCGAGGGGTACGCGGTGCTGCGCGCGCGCGTGGGCGGCGACCTCGACCCCGTCTACGAGGCGTTGGATACGCCCTATACGGTGTATTCCGTGTTCCGCGGCGACACCCGCGTCGGCTACGTGCACGGTGTCAACGTCCCGGGGCGCGGCGGCGTCATCCAGGTCTTCCTGTCCGTGGCCCCGGACACGGCAAGCATCCGCCGGATGTTCTACCAGCGCCTCGAAAGCCCGGGTCGCGCCGCGCTGCGCGATCCCGCGGCCGCCGGCCAGTTCACCGGGCTGTCGCTGGCGGATTTCTACAAGCACGACTATTTCGCCGCCGCGGACCCCGGAAACGCCGGCGACCAGGTCGCGCGCCTGGCGGCGCCGGCGGGGCTGCCCGAGGCGGCGCGTCCGGACTGGGACGCGACCCTCCGCGGCGTACGCAAGAACCTGATCCTGCTCGATCTCCTGGTGTTCGACCGGCGCCACGATCCTTTTTTCGAGCGCGCCCAAACCGCACGGGCTCGTCCCCCCAAGGAACCCGCCCCATGAAGACCATCCGGATCACGCTGGCTGGAATCCTTCTGACGGCATTGGTAGCCGGCTGCCGGCGCCCTCAAACCGAGCATTTTGGGG
>CAZEVX010000294.1:0-1012 GCA_964515705.1 uncultured Verrucomicrobiota bacterium | reverse complement strand
CCGGCGCGCCCGCGGTCGCGATCGCCCAACTACTGGAGACGCCCGACGCGTTTTACCGGCAGCCGGTGCGGGTCCGGGGGACCATCGAGCGCCAGTGCCCGGCCCGGGGATGCTGGCTGTTTCTGGCCGACGGCGACGGGCGCTCGATCCGCGTGGAATTGGGCGATTATTTTCCGGAGTTGCCGCGGCGCGTCGGGGCCGCGGCGGAGGTCGAGGGGGAATGGATTCGCAAGGGCGACCACCACGAGTTCGTCGGCACGCGCATCACCTTCGAACGGCGGACGACGCCATGACGTATGCCACTGTTGCCTGGCGAAACCTGACGCGCCGGCCCGCCCGGTCGGCGCTCACGGCGGGAGGCGTGGGCCTGGCCGTGGCGGTGGCGGTCAGCCTGGGCGGCTTCAACCTCGGGTATCGGCGAGCGATTGCCGGCAGCATCGAGCAGTTGGGCTTCCAGGTGATGGTGATGGCCAAGGGCTGCCCTTACGAGGCGGCCACCATGATGCTCAAGGGCGGCACCGGGCTGCTCTACCTGCCCGAAGACGCCCACCGGCGGATCCGGACCGACCCCGACGTCGAGGCCATCACGCCGATCTTCATCGGCATCGCCGAGAAGCCCGGCGCGGGGCCGGACGGCTCGGCGGCCGCCTCGGCCTTCACGGTGCTGTCGGGGGTGGACGCGGACAGTTTCCGACGCATGAAACCGTGGCTGGCGCTGAACACGGGGCCGGGCTTCGACGGCGGCCGCTGGTTCGCGCCGACGGCCACGCACGAGGTCGTCATGGGCTACGAGGCCGCCGAGTTCGAGCAGCGCAAGGTCGGCGACACCTTCTACGTCTCCGTCGTGCCGCACGGCAAGGTGGATCCCGTTCTGCATGCCCTGACCGTGGTCGGCGTCCTGGAGCGGACGGGCTCGCAGGACGACGGCACGGTTTTCCTTCCGCTGGCGGCCGCCCAGCGGATGTTCGGGCGCGAGGGCCAGCTGACGATCATCGGCATCACCTTGCGCGAA
>CAZEVX010000293.1:0-3330 GCA_964515705.1 uncultured Verrucomicrobiota bacterium | reverse complement strand
CGTGGAGGGCGAAGCTGCGCTGAGCCGTTCCCGTGCACGGATCGCGCCGGGAGTGCCCGCGGACAAGCGCAACTCCCGCAGTTTTGGCCGGCCCACCATGTCTCTGGGCGGCAGGCGCCCGCCGATAGCTCGCCTCCCGCCGTGTGGCACGCGGCTGGTGGGCGCGCGTTTTGCGCTTGCCTTGCCGCCAGGCGGTTGCCATCGTCGGGGCCGGGGTGTTGCCGCGCGCCGTGGCCATGAAAGGGAATCGGCGGCGCCTCGGAATCCATGAGCATGCTATCCAGGACGACCTGGCGGATCGGGGGCGGCTGTCTGTTGATCCTGCTGGGCATAATCGGCTGGGTGGTGCCGGTCATGCCGGGATGGGGATTCATCGCCGCGGGCGTGCTGCTGCTGGCGCCGCATGTCCGGGCCGCGCGCCGGGCGGTTGCCTGCGTGCGCCGCCGCGTGCCGGCCGCGCGGCCGGTGCTGCGCCGGTTCGGGGTTCGCCGCGGCGGCCTCCGGCAGCGCCACGCCGCATCGTCGGCCAGGCCGCCAGGAGACTCATCGCGCCACGGCCACCCGCCCCGCGCCGCGCGGGATGAATGGCCGTTGTGAACGGGCGAGCGCCGCCTACACGCGCCGGTCGGCGCGCGGGCGGGCTTCGTTGACGGTGAGGGGACGGCCCTTGAGGTCTTTGCCGTTGAGGGCCTTGATGGCCGCCTGGGCTTCGGCCGGGGAATCCATCTCGACGAACCCGAACCCGCGCGAGCGGTCCGTCAGCTTATCCTTGATGACCTGGGCGGCGCGTACGTTGCCAAACGCCTCGAATTCGGCGCGCAGATCGTCGTCCGTCATTTCCCACGCCAAGTTGCCAACATAGATGTTCATCAACTGCCCTCTCCCCACAATGGAGCGATGGCCAATCCCCGCGTCCCCACGGTTTCCGGACTCCCGGGCCCTGGTCGCAACTGGATGTCCAGCCATCCATTAGCAGCATCCTAGGCGGTCGGTGTTCCGCCGTCAATCCGGAAGTTCATAAAAAATCGCCCGGCAAGGCCGACCGGCCAATCGATCTTTGCGCTTTGCGCGCGGCCGGCGGACGCGTATGCTAACGGCAACCCGAGAAAGTCAACGGTCATGGACCTTCTAACGCTGGCGCAGCGGACAGGTCTGCGGGTCATCACGCCCCCGCCGCGGGCGGGCGTCTGCATCGCGCGGGTAGCGCAAGGCGCCCACATCAGCCGATTGCTCGACCAGGCCGGCGGGCAGACGCTGCTGGTAACCCGGCTGGCCGGATGCCCGATCGTGCGCGTGGCCGATTTGATGGGCGCCCCGGCGATCTGCCTGACGGATCGACAACTGCCCGGCCCGGACGTGTTGGCCGAGGCGGCGGCCTGCCGGGTGGCCGTGCTGGTGGCCGACACGAGCATGGAGGAGACCTGGCGGCGGCTGACCGCGTGTTTGCGGGAACAAGCGACGGGGGATGCCGCGGTCGGCGCGCCGCCGAAAGCGCCAGGCGGATTCGGCGGGGGGTGACTCCGGGGTGGGGACGCGCGATGAAGAGTGGCGTGTTGCCGATCGCGGGCGGGGATTACGAGCATGCCGGCGGGGCCTCCGCGACCCTCAAGGAGCTGCTCAAGAAAATCGGCGCCCCGCCCGAGGCCGTGCGCCGCGCGGCGATCGCGGCCTACGAGGCCGAAATGAACGTGGTCATCCACGCCCGCCGCGGCGTCCTGCGGTTCCGTCTCAATCCCGGCCGCCTGGACCTGGACGTCGAGGACGAGGGTCCGGGGATCCCAGATATTCCAAGGGCGATGCAGGAAGGTTTTTCCACGGCGCCGGAAGCCGCCCGCAAGCTGGGATTCGGCGCCGGGATGGGCCTGCCCAACATCCGGCGGAACAGCGATGCCTTCGAGATCCGGACGACCGTCGGGCAGGGAACGCGTCTCAGCGTGGCCGTCGTGTTTTCCGAGGCGGCGCCGGCCGGCGGACCGTTGGCGGGTAGCCTGCATGTTCGGGACGGTCGCTGCCGGCAATGCCTGCAGTGCCTCTTTGGATGCCCGACCGGGGCGCTGCGCGTGCGCGATGGCCGCCCGCTGATCCTGGAATCCCACTGCATCGAGTGCACGGCCTGCCTGTCGGTCTGCCCGGCGGGCGCCTTGGCAGTCAGCGGCGGCGAGCTGCCGTCCTTGCCGTCCGGGACCCTCCTGGTCGTGCCGCCGGCGCTGTTTGGACAGTTCGGCCCCGGCACGCCCGTCGAGGCCGTCGAGGCGGCGCTCGGTCGCTTGGGATTCGAGCGGATCGTATGTCTCGATGCCTGGGAACACGCCTTGCACGCCGCCGCCCGGGAGCATGCCGCCAAGGGGACGCGCCGCCCGGTCATGCCCGCGCTCTGCCCGGCCGCGATCAACCTGATCGAAATGCGGTTTCCCTCGCTGATTCCCTGCCTGGCGCCGTTTGCCGATCCCCTGACGGCCGCGGCCGAGACGCTCGCGGCCGAGTCCCTGGCGTGGGCGGTTGCGTGCCCCGGCCAGCGCACGGCGCTGGCCGCGTTTCCGGGGATGGATGCCCGCCGGCTGGTTCCCGTGGATGCCCTGGTGAACGCCGTCCGGCCGCTGTTGCGGCCGAACTCGATCGGGCATGCCGGGCAGGCCGCGGCGGACGGGATGGCCGCCGAGCCGCCGCCGGATGTTCTCGTGGTCGCCGGGGTGCGCGAGGTGCAGCGCACCCTGGAGGCGCTCGAGATGGGTCAATGGGACGAGGACGTCCAGGTGCTGGAATTGTTCCTCTGCGACCACGGCTGTTTCGGGTCGCCGCTGTACCGCGAAGCGGCCACGATGGCGCGCCACCGCTGGGCGGCCCGGCCAGGCGGCCCGCCGCCGGACCCGCACGCGCGCACCGTGCGGCGGCGCGCCCCGTTCCTGGCCCGCGCCGGCGTGCGCCTGGACCCCGACATGCGTCGGGCGATCGCCAAGCTGGGCGCCATCGAGGAGCTCGTGCGGCGGTTGCCGGGCCGCGATTGCGGCGCCTGCGGCGCGCCCTCCTGCGCTGCGCTGGCCGAGGACGTTGTCCTGGGGCGCGCCGCCCCTGAGCGCTGCCCGCACCGCGCCGCGCCGCCCGCCGGCGGCCTCCCGGAGTTTCGCCCGTGACCTTCGAGCAACTCGATCAGTTGCCGGTCCTGCCGCAGGTCTGCGCCATGTTCGGGCAGCTCGCCGGCTGGCCGTTCCACCTGCTGGACGCCGCCGGCACGACAGACCGGGCAAGTATACGTCCGTCGACGCCGTGATCAGTGCCCCCAACACTGCGGGAGTTGCGCCTGCCCCTGTTGCCCAGTCAGGCGCCAGACCG
>CAZEVX010000292.1:0-3341 GCA_964515705.1 uncultured Verrucomicrobiota bacterium | reverse complement strand
GGCGGCGCTGCCCCTGGCGCGCCTCCAGGCCGAGGCGCGCGCGCGGGAGGAGATGCAGGCGCGCGGCCTGTCGCTGGGCGGCGACTGGAGGCTGTTGAGCGCGCCTGCGACGGAGGCGGACCAGGACCACGGGTTCGTCTGGCGAACGTCCGGGCCGGAGACCTATCGCCGCCTCCTCGACAGCTATCTGAAGCCGCCGCGCTGGCAGGTGCGCCTGGCCCGCTTTGACGGCGCCGACGTTGCCGAGCGCGCCGAGGAATACGCCCTGGCCGTCGACGGCGCCGGCCGCGTGATCCGGTTCCGGCACACCCTCCCCGAAGGGCGGCCGGGCGCCGCCTTGACCGAAGACCAGGCGCGGCGCCTGGCGGCCGCCGCCGCCGCCGAGGCGTGCGGGTGCGCGGCCGCTGTCTTGCGCGAACGCGATGCCACCTCGACCCGGCACCCGGACCGGACCGACTGGCGTTTCGAGTTCCAGGCGCCGCCCGGCATCGCCCTGGCCCAGGGGGAAGCGCGCCTGGGCGTGCAGATCGCCGGCGATCGCGTCAGCGACATCAGCCGGTTCGTGCATGTTCCGGAAACCTGGCAACGCGAAGCCCGCGAGGCCGAGAGCCTGCCGGAAACCGTGTTTTTCGCTAGCGCGACGCTGGTCGCCGGCGCGTTCCTGCTGGGGATCGTCCTGGCGCTGTTCCGCTGGGGACGCTGCCACCTTGACGGCCGGGTGTTCCTGGTGGCGTTTGCCGGGTTCAGCGCGGTGAACCTGGTCCTGGCATGGAACGACTGGCCGGCCCGCCTGTTCGCATTCAGCACGGCGTCTCCCTGGAAAACCCAGGTGGGCGTGGCGGTCAGTGCGATCCTCGTCGGCGACGGCCTGCTGATGCCGGCGCTGACGGCCCTCTTGACGGCCATTGTTTGGGGCTGGGACGAGACGGGGTCCGCCGGCAGGGCCGGCGCGTGGACCGGCCGGCGCGGCGTGCCCGCCCTGGCGGTGGGCGCGGGGATCACGGCCGCGTTCCTGGCGCTCGGGTTGCTGGACCTGCGCCGCACGCCTCCCTGGCCCGATCTGGACGCGCTCAACGCCGCCTGGCCGTGGCTGTCGGCGGTGCTTCGGCCGCTGCGGGGCTTCGTGCTGGACGCGATGCTGGCGCTGTTCGCGGTCAAGGCGTTCAACCGGGCGACCCGCGGCGGCGTGCGCGGCCGGGCCTTGGGATGGGGGCTGTTCGCCGCCGCCGGCCTGGCCCTGGTGGGCGGCCTGGTCAACGACCGGAGTGATTGGGTCTGGATTCCGGCAGGATTCGGCCTGGCCGTTCTTGGCCTGGCGGTCTTCATGGCCGTGTTGCGGTACGACCCGTCGCTGGCGATCCCGGGCTTGGCCTTTTGGACCGTGCTGTCCCTGGTCGGGGACGCGGCGGCGAATGCCTGGCCGGGCTCCGTCTGGGCCAACCTCGGCGCGGCGGCGGCCATCAGCCTGGCCGCCTGGCTGCTCGATCGGCGCCGTCCAACCGGCGCGGCGCTGGCTTCAGGGCGCAGCGCGGACGCTCCAACACTGCCATCAGGATGATAGACCCCTGGTTTACGCCGGCTGACGGGCGGCGGTTACAGCAACTGGTACCGCACGGCCGGCAGCTACAGCAACTGCTGCACGGCGCCTACGAAGTCGTTCCGGCCGGAGGACTGATGAAGCTCCGATGACACCGGCGGCGCGTGGTGGCGTCCGAAGGCGGGAGCCTGAGTAGTCTCGCGACCCATCAAGACAGATCCATAACCTCCCAACTGACTCGACACCAGCCGGGGTGGACGCCGCGCTCCGCGCGGCGTCTGAACGCGGTCCACTGGGTAGAGGTTAGGTCTAAGCGGTGATAACCATCGCCCGGTGAGGGCACCGGGCCTACAACGCGCGGCGAAACGCACAGGAAAACTGTAGGCCGCGTGCCCCACCTGAGGCGGGCAAGCCTCGCACGGCGTCATCCCGTTCTGGCTGCGGCACGCCGTGGACCCGGCCGGTGGGCTGAACACCTGCATCGGCGACGGCGCGGTCCTCGACGGCTGCGTCAGCGTCTACGTCAACGGGTTCGCGCTCTACGGCCTGACGGAGCTGGGCCGGGCGACGGGCGAGGACCGCTATGCCGGCCTCGCGCGCCGGACGGCCGACCTGACCCTGGATATCCTTGCCCGGCCGCACGAGGCTATCCCGGCCGAACCGTACCCGGTACCCGCCGGCTTTCGGGTCCACGGCTTGCCGATGATCTTTTCGCTGGCGTTCTGGGATTTGGGCCAATGGCTGAATGACGAGCGCTACCGTTGCGCGGCACGCGCCATGAGCGACGAGATCTTTACGCGGTTCTACCGCCCGGACCGCGACCTCGTCCTGGAACGCATCCTGGCCGACGGCCGCGAGGGCCCGCCGCCGCTGGGCACGACGGTCGTCCCGGGCCACGTCATCGAGGACATGTGGTTCCAGATGCACATCGCCAGCGACCGGAACGACGCCGCCCGGCTGCGCGAGGCCGGCCGCCTGATCCGCCGCCATCTCGACCTCGGCTGGGACGCGGAGTACGGGGGCCTTCGGCTGGCCGTGGACGCCGACGGGCGGCCGGAGGTCGGCTGGGCATTCGCCGACGCCAAGCTCTGGTGGCCGCACACCGAGGCGCTTTATGCCCTGCTCCTGGCCTATGAACACAGCCGCGATCCCTGGTTCCTCGAGGCCTTCGAGCGGGTGGACCGCTATGCCTTCGCCCATTTCCCCGTCGCCGGGCACGGCGAGTGGACCCAGCGGCTCGACCGCCGCGGCTGGCCGTTCCGCGAGGTCGTCTGCCTGCCGGTCAAGGACCCGTTCCATCTTCCGCGCGCCCTGATGTACTGCGTCGAGACGCTGGGGCGTCTGGCGGTTAGCAGGGGCGCCGATCTTTGATGTCCGATTCGTGTCTTTCTTGGGGTCGGTATCGGAATCGCGGTCGGGATCGAATCCCGTCGGACACAACAGGGAACGGCCAGCCAATTCGGAAACGATCCCGGCCCCGTTTCCGAGTCCGGCGTCCGGGGCGGGGCGACGCCTCCGGCGGCGCCGATTGCCAGGCACGGGCAACTCCGCGGGGCGGCTCGCTCGGAGAGCTCGCCCCACCTTTCCGAGTCCGGCGTCCGGGGCGGGGCGGCTCGCTCGGAGAGCTCGCCCTACCTTTCCGAGTCGGGCGTCCGGGGTGGGGCGACGCCTCCGGCGGCGCCGATTGCCCGGCACTGGCAATCCTGTGGCGCGGCTCGCTCGGAGAGCTCGCCCTACCTTTCCGAGTCCGGCGTCCGGGGTGGGGCGACGCCTCCGGCGGCGCCGATTGCCCGGCACTGGCAAT
>CAZEVX010000291.1:0-3392 GCA_964515705.1 uncultured Verrucomicrobiota bacterium | reverse complement strand
GCCGTGACGATCATGCCGGTGTACGGCACCGCCAGCCGCAGGACGACCACGGCGCGCTCGAAGTCAGCGTCGCCGACCCGCCATCGGGATTCCTCGGCGAACGGCGTGTGGGCGGCCGGCTCGAGCCGCGGGAAGGAGATCGTGTGCGGGCCGATCCCGCAGGCGCGCTCGAGGTCGCGGGCGTGGGCCAGCAGGCCGAGGACCTCGAAGCGCCAGTCGTAGAGCCCGAAGAGCGCGCCAATGCCAACGTCGTCCACGCCGGCTTCCATGGCGCGGTGCATGCAGGTCAGGCGCCAGGCGTAATCGCCCTTGAGGGTGCCAGCGGGATGCAGGCGGGCATAGGTCTCCGGGTGGTAGGTTTCCTGGAACACCTGGAACGTGCCCAGCCCGGCCTCGCGCAGGGCGCGGAGTTCCTCGATGCGCAGCGGGGCGGCGTTGACGTTGACGCGCCGGATCTGGCCCGTGCCGCGCCGGGTCTTGACGCGCACGCCGTAAATCGTGCGGATGGACTCGACCATGTAGTCCAGGCCGGAGCGCGGGTGCTCGCCATAGACCACGATCAGGCGCTTGTGGCCGATCGTGCCGGCCAGGACCTCGGTCTCGGCGCGGATGGCATCGGTGTCCAGGGTCTGGCGCCGGATGCCGGCGTTGCTCGAGCGCAGGCCGCAGTACAGGCAGTTGTTGACGCAGGCATTGCTGAGGTAGAGCGGCGCGAAGGTCACGATGCGGTTGTCGTAGACCGCGCGCTTGATGGCCGCGGCGGCGTCCTTCATCTCGTCCCACAGTGTCCCGCCCTCGACCCGCAGCAGCGCGGCGGCCTCGGCGAGGTCGAGGGTCTGGATGGCGCGCGCCTTGGCGATGATCTCGCGGATGCGCGCCGGGTCCGGCGGCGGCGCCTCGCGCAGCGCGCGCTCGAGCGCCGGCGCGTCCAGGAAGACGCGGCCATTGACCAGGTACTTGGCCACCTGGTCCGGCGCAATCCGGTCGCGCACCCAGTCGGCGGTTGTGGCAACGGTGGTCGTCATACCTTCGTCTTTCCGGCCGCGCCCGCCGCGGCGGCCCGGCGTTCCCGCTCGAAGGCCGCCAGGGCCGCCGGGAACGGGGCCAGCGCGCGTCGCAGAACGCCCTGCAGCAGGGAGATGCAGATGCCGTAGTTGGTCACCGGCACCCCCGCGGCCGCCGCGCGCTCCAGGCGCGCGAGTGTCTCGCGCCGGGTGAGCATGCAGGACCCGCAATGGATCACCAGGCGGTAGTCGGCCAAGTCATCAGGATAGTCGCGGCCGGCGCAGGAGTCAATCCGGAGTTCGAGGCCCGTGTACTGTCGCAGCCAGCGCGGGATTTTCACCCGGCCGATGTCGTCTTCGAGGGGATGGTGGCTGCAGGCCTCGGCGATCAGCACGCGGTCGCCGGCCCGCAGGCGCTCGACGGCGGCCGCCCCGCGCGCCAGGGCGGCAAGGTCGCCCTTGAAGCGGGCGAAGAGAATCGAAAAGGTCGTGCAGGGCACGGCCGGCGGCGTGTCGGCCGTGACCTCTCGCACCACCTGCGAGTCGCAGACCACCAGGTCGGGCGGCGCGGTCAGCCGGCGCAGGGCGGCGGCGTACTCGCGCTCCTTGACGACCAGCGCGGCGGCGTCGTGGTCGAGCGCGTCGCGCAGCGCCTGGACCTGGGGCAGAATCAGCCGACCGCGCGGAGCCTCGAGATCGATCGGCACGACCATCGCCAGCAGGCCGCCGGCCGGCAGCAGGTCGCCCAGCAGCGCCCGCGGGGCAACGGCCGTGTCCGGGCAGACGGCCGCCAGACGCGCCTTGAAGGCCGCCACGGCGCGGTCGCGCCCGGCAGGGTCGACGCTCGAGCACACCAGGGCCGGCCCGCCCGTCGCGCGCGCCACCCGGTCGAGAAACTCCGGCGACGGCGCCCGGAGGTCGGCCTTGTTGACCACCGCGAGGACCGGGGCGGCGCGCTGCCGGGCCTCGGCGACGATCTGGTCCTCGAACGGCCCCCAGCGCTCGGCTTCCAGCACCAGCACGGCAACGTCGGCGCGGTCGAACACGCCGGCGGTCTTGCGCAGCCGGCGCTCGGCCAGCTCCGACCGGTCGTCGAGCCCGCCGGTGTCGAGAAACACCACCGGGCCCAGCGGCAGGAGTTCCATCGGCTTTTCGACAACGTCGGTGGTCGTCCCCGGCACCGGCGAGGTGACCGCCACGTCCTGCCCGGCCAGCAGGTTCAGCAGGCTCGATTTCCCGACATTGGTGCGGCCGAAGAGACCGATCTGCAGGCGCAAGGATTTGGGAGTGGTTTGCACGGCCCCGAGTGTGCCCGAGAAGGGCCGGTGCCGGCAACAACAAAGCGGCGGCTTGCGCCGCCGCGCACGAACGCCCGCCTTCACTTTCGGCGCGGAACGCGACGTAAAGTGCGAGGCGTTGTTCGACTGTCTTCTTCCTCCATCTTGAAAAGCAGCCCCTGCCTCTTGTCTATGGAGTGGGGTTGGTAGAATGAATCCCTGCTCAGAACATCCAAGAACACCTGCCGGTTGCGGAGCACGTCCTCAAGAACTTGTCGGCGTAAGAGGGACACATACAAGGCGCATGAACGCGCCTGACAGTTGATGGACTTGAGAGGGTTGAACTCAATGTCCGTGAATCCCGCGTAGGCGCTCAAGTGCCCGCGCAAGTCCGGCTCCCGATGCACGGCATGAATGTAGAGCCAGTCATAGAACGCGGTCTTTGGCTCCAGTTCCCATTCGAGACCGTCGAACCGAAAACCGCGTAGCGAACCAGAGGATTTCAGCCGTTCATCCTTCTTTATCTCGAACCCCGATTTCCCGTACATATCTTGGAATGGTCCGCCGAATTTAAAGAGTTTGCTGCCCTGATACGCTGATTCGAGAGGGATGGCCCATCCTTCGGTCATCTCGACTTTCAGGTTGAACGCACTGAGGCGAAGCCCGAGACGATCATCGGACTTCGTGGAGACTTCCAGAATCGGCGTTATGCCAAGGCGCAGGGCTGATTCATGCAGTGCAGCCACGTTCTTCTTCTTCTGAGATGGGGCCATGCCCGGATGCCAGAGGAAGGTTGTGGGCCTCTCTCGGATGAGTTGGAACCCTGTGTCCACAGGAACAAAGACCGGTCGTTCTGCCATCTTCTCCTCCTTCGTCAAAACGGGAGATTGTCAGGCGCAACAATACGCGCTTGGGGCTCTTGGGGAAATGTAATCCATCGCAAGGCAAGCGATGCCTCAACAAGGACTTCCGCCTGCAGATCGGCACTGCCGAGTGCCGTTTGTGTGTAGTTTTGCAGAAAACGGGCACAGGGGTCAGTCCGTGATTCGTAGTGTTTTTTCCAGCAGGCGGCGCAGGCGCCGGAGGTCCGGATCGTCGCCCTGCTCCACGC
>CAZEVX010000290.1:0-3436 GCA_964515705.1 uncultured Verrucomicrobiota bacterium | reverse complement strand
TAGAGCATGGCCGTGCGGTGCGACAGCAAGCGCCGCAGGGCATCCATGCCCGTCTTGTGCTTGGCGAGGCGGCGGATGCGGGTGGCCAGGTCGCCAAGTTCCTCCAACAGGGCGCGGTTGAACTGCTGCGCCAGGAGCACGTTGAAGGGACGGCCTCGCACGTTGAAACAGGCGGCCTTCTCGCCGACCGGCATGGCCTGGAACTGCTCCCAGGACATCTCGGCCAACTCGGTCGCCGCCGCCCGCTTCATGGCGTGCTCCCGTTGACCTTCGGGCCGCCCGGACCGGGCCGGCGGCGCCCGCGCGGCAAGGTCGCCACCATCAGCGCCTTGATGGTATGCAGCCGGTTCTCCGCCTGGTCGAAGACCCTGGAAAACGGCGCCTCGAAGACGTCGTCGGTCACTTCCAGGGCGCCGAGCTCGCGGGTGACCTCGGTGTCGCGGTTGTGCAGCGCCGGCAGACAATGGAGGAAGATGACGCCCTCGGACTCGAGCTGGCCCGTGCGGCGCATCAGGTCCATCGTCACCTGGTAGGGCGTGAGCAGCCGGCGGCGTTCCGCGAAGCTGGCCTCCTCGCCCATGGACACCCAGACATCCGTGTAGATCACCTGGGCGCCGCGGACGGCCTCGGCGGGGTCCGTCACGACAGCGATCGTGCTGCCGTTGGCCCGCGCCGCGGCCTGGGCCTCCGCGATCGCCGGGCCGGGCGGGGCAAGGGCCGGCGGGGTGCAATCCACGAAATGCGCCCCGACCTTGGCGCAGCCCAGCATCAGCGAGAGGCACACGTTGTTGCGGCCGTCGCCGAGGAACACGACTTTCAGCCCCTGCAGGCGGCGGAAAACTTCCCGCATGGTCATCAAGTCCGCCAGGGCCTGGGTGGGATGGGCGTCGTCGGTCAAGCCGTTCCAGACCGGCACGCCGGCATAGCGCGCCAACGTCTCCAGGGTCGACTGCTGGAAGCCGCGGAACTGGATGCCGTCGAACATTCGGCCGAGGACGCGGGCGGTATCCCGAATGGATTCCTTCTTGCCGAGGTGAATGTCGTGGTGATCCAGAAACTCCACGTGGCCGCCCTCGTCCGTGGCCGCCACCGTGAACGCCGCGCGGGTGCGCGTCGAGGCTTTTTCGAAGAGCAGGGCGATCGTCTTGTTCGCCAGCAACCGACCCGCGCGCCCCTGCTGCCGCTTGCGCTTCAGTTTGTCGGCGAGGTCGAGGAGGTAAATCAACTCCGCGTCCGACAGATCGGACAGGCGCAGCAGGCTGCGGCCGGTCAACTGGATGGCGGTCTTCATGGCGTGCCGTGCGCTAGGCGCGATCCGCAGGTATTGATATTCTGAACGGACCGGCGGCGCGTGGCAAGCGTAAAGGATCGGCCCATGTAAGGCTTCAGATGTTGTGAAATACTCGCCCGGTGCGGGCACCGGGCCTACAACGAATCCAGGACAACTGTAGATCGCGTGGCTTCACGCGGCGTCCAGTTCATGAGTTCGCTATTTCACACCTTCCGAGGCAGGGCTGGCCCATGATGGGCGCGTAAGACACGACCGAATCCGCGGCCGGGGGTCAGGATCCCGCCGGCCAGCGGGCACAGACGCCGCAGGGCAGAACCTTGCCGTCGCGGCGGATCGGCAGTCCGAGTTCGCCGGCGTCCACCGTCGCGAGCGGGACGGCCAGGACATCCGCCAGGAGATCGGCCAGCACCAGCGGCGAGAGGTGGGCGGTATAGCCGTTGACAAGGAATAGCAGGGGGCGATCGGATAGCAACTGCCGGCAATCGCGCATCAACTGCCACAACTGGTCCTCCAGCTTCCACACTTCGCCGTGGCGCCCGCGGCCGAAGGAGGGGGGGTCCATGACGATGGCATCGTAGCGGTTGCCGCGGCGGAGTTCGCGGCGCACGAAGGCCTGGCAATCCTCCACCAGATACCGGATGGGCCGGGACGCCAGGCCATTCCGTGCCGCGTTGTCGCGGCACCAGGCAACCATCCCGGCGGCGGCGTCCACATGGCAGACCCGGGCGCCCGCGGCGGCGGCGGCCACCGTCGCCCCACCGGTATAGGCAAACAGGTTCAGGAAGGAGACCTCGCCGTCCCGCTGGCGGACCTGGCTGTCAATCCAATCCCAATTGACGGCCTGTTCCGGGAACAATCCGACGTGTTTGAAGCCGGTCGGGCGGACCTTGAACTGGAGGCGGCGGTAGCGCACGATCCAGGAGTCGGGCAGCGGCCGCCGGAACTCCCAGCGTCCGCCACCTTCGGGACTGCGGTGATAGATGGCATCGCCTTCGGTCCAGGGCGCGCGCGCGGCGCGCGGCCAGATGACCTGCGGGTCGGGGCGCACCAGGATGATGTCCCCCCAACGTTCCTGCTTCATGCCGTCGCCGGCATCGAGCAGGTCGTAATCGGTCCACTGGTCGGCGAGCCGCAGTCCCAACATGCGGCGATGATGCGGCGGGCGCCCGCCCCGATGCAAGTCTTTTCGGGGACGGCGCATCGCCTGGCCGCGCGGTCATGGCGCGGGGTTGGCGGTTCGGGCTGCGCCGCGCTGCCGCGGGCCTCCCGCCCGGCGTCCGCGCCGCGGGCCAGGCGAACGCTGGGTCGGCGCGACCGGGGCAAGGGAGCGCGGCCGGCACGCGGCGAAGCAGAGGGCGATGGCGTCCTCGAATCGCGCCGCGAAATGGGGATGCAACCCCCGCCGCACATGGGCCGGCAGTTCGTCGTAATCCCGCCGGTTATCCACCGGGAAGATCAGGTGCCGCACGTGGGCGCGCTTGGCGGCGATGGTCTTCTCCTTGATGCCCCCCACGGGCATGACCAGGCCCGTCAAAGTTAGTTCCCCCGTCATCGCCCAGCCGGCCCGCAACGGCCGGCCGGTAGCCAGCGAGAAGAGGGCGCAGGCCATGGTCAAGCCGGCCGAGGGCCCATCCTTCGGGGTGGCGCCGGAGGGGACATGCAGGTGAATAAAATGGCGGGAGAAAAAGCGCCGGACCTCCGGCTGGCGGTCGAGGAAGGCGCGCACGAAGGTATAGGCGATTTCCGACGATTCGACCATGACATTGCCGAGCTGCCCAGTCTGCTTGAATCCCGGCTTTTCCGCTTCCACCCGGGTGGCCTCGACCACCATGGTTTCGCCGCCAAGACTGGTCCAGGCCAGCCCCATGGCGACGCCGGGACCGGGCCGGCGGAAGGGGTTGCGGCCGGTAAACTGGCGCGGCCCGAGAAACCGGGAGACGGCGGCGCCATCGACCGCGACATGGGCGGTTGGACGATCGACCATCTGGCGCGCCACCTTGCGGCAGATTTTGCGGACCTGGTTTTCGAGCCCGCGCACGCCGGGTTCGCGCGCATATCCATCGATGATCTCGCGGAGTGCGGCCCGCGCGAAGCGCAACCGTCCCCCCGGCAAGCCGGCTTCCCGGAGCTGCTTGGGGACTAGGT
>CAZEVX010000289.1:0-3499 GCA_964515705.1 uncultured Verrucomicrobiota bacterium | reverse complement strand
TCCATCGGCGACCTGGTCAACAGCCTGATCCTCACCGGAATCAACATCACCACCTCCGGCGAAGGCTACGCCCAAATGTCGCTCACCGGGCACAACCACGCCGAATGCGCTCACGCCTCCAGCCCCGCCCTCCGCAACGCCACTCACGGCATTACCGTGGCAAAAGCCTTCGGCTGCACCGACTTCCTCGGCGGCACCGCCGGCTCCGCCGCCTCGCCCATCGACTCGAGCGTCAACATCCAGTGCGACCACGCCGACCAGAACGACGAAGACGGCGACCACCTTGTGGGCGAGAACCACAACTTCCGCATGGAAGCCAAGACCACCTGGGCCGGCGTCCCGTCCGTCCCCGCCGCGGAGGGCTGGGACATCACCGTCACCTCCACCGTGGACGAAAACACCGGGTTCGTGAAAACCGAAGTCACCGGCGTGAAAAAACTAACCGCGGATTAAAGGAAGACTCCCGACTCCCGATTCCCGACTCCCGACTCCCGAAATACCATGCTCCTCGAACGCCCCATCCTGCACCGCCTGGCCGCCGACGCCCTGGCCGACCTGCGCCGCGACGGCATCGAGGTCGCCCCCGAGGACGTCCTCTGGCTCAACCACCTCGCCGGCAAATGCGTCCGGCCCACCGCCGCCGACGAGCTCCTCTTCCTCGATCCGCCCGTTCTATGCGGGTTTCAATTGCCTTTCGGGCCATTCCGCCGCCGCGCGCTCTCCCAGCCGCTCCTCCTCTGGCCGCTCTCGATCGGCGCGCGCCTCTGGCTCGAGCAGTTCGGCCGCCCCTGGTTCCGCGGCTGCGGCGACATGGAGACCCTCGTTGTCGCCTACGCCATGGCCAACGCCCGGCAGCCGGAGGCCTTGCGCGCCCTCACCGGACGCCTCACCGCGCACTGGCGCATCGCCTGGTGGGCCACCCGCCTGACCGCCAGCCTGGCGCAACTCTCCGAGGCCATTGCCCGCGCCCTCAACCCCGAGGACCTCGACCTGGTGGACGTGCCCTTCGAGGGCGAGCGCAAACCGGATAGGAGCCTGGCCGCCGACTACGGCGACGTGATCGCCCAACTCTGCCACTTCTACGGCGAGACCCCCGCCTACTGGCTCTGGCAGGTGAGCGAGGACTACTGCGCCATGATGCTGCGCAAGCTCGCCGTCGCGTTGCCGCGCGAGATGGGCGCCGACGTGTCCTCGCCCAAGTTCAGGCTCCTGAGCCAGTTCCGCCTGGCCGTCGGGGATATCAGGAGGCGCGGGAAAGCAGGGGAAAAAGCCGCTGAACCGTCAGTTCAGGGAACTATTGAAACGCGGCGAGCGCCGCCTGGCGACTCTTGAAAACAGGGCATGAATGGCCGCGCACGAGTGAACGATCAACACGGACAGCCAACTGAATGGCGGGAGAAACCATATGACCACTGCCGCCGCCAGCCACACGAGCGCCGCAATGATCCTTCCCAGAAACATCTGCCCTGATCCAGGGATCAGCAGGGATAGTCCCGCGGCGGTTGCCTGCCGCGCCAGGCACACAATATCGGCCGCGTCCGGTTCCGAACGGGATCGCAGGCCGATGATTCGCGGCCGCCGGGCCGGCTGAAAACAAGCGTCGTTTCTAACAGCAATCATGCAGTCATCATAACCGATCCCGCCGTCATGTCAAGAGAACTCCGCTATCAAGTCCGGCTCTCCGCGGATACGTCCGGCGCGCGCGAGGCCGCTGACGTTCTGGGCAGCCTGGCGGTGCGTAGCGGCGACGTTCAACAGGTCTTTTACGGCCTGGAAATGGCGTCACGAGGC
This sequence comes from uncultured Verrucomicrobiota bacterium, assembly GCA_964515705.1. Classification (GTDB taxonomy): domain Bacteria; phylum Verrucomicrobiota; class Kiritimatiellia; order JAAZAB01; family JAAZAB01; genus CAZEVX01. Next base: position 1,708 of record CAZEVX010000289.1, on the reverse strand, counting down.
AATATCGCCTCCTTGTTCGGCGTCGCCAAGGCCGTCCAGGCGTTGATTCGCGTCCTCAGTTCGGCGGGGGTCTATGTCCAGGTCCTGGTTGGAGTCGTTACCGCGGCGCAAATCGCCTTCCGCATCTGGCAGGCATGGCAGAACCGCAACGCGCTGGCCGCCAAAGAACTAAGCGACGCTACCGATAAACTCACCGCCGCCCAGCAGCGCCTCAACGACGTTCTGGCCGCCGCCAAGGCCCCGACCTATGAAGGCCATACCAAGTTCTTGCGCGACCTGGCCGAGGCCTATTCCCAAGCCACCTCCGCCGCCGCCGCCCTGAAAGATATCCAGGATAAGCTGGCCGATTCCGATACCGAACGCGCCGTCGCCGGCATCCAGGAACAGGCCACCCGCGAGTCCCGCTCGGCCGCCACCCCGGAAGAACGCGAAACCATCGCCTTCAACGCCAGACGCCAGGAAGCCCAAATCCGCTACGATGCCGAGATCGCCGCCCTCGAACGCGAATCCAAGGCCAATGAAGGCGAAATCGAACGCCGCTCGGTCGTCGCGTTCCGCGCCGGCCGTCAAAGCGACTTCGAGGACTATTCCGATTCCACCGCCATCAAAAAGGCCCGCGCCGAACTCGCCGCCCTGCAAAAAGACCTTGCCAACTTCGAGCGGCGCTCCGCCGGCGCCGAGGCCACCCCGGACCTCATCGAGCGTAAAACCGCGCTTACCGAGGGCATCGCCCAGAAGACCGCGGCCTTGCAGGGCCTGGAAAAGCAATACCAGGACTGGCGCGACGCCAACGCCCGCATGGTCCGCGAAAATAAGGCTGCCCTCGATGCCGCCATCCAGCGTCGGGAACTCATTCCTGCCAGGCGCGAGCAAATCAACGCCCGCTTTACTGCCGACGAAACCCGCGACTGGTCCGACTTCCAAGCCCAGGAACAGGCGCGCCGCGACCAGGAATCCCAGCGCCAGGCCGACGCGGCCAAAAAAGACGCGCAACAACAGGCCCGTTCCCAGGCCGAATCCCAATCCGAGACCGTCAAAGCCCGCGCCGAGCAGCAAAAGGAAACAATCGCCCGCCAAATCCAGGATGCCGGCCGCACCGCCGAACTTGCCGACCAGGAAGCCGCCCGCCTCACCCAGCGCATCATGTCCCCCGCCGTTCGCCGCGCCCAGGACAAAGAGGAACGCCAGCAACAGCGCGAGGCTCGCAAGCTTCAGAACCGCCTCGATGCCGCCGACGCCGCCGAGAAGCGAGGCGCCCGTGGCGGCTGGATCAGCGATGTCCGCTCGCGCCGCGAGGCCCTCAATCTTGCCGCCGAGAAAAAACGCGAAATGGCCGACCTCGAACACCAGGCCTGGAAAGCCCAAGTGGACTCCGCCGGCAAACTCGACGCTATCAAAACCGTCCTCGAAGCCAATCTCCGCGCCGCCGGATAACCCTCTCCTCTCTTACCTCTTCCCCCTTACCTATCACCCCCCATGTCCTGGCTCAATATCCTCAAGCCGATCGTCGAGCGCGATGTCACGCGCATCGAGACGGTCATCGTCATTCCCAACACCGGCGTGGGCGGGACGGCGACAATCTACGCACTGCGCCGGACCACTCGCTGGGTCACCACCCGCTACGTGGGCGGCTCCTACGCCGCCGCCTGTGCCCTGCGGGATTCTATCCTGACCGGCGATCCGGACAACAACGAGGCCGAAATCGTTG
>CAZEVX010000288.1:0-3511 GCA_964515705.1 uncultured Verrucomicrobiota bacterium | reverse complement strand
ACGGTCTGGCGCCTGACGGGGCAACAGGGGCAGGCGCAACTCCCGCAGTGTTGGGCGGGCGCGACGGAGACCCCTTGAAACAAGCCGCGTCAAGGACTAGCGACTTGTCACGGGGCTGGCAGAACGAGCCATGGGCAACAGGGCGGCCGAAGTCCAGGTGGGGTCCAGCCTCCGGCTGGACCGGGACCGGCATCACGGCCCCTGGGGTTGGCCGCGCCTCCCGCCTACATGGCCGCGACCGGCGGCGGCCCGGGCTGGGCGATCGTCGCCAGCGTCTCGCCCTGGGCGGCAAAGGGGTGGATGGCGGCCAGCGAGACGTCCACGTGCTGCCGGAAACGCCCGTAGGTCCAGAGGTACCCATCCAGCGGAGCGCGCAACTCGATGCCGTTGAGATCGCGGTCGGCCAACCAATGGCCGATCATCTGCCCTTCGCGCACGGCATCGGACGGCGCCAGGGCGACGCCCGCGAACAGGCCGTCGGCAGGCGCCGCGACGGTCGCCTGCCGGGCGTCCGGCAGCCAGACCATCGGCTCCGCGAGCCCCTCCGGCTCGCCCGGCAGCAACTCGAGATGCCGCGCGATATTGACCACCCCCCGCAGGGCGCGGCGCACCTCGCGCTCGACAATCGTGTACTGGCCGGAGATCTCGATGCAGACCGCGCTCCGCCCGTGGTCGAGGAACCAGCCGGTCAGCGTCGAGCCGACCACGGGCCGCCGGGGATCGGGCGCCGGCTTCTCGCGGCCCTCGGCGAACCGCACGGCCGCCAGGCGCGCCATTGCCAGCGCCTCGGCATGGCCTTTGCGGTAGAGCACCGTCGTCCCGCGCATCCCGGGCCAACAGTGCAGGTCCACCGCCCGGTCGGCCGGCTCGACGACTGCCGGGAATAGGGCGTGCGCCACGCGCGCCGCGTCCGTACCCGCGGCGTCGCCCGGCCAGGTCCCGTTGATGTTGTCGCCCGGGGCCACGCCGTAGGGGGTTTCCGGCCCCGAGACGATGTGCGGGCGCCGGTTCCGCACGGCCGGCAGGTTGGCGAACGGCACCAGCAGCAGCCGCCCGCGGCGCAGGTGAAATCGCGCGATCTCCCGCAGGCGCCGGATGACCTCGGCGCCCTGGACTTCGTTGCCGTGCAGCGCGGCGCACACCAGCAACGTCGGCCCGTCGCGCCGCGCCGTCAACGCCCAGTAGGGAATCGGGACCGCGCCCGCGGCCAGCGTGGCCGTCACGATCTGCAACTTGCTGTCAACGCTCATCGACCCCATCCTTTCGCCAGGCGTCCCGGCCGGGACTACAGCGGGATCGCAACATAGGACATCCGCGCGCGGCCGTCAATCGCGCGCCCGTGCGCGGCGTCCGGCGTCATCGCCTCCCACGTTCGGCGGCGTTATGCTCGCCCCTGTTTTGGGGTTCCTTGCCGGCCGGTCTTCGCGTATAGTCCACGCCGGTGACGTCATGAAGGTTTTATTTGTCTATCCCGATATCGGCGTGCGCGGCGGCGCGCGCAGCTATCAGTTCGGCATCGGCATGCTGAGCGCCGTGCTCAAGGCGCATGGCCATACCGCCCGCCTGCACACCCTCTTCGGGCGCTACGACCCCGAGCCGCTGCGCCGCGCGATCGCCGAGTTCCAGCCCGGTTTGATCGCCCTGTCGGCGGTCTCGCCGCAGTTCCGCCACGTCAAGCAGTTGTTCCGCGACCTGCAGCCGTTCCCGGCCTTCACGATCCTCGGCGGACCGCACGCCACCCTGGCGCCGGACTGCCTCGAGACGATCCCGGGGCTCGATGCCGTCTGCGTCGGCGAGGGCGAGTTCCCGCTGCTCGACCTGGCCAACGCCCTCGAGCGCGGCGGCGATCCGGCCGCCATCCCGGGCCTCTGGGTCAAGACCCGCGATCGCGGCCTCGTGCGCAACCCGACGCGCCCCTTTCTCGAGGACCTCGACGCCCTGCCCTTCCCCGACCGCGAGCTCTTCGACTACCAGCGGATCATCGCCTCCGATTTCCATACCGCACTCTTCATGTTCTCCCGCGGCTGCCCCTACAACTGCACCTTCTGCAGCAACCACGCCCTGCGCGGCAAGCAGGCCGGCAGGTACGTCCGGTTCCGCAGCGTGGACAGCTGCCTGGCCGAGATCCGCGCGGTCACCGCCCGCTACCGCATGGCCTCGCTCTATTTCAACGACGACTGCTTCACCGCGCAGCGCGCCTTCGTCGAGGCGTTCTGCGAACGCTACCCGGCTGAGTTCTCCCTGCCCTTCGCCATCAACGCGCGCCCGGAAACCATGGACGATGCCGTCTGCCGCCGGCTGCACGCGGCCGGCTGCCGCCGCATCAGCATCGGCGTCGAGAGCGGCAGCGAACGCTTCCGCCGCGAGGTCCTCGGCCGGCGCCAGTCCAACGCCTGCATCGAGGCCGCCTTCGCCGCCTGTCGCCGCGCCGGCATCAAGACCAAGTCGTTCAACATCGTCGGCTTCCCCTACGAGACCCCGGCCGACTTCGAGGAGACCGTGGCCCTCAACGCCCGCCTCCAGCCCGACAGCGTGATCCTCGGGATCTTCGAGCCGTACCCCGGCACGCAGCTCGCGGAGGCCTGCCTGAAGGAAGGCTGGCTGCCGGCCGACACGCCCGACGCCTGGTTCCTCGGCCGCATGGACACGGCGCTCGACATGCCGCAGTTCCCGCGCCGCGCCATCCTGCGCGCCTTTCGCCGGTTCGCCTACCGCGTCTACCGGCGCCGGGCGCCGCTGCGCGCCCTGTTCTACCGCGTCTACTACTCGCCGGCCGGCGAACGGCTGATCCGCCTGCTGGCCCCGCTCAAGGACTGGCTGCGCCGCTGGGTCATGGGGGTGTAAGATGAAACACCGCAACGGCCAGGCCACGCTGTTCGTGGCCGGCATCCTCCTGGCCGCCTTCCTGGTGGCCCTCGGCCTGACCGTCCGGCGCCTGCGCGAATCGCGCCGCGTGCGCCCGGTCCCGATCCTCATGTACCACAAGATCGGCGACGTCGACCACAATGCCTGGTGGGTTCCGACCGATGTCTTCGAGCGCCAGATGCGCGCCCTGCGCAACGCGGGCTATACCAGCGTCCTGCCCGGCAACCTCGCCGACCACCGCCGGGCCGGCACGCTCCTCCCGCCCAAGCCGGTCGTGATCACCTTCGACGACGGCTACCGCGACAGTCTGCGGCGCGCCGAGCCGATCCTCAAGGCCTGCGGCTTCCGCGCCGTGGTGTACCTGATCACCGACCGCGTCGCCGACACCCCGGACGCGCCGCTCCAGTACGAGGGACAGGATTGCCTGACCTGGCCGGAGGTCGCCGCCATGCGCCGGCGCGGCACGTTCGTCTTCGGCGGCCATGCCCACCGCCACGAAAACCTGGCCGTTCAGGACGACCCCGGTCCCAACATCCGCGAGTGTTTCCGCCAGTTGCGGGCGCACGGCATCCGCCGGCCGGCCGGCTTCTGCTATCCCCACGGCGAGCGCAACGCGCACACGGTCGCCGCCGTGCGCCGCGCCGGC
>CAZEVX010000287.1:0-3548 GCA_964515705.1 uncultured Verrucomicrobiota bacterium | reverse complement strand
GTCAAGGCCGCCCAGGCCGCCGGCATGCCGGCGGTGGCCATCACCGACCACGGCAACATGTTCGGCGTCGTGGAGTTCTACATGGCCGCCCGCAAGACGGGCATCAAGCCGATCCTGGGCTGCGAGGTGTACGAGGCCCCCGGCCGCCGCACGGAGCGCCAGAGCGACGGGCCGCGCGGCGGCGGCGCCGCGCATCTCGTCCTGCTGGCGGCCGACGCCACCGGCTACGCCAACCTCATCCGCCTGGTCACGGCCGCCCACCTCGAGGGCTTCTACTACAAGCCGCGCATCGACCGCGACCTCCTGGCGCGCCACGCCCGCGGCCTGATCGGCCTCTCGGCCTGCCTCAAGGGACGGGTGGCCGGGGCGCTGCTGGCCGGCGACGAAGCCGGCGCCGCCCAGGTGGCCGGCGCGTATGCCGAGATCCTCGGCAAGGACAACTTCTTCCTCGAACTCCAGGACCACGGCCTGCCGGACCAGAAGCCGGTCAATGCCGGGATGGTCGCCTTGGCGCGCCGGCTGGGATTGCCGCTGGCGGCCACCAACGATGTCCATTACCTGGAACCATCCCATGCCGAGGCCCACGAGGCGCTGCTCTGCATCCAGACCGGCACGGTCATGAGCGATCCCAAGCGCATGCGCTATGGGTCGCCGGAGTTCTATTTCAAGAGCGGCGCCGAGATGGCGCGGCTCTTCGCCGACGTCCCGGAAGCGCTGGCCAATACCGTCGAGATCGCCCGCCGCTGCACCGTCGAACTCCCCTTGCACCAGGCCCTGCATTACCCGGCTTTCGCCGTCCCCGGCGGCGCCGACGCGCGGTGCTACCTCGAGCAGCTCTGCGCCGAGGGCCTGCGCCGGCGCTACGGCCTCGCCGACCCCGCCCACCCGAAGGACGACCGCGAGCGCGACATCCTCGCCCGCCTGCACTACGAGATCGGGGTCATCGAAAAAACCGGGTTTCTCGGCTATTTCCTGGTGGTCTGGGATGTCGTGCGCTTCGCCCGGGAACAGGCCATTCCCATCGGACCCGGCCGCGGGTCGGGCGCGGCCAGCCTGGTCTCCTACGCCCTCGGCATCACCGGCGTGGACCCCCTGCGCCACCGCCTGGTCTTCGAGCGCTTCCTCAACCCGGAACGCGTCAGTCCGCCGGACTTCGACATTGACTTCTGCCAGGCGCGCCGCGGCGAGGTGATCGAGTACATCAAGCAGAAGTACGGCCGCGACCACGTCGCCCAGATCATCACCTTCGGCTCGCTCGGCGCCAAGTCGGCGATTCGCGACGTCGGCCGCGTCCTCGAGGTGCCGCTGGCGGAGTGCGACCGCCTGGCCAAGATGGTCCCGGAAATCGCGGACATCACCCTGGAGAAGGCCCTCGAGACCCAGCCGGAGCTGAAACGGGCGGCGCGGGAACCCAACGCCGCCCGCATCCTCAAGCACGCCCTGGTGATCGAGGGGCTCCTGCGCAACGCCGGGGTGCACGCCGCCGGCGTGGTGATCGGCGACCGGCCGCTGGCGGACCTGGTGCCGCTGGCGTGCGACAAGGACCACGAAATCATCACCCAATTCAGCAAGGATTACATCGAGGCGCTCGGGCTGCTCAAGGCCGACATCCTCGGCCTTAAGACCCTCACGGTCATGGACGAGACCGTCAAGCTGGTGCGGCAGACGCGCGGCGTCGCGGTGGACTTGGACCGGCTGCCGATGGACGATGCCGAGACCTTCGCCCTGCTGCGGCGCGGGGACACGGTGGGCGTGTTCCAACTCGAAAGCAGCGGGATGCGCAACCTCGTGCGGCAGGTCGGCCTGGACCGCATCGAGGACCTGATCGCCATGATCGCCCTCTACCGGCCGGGCTCGATGCAGTGGCTCGACCGCTATGTCGATTGCAAGGCCAATCCCGGCCGCATCGTGTACGACGATCCGCGCCTCGAGCCGATCCTGGCGGAAACCTACGGGATCATGGTCTACCAGGAGCAGGTCCAGCAGGCCGCCCAGGTGCTGGCCGGCTATTCCCTCGGGCAGGGCGACATCCTGCGCAAGGCCATGGCCAAGAAAATGCCCGAGGAAATGCAGAAGCAGCGCGCCGCCTTCATCGAGGGCTGCCGCAAAACGGCCAAGATGACCGCCCACAAGGCGGAAAAAATCTTCGAGACCATTTCCAAGTTTGCCTTCTACGGGTTCAACAAGGCCCACAGCACCGGCTACGCCGTGATCGCCTTCCAGACGGCTTACCTCAAGGCGCATTTCCCGGGCGAGTTCATGGCGGCGCTGATCTCGAGCGAAATCAGCCGGCCGGAAAAAATGGGGGTGTTCTTGAACGAGGCCCGCGCCATGGGATTCGACATCCTGCCGCCCGACGTCAATGTCAGCGGCGCGCGCTTCATCCCCGAAGGCGCACGGGCCATCCGCTACGGGCTGGCCGGCATCAAGAACATCGGGGAGCAGGCCGCCGCCTCCCTGGTCCAGGAGCGCGCCGCCCGCGGGCCGTTCCGCGGCCTGATGGACGCCTGCGATCGGCTCGACCCGCGGCTCCTCAACCGCAAGACCCTCGAGACCCTCGTGCGCTGCGGCGCGTTCGACGCCGGCGGCCTGCACCGCGCCCGCCTCTTCCAGGGGCTCGACCTGGCCATGGGCCGCGCGGCCGCCAGCCAGCGCGACCGCCAGGCCGGGCAGGTTGGCCTGTTTGACCAGATCGAGCCGGCCGCCGGCGACGCCGCCGCGCTGCCGGACGTCCCGCCCTGGCGCGAGAGCGAACTCCTGACCGCCGAAAAGGACCTGCTGGGCATCTACCTCAGCGGGCACCCGCTCACGGCCCACGCGAAGGTGCTCCAGCGCTACCGCCTGGCGGCGATCGCCGACCTGAGCGCCCTGGCGGAAGGCGCGCTGACGCGCGTCGGCGGTGTGATCGTGCGCGTGGACAAGCGCTTCACCAAGGACACGAAAGAGCCGTATGCCGCCGTCCAGATCGAAGACCTCGACGGCTTGCTGGAGGCCTTGCTCTTTACCGAGGCCTATCGCCAATACCAGGCCCTGCTGACGGAGGGCGCGCCGGTCCTGGCCTGCGGCATGGTCCGGCGCTCCGAGGAGGCCGTCTCGTTCGTCGTCCGGGAACTCTATCCGCTCGCGCAGGCGCCGCGCTGGTTCACCGACCAGGTGCGCGTCCACCTGCCGTCCACCCGCGCCGACGACGCCACGCTCGGCGCCCTCAAGGCGATCCTGCGGGCCCACCCGGGGCCGACGCCGGTCGGGATCTGCATTCTGTGCCCAAAGGGCGAACAGGTCTTCCTCAGCACCGAGAGCACCTACGGGGTGGACCCGTCCGAGGCCTTCGAACGCGACCTCCAGCACCTGCTCGGCGAAGACTGCCTCTACCTGGCGGTGTCGCCCCGGCCCTGCCGAACGACGCCGGAACGGCGCTGGGGCAACGGCCGCCACGGCGGGCCGCGCGCCAACGGCCGCTGAGAAACTGTGAAATAATCGCCCGGTGCGGGCGCCGGGCCTACAACAAGAGGCGAACCGTCTGGAAAACTGTAGGCCGCGTGCCCGCA
>CAZEVX010000286.1:0-3550 GCA_964515705.1 uncultured Verrucomicrobiota bacterium | reverse complement strand
CGCATGACGCTGAGCCGTTCCCCTGCACGGATCGCGCCGGGAGTGACCGCGGACAGGCGCAACTCCCGCAGTGTTGGGCGCCAACCGACGGCAGCGGATGCGACCGGCCGCGCAGCGCACCGCCGCCCCGGCTATGTCAAGTCGCCGCCGATGGCCGACCGTGGCAGGACGAGGGTGACGCGCCAGCGGTAGAGCCCCTCGCTGACATGGTCGCGGACGGCCTCGAGGTCCAGCGGGCCGCCCCAACCGGTATCGGGATCGCGGACGATCAGCGTCCCGGCGAGGCGCGGCGCGTTCCAGCGCTCTTCGGGCAGGCCGGCCCATTCGAGCAGCCAGGCCAGGAGCGTGGCGAAAATCTCGGCATCCACGCAATCGCCGGGGAGGACGCCGTGCCACAGGTCGCGCGCGCCAGCCAGGAGGCGGATCGTCACGCTGCCCGGCAACCCGTTCAGGAGCACCTCCTGCAACGCCTCGCGGTATGCCCGCCCGGGGGGAGCCCCGGGGCGCAGGCGGTCGGCCGCCCGCTGCAGGGCGCGTTCCGGATACAGCCAGTCGCGGGTCAGCCGAACGTCGGAGAGCGTTTCGAGGACCAGCCGGTCGCAGGCCGGGTAATCGCCGGCCACTTCGCGGAAGAGCGCCGCCCAGAAGCGGGCGGCGGCCTGCGTGACGCGCCGGCCGGCGACGACCAGGGCGCGGGGGGCCGGCGTCCGCGGTGCGCCATCGTCCTGCCGTTGATCGTCGAGCAGCGAGGCCATCGTGGATACGCGTCCCCCCGGCGGTCTCAACGACCGCGATGCCCGGCGCTTTCCGCCGCCGGCCGCGGCGGCGGGTTGGGATGGGTCGCGCGCGCGGCCGCGTGTTTCGCGCCGGCCGCCGCGGCGGCCTTGGCCTCTAGGTAGGCGAGAATCTCCGGGTCCTGGATGGCGGCGGCGACATCGTCATTCCGGAGCGCCGTCAAGGCCGTCTCGAAATCCGGCCGGGCGGCTCCCTTGCAATCCCGGGGGACGGCGGGGCTGGCGGCATGGGCGGACGGCGGCGCGGCCGCACGGCCAACCGCCTGGGTGCCGTTTCCAAGGCCCGCCCGTCCAGCCGCCAAGACCGCCAGCACCGGCCAGGCCATTGGCAGCATGCGCATGGCATTTCCCCGGCTCGCGGCCCGCCCGGGCCGCCCGCCCGGCCGACCCCACCGTCCTCCCCGCGGCCGCCGACGCCCCGCGGCCCGATCACCGGATAGGAACGGACGCCCCGGCCGCCGCCGAGTCATAGACGGCATCCGTGATCCGCTGCAGCACCAGCGCGCGTTCCAGGGTCGTGCGCGGCGGACGGTTTTCCCGGATCGCCCGCACAAAATCGGTGATGACATTGTCGACCGGCGGCTGGGGCGCGGCTGCTTCCCAGACCGTTTCGCTGACCACGCCCTGGCCGGGCACGAAGCGGTCGAGGGTCAGCACGTGGGGCTTGCCCTGCGGCGGCAGCATCGGCAGATGCAGCGTGCCCTCGCTGCCGATCAGTTCCCAGGCCCGTTCGGGGGTGGCGCTCGAGAACTCGGCGCGCTCCATGCTCAAGACCTGGCCGCCCTCGCAGCGCAGCAGCGCGACGAAATGCGAATCGGCGTCGGATTCCGGCGCGGCGTAGGCCCGCATCGGCGCCGCCACGGGCCACCAGGCCGCCAGGGCCGTCCGCGGGCGCAGTTGCCAGTCGGCGACGTGCATCAGGTAGTTGAGATCGTAGCAGCTCCAATTCACCAGGATGCCGCCGCCGTTGAGCACCATGCTCTGGCGCCAGGGCGGCGGGCTGTCCGACGGGTTGGCTGCCGCCGGATGGACGGCGCGGAAGCGCGCCAGGCGGAGGGTCCCCAGGGCGCCGGAGGCCACGCAGCGGGCGGCCGCCTCGGCGTGGATGGTGAAGGTATAGCGCGACGAGCAGCAGGCCGCCACACAGCGGCCGCGCAGGGCGATCATGGCCTCCACGTCCGCCGCCCGGCTGGCCACGGGCTTCTCGATCAGGACATGTTTCCCGAGTTTCAGGGCCTTGTAGGCCACGGGGGTGCGCGCGCCCGCGGGCATCGCCAACACCACGGCCTCGACGCGGGGGTCCTTCAACAGATCGTCGTCGTTGCCGTAGACCGTCGCAATGCCGAACTGCGCCGCCCGCGCCTGCGCCCGTTCGGGGATCAGGTCCGCCACCGCCACGACCGATGCCAGGGGACACTTGGCGGCCAGGTCGAGATGGCTGCCGCTGATCACGCCGCACCCGATCACGCCCAATCGGACTGGTTCCATCGGCCTGCCCCAAAAGGTTATCCCGGCGGCCGGGGATGGGGTGAGTGACGGGACTCGAACCCGCAACATTCAGATCCACAGTCTGACGCTCTAACCAATTGAGCTACACCCACCATGTCGGCGGTCGGGGGTGCATGCTAGGCCAACACCGGGCGCAGGAAAAGAAAAAAAGGACCCTTCAGGCCGGGTCGGCCAGGCCGCACAGGTCGAGGATGCGGGTGAGATCGTCGTTGGAATAGAACTCGATCTCGATCCGGCCCCGGGCCTTCTTGCCGTTGGCCAGGGTGCGCGACGGCTGCAGGCGCACGCGGGTGCCGAAATGGCGGTGCAGGCGGTCGGACAACTCCTGCGCGTGGGCGGGCGGGATATCGTCGTGGGCGGCGCGGCGTTTGCGCGGCGGCCGGCCCAGCCGGGCGACGGCCTGCTCGAGGACGCGCACCGACCACGCCTCGGCGACCGCCTGGCGCGCCAGGCGGACGCGGTCCTCTTCGAGGGGCGCGGGCAAGAGCGCCTTGGCGTGGCCGGCATCCAGCCGGCCCTCGCGCAGCAGGTGCTGAATCTCGGCCGGCAACCCCAGCAGGCGCAGGGCGTTGGCGACCGTCGCGCGCGCCTTGCCGACCCGCGCGGCAATCTCCTCCTGGCTGAGCGCGAACCCGCTCACGAGGCCCTGGTAGCCCTCGGCCTCCTCGATCGGGTTGAGGTCTTCGCGCTGCAGGTTCTCGATCAGCGTCCACTCCAGGGCGTCGCGATCGTTCAGGTCGCGGACGATCGCCGGCACCGCCGCCAGCCCGGCCAGGCGCGCCGCCCGCCAGCGCCGCTCGCCGGCCACCAACTGCAGGTCGTTGCCAACCTGCCGCAGGATCAGCGGTTGCAGCACGCCATGGGTCTTGATGGATTGCACCAGGTCCGCCAACGCGGCGTCCTCGAACCGGCGGCGCGGTTGATGGGGATTCGGCCGAATGCGGTCCAGCGGGACTGCCAGGGCCGGCCCGGCGGCCGCCCCGTCCGGCACGGGCGCCGACTCCGCCGGCGCCGCCGCGTCCGGCACTTCCTTGATCAAGGCGCTCAAGCCCCGGCCCAATCCATGCTTGGTTGCCATCGTGGGTCCCCTTCCCGCGTCCCGTGCCGCGCCGATCGCCACACCCGGGCGCCGGCTCGCCCACAGGATGGCTGTTTCGGCCGTTAGCGTCAAGGCGGTTCTCGAAGCCTGGATTTGCGGGAGTTGCGCTTGTCCGCGGTCACTCCCGGCGCGATCCGTGCACGGGAAC
>CAZEVX010000285.1:0-3614 GCA_964515705.1 uncultured Verrucomicrobiota bacterium | reverse complement strand
CGGCCGGACAAGGCTGTCCCGCCCTACCTGCGATGCCCGGCATGGGTAGGGCCGCACAGGCTGCGCGGCCGCTGGGATACGAGCGGGCGAGACTCCTCTCGATCCGCGCCGGTCAAGGGGAACCTCCACAAGACCGCAGGCCGCCGACGCCCCTGACGCGCGGATTTGGGCCGGCCCGGCAGCCTTGACACCGTCGTCAGCGCGGCCTAGCCTCGCGACGGGTGCGCGGCAGACGGGCGGGGGTGCGGTGACGATGCGCGAGGAACAGTCCACCAACTGGCGAGGCGTGTCCTGGGGATGCCTGGCGGTCGCCCTGTACGCGGGATTGACTCTCTGCCTGATCGCCATTCGCGGGGGCGAATGGGACATCCTGATCGCGGTCAACCACCCGAAGCGGCGGATGGCCGTGGCCGCGCTGGCCGTGGCCGGCTGGTATCTGTTGCGCGGGGGGCGCGTGCGCCGGCCGCTTCGCGATTGGGCCGCCATGGGGGGGCGTCTCGCGCTGGTCGGCCTCAGTCTCGCCGTGTCGCTCGCGGCGGCCGAGATGGCCCTGCGCGCCGTGTTGCGGCGCGCCCGGGCACCCGGTTCGCCGGATGCCCTGGCCCGCGCGCCGGACGGGGAGGACTTCCGGTTCCGCAGTTTCCATCCCCTGGCAGCCATCGTGCGGCTCAGTCCCAACAAGCGCCTGGTCTACGAGCTGGCGCCCGGCCTGAACCGGACCTTTGGCGGGAAAACCCTCCGGACCAATCGCGCCGGTTTGCGCGCCGATCGCGAGATCGCGGCGCGCAAGCCGCCCGGCGTCGTGCGCCTGGTGGGGATCGGAGACTCCGGCATGTTCGGCTGGAGCGTGAATCAGGGCGAGGACTACCTCGCCGTGCTCGAGCGCAATCTCCGCCGCCGCGGACGGACGCCGGTCGAGGTGCTGAACCTGGCCGTCCCGGGCTACAACACGTTCCAGGAAGTCGAGATGCTGCGCGACCGCGGACTGGCGTATCAGCCCGACGTCGTGATCGTCGGCTGGAACGACAACGATGTCGCGCCGCCGTTCCTGCTGGTCCGGCCGGCGGATTTCTCGCGCCGGGACGCGTCGTTCCTCTACTGCCTGCTGTTCGACCGGACGCGGTTCCGCGCGTTGCTGGTTCCCGAAGCGCTGCGGCCCGGCGAGGTGGACCCCAGGTACGCGGACCCGGCCGCGCTGGCCGGCGCCGGCGAGGACGGTGTCCGCAAGGCCCTGGCCGAGCTGCGGCGCCTGGGGCGGGAGCACGGGTTCCGGGTGTTGGTCTTCGGGGCGATGGGCCAGGCGGCCCGCGCGCTCTGCGCCGCCGCGGGCGTGGACTACGTGAACACGCGGCAGGCGATCCCCGCCGGCCGCTACCCGGCGGAATTCCGGGTGCACTACATGCATCCGACCGTCGAGGGGTATCGCGTGCTCGCCGATGTCCTGGAGGATGCCCTCGACCGCCGCGGGTGGCTGGCGCCTTGACCCGGTCGGAATTTCTCTTGCCTTGCGGGGCGCCGGGCGGTAGGATTTTTTTCCTGTCGGCGCGGCGACGTCGCCGCCCCCCCATGTTGCCGATGAAGACAGCCCTGTATGACGACCACGTGGCGGCCGGCGCGCGGATGGTGCCGTTCGCCGGCTGGGAGATGCCGCTGGCCTATGGCGGCATCGTGGCCGAGCATCTCTGGACGCGCCGCGACGTCTCGATCTTCGACATCTGCCACATGGGCGAGTTCGAGATCAAGGGGGCGACCGCCGAGGCGGATCTCGAGCGCCTGGTGACGGTGTCCGTCCGGGCGCTGGCCATCGGGGCCTGCGCCTACGGCTACCTGCTGGCCGAGGACGGCGGCGTGCTGGACGACCTGATCTGTTTCCGGCTGGCCTCCGACCGCTTCTGGCTGGTGGTCAATGCCGGGCCGCTGGCGGGCGACCGCGACTGGGTGCGGGCGCACCTGTCGGCCGGCACGCTCTTCACGGACCTGTCGCCGGCCACGGCCAAGCTGGACATCCAGGGGCCGCGCGCCCGCGAGGCCGTCGAGGAGGCCCTCGGCCAGCCGCTGCCCGACCTGGGCTATTTCCGGTTCCGGGAACTGACCCTGGCGGGAGCGCCCTGCCTTCTGAGCCGGACCGGCTACACGGGCGAGTTTGGCTACGAACTGTTCGCGCCGGTGCACGAGGTGCGCCGGCTCTGGGCGCGCCTGACGCGGCCCGGCCGCATCCGGCCGGCCGGGCTGGGGGCGCGCGACACCCTGCGCGTCGAGCTGGGCTATCCGCTCTACGGTCACGAACTGCGCCGGGAACGCTCGCCGGTCGGCGCCGGCCGCGGCCGGTTCCTCGACCTGGCCAAGCCGTTTATCGGCCGGGAAGCCGTGCGCCGCGAACTCGAGGCCGGCGCCAGCCGCGTGCTGGCGGGGCTGCTGCTCGAGGGGCGCATGGCCGCGCGGCCGGGCGATGCCGTCGTCGTGGACGGCGCCCCCGCGGGCGAGGTGACCAGCGGATTGTTCGCGCCGAGTCTCGGACGGGCGGTCGCGCTGGCCTATCTCGATCCGGCGGCGGCCGCGCCGGGCGCCCCCGCGGCACTCCTGGTGCGCGGCCGGGCGCTGCCGGCGCGCATCGAGACGCCGCCCTTCTACAAGCAGGGGACGGCGCGACGCAAGCCAGGAGCCGCCACATCGTGAACCGCGACGCTGGAATTCCAGACGTGCCGCCGCGACCGGAGCTCGGGCCGGAACTCCAGTCGCCCTCCGCCGACGACCGGGCTCTGCTCGACGCGCTCGGGCTGCGCGGCCTAGACGACCTCTTTGTCGACATCCCGCCGGACCTGCAAACGGCGGACTTCCGGCTGCCGCCCGGCGTATCGGAGATGGAAATGGCGCAGCGCCTGTCGTCCCTGGCGGAGGCCAATGCCGGCAGCCTGGTCAACTTCTGCGGCGGCGGGTTTTACGACCATTTCATCCCCGCCGCCGTGGACGCCCTGGCCGGGCGGGCCGAGTTCTATACCGCCTACACGCCTTATCAGCCGGAAGTCTCCCAGGGCACTCTCCAGGCCATGTACGAGTATCAGACCGCGATCGTCCGGCTGACCGGCATGGAGGTCGCCAACGCCTCGCTCTACGACGGCGGCACGGCGCTGTTCGAGGCGGTCATGATGGCCTTCCGCGTCACCCGCCGGCGCCGGGTGCTGATCGATGCCGCGGTCAATCCGATTTACCGCGAAATGCTCAAGTGCTATTCCGCCAACCTGGAGTTCGAGTTCGTCGAGGTGCCCGCCCGCGGCGGGATGGCCGACCGCGCGGCCATCCGGGCGCGCCTCGACCGCGAGACGGCGGCGGTGATCCTCCAGAACCCCAACTTCTTCGGGTGCCTCGACGACGTGTCCGACCTGATCGACGCCGCGCACGCCGCCGGCGCGCTGGGGGTGATGTCCGTCTATCCCCTGGCGCTGGGCATCGTCCAGACGCCCGGCGCCATGGGCGCGGACATCGTCATCGGCGAGGGGCAGAGCCTGGGATTGCCGCTGTCGTTTGGCGGGCCGTACCTGGGGTTCATGGCCGTGCGCCGGGCGCTGGCCCACAAGATGCCCGGCCGCATCGTCGGCGCCACCCGCGACGCCGCC
>CAZEVX010000284.1:2309-3660 GCA_964515705.1 uncultured Verrucomicrobiota bacterium | reverse complement strand
CGGGGTCGAAAGAACGGTAGACCGCCGATAGCGACCCCGATACCGACTCCGAAAACAGCACCGACCTGAGCAGACACCTCTAATTCATAATCATAGAAGCAAATCCAGTGCCAACACTGCATATCCGCCTTCCGCCCGCCATTGAAGTCGCATTTGCCACTAACAATCCAATGCGGCAAGCAATGCCAATGGTTATCATCGTCATTTTTGACAATCCGACATGTTCCGGATGACAAAATCTTGTCCGGCGATTTCCATGTGCCATGAAAGACGCTTTTTTTCACAACATCGATGCTTGAAAACGAATTGGCACGCATGGTGCTTCATTGCGGGTATTGGCAAACGGTCGGTGACGGATTCTTGGTCGTCGATTGAATACGGATGGATAGAAAGGAGCATTGTCGCCGGCCGATAGCGGCGACTATTCATGAAAAAACAATCCGGGCCGTGACGGTTCCGTTCTCCCCTGTTCGGGCCGTCACAAACGGCGGGGTTGGATCCCGTGTGCCCTCTTCGGGGCTGATCCCGTCGCATAGGATATGGCATGCGTTTTCGACGCATGCCATATTCCTTTTTGCCTTGCGCCGGTCCGTCGAGCCGGCCATACTGCTGCCCGGCCGGCATTCGGCGCCAGTCGTGCGTTGGCGGATGGCGGCCGCGACGATTCGGAGAGGTGGCTGAGTGGCCGAAAGCAGCGGTTTGCTAAACCGCGGTACCGGGTAAACTGGTACCGGGGGTTCGAATCCCCCCCTCTCCGCCAACCCGCGTCCCCGCGGGTTGCCACGCCGGAGCTTCCGAGCGAAGGCCGGTTTTCCTTGGGATTCCCGGCGAGGACGATCCGGTCTCCAGCAACCAGACTCTCGGGCAGGCTCAAAGGATCTTGAACTTGGGCAGGTCCTGGAGATCGACCATGCCGACCAGGCGGGCGCGGGCATCCACGACCGGCAGGTCGTCCACGGCATGCTCCTCGAAGCGCTTGAGGACGGCCGCGGCCAGGTCGCCCACGCGGACGGTCAGGGGGTTGCGGGTCATCACCCGGCGCAGCGGCAGGGCGGCCAGATCGCCGCGCGCGCCGGCGCCGATCAGGCGGCGCAGGTCGCCGTCGGTGAAAATGCCGGCGAGGCGGCGGCCGCGGCCGACGACGCCCACGGCGCCGGCGCGGGCGCTGGTCATGGCGAGGATGGCGTCGCGCACACGGGCCGACGCCGGCACGCAGGCCAGGCGCGCGCCGGTGCGCATGATGTCCTCGACGCGCAGCAGCAGGGTGCGGCCGAGGGCGCCGCCGGGATGCAGCTTGGCGAAAGCCTCGCGCTCGAAGCCGCGCGCCTCGAGCAGCACGATCGCCAGGGCG
>CAZEVX010000284.1:0-2299 GCA_964515705.1 uncultured Verrucomicrobiota bacterium | reverse complement strand
CCAAGGCGGCCGTCGTGCTGGCGGTCGGCGCCAGGTTGAACGGGCAGGCTTCGCGGCGCACCGCCAGCCGGATCGCGACATCGGCGGCGCGCGCCAGAGCGTTGTCGGCCGCTCCCGTGAGGGCAACGATCCGCACCCCCTGGCGCTTGGCGACCGGCACGAGGTCGAGCAGTTCGCCCGACTCGCCGCTATGGCTCAGGGCCAGCAGGACGTCGCGCGGGGCGAGGATGCCGAGGTCCCCGTGGAGCGCCTGGCCGGGATGCAGCGCCACGCTGGTGGACCCCGTGCTGGCAAGGGTGGCGGCGATCTTCTGGCCGATATGAAAGTTCTTGCCGACGCCCGTGACCACGATTTTTCCGCCCGCCGCCAGGCTCTCGAGGATCACGACCACCGCGCGGCCGACCTCCGGCCCGAGCCCGTCGCGCACGCGGCGCAACTCCTGGAGTTCGATCGTCAACACGGTCCGGGCGCGGGCAAGCATATTCATCGGGAGCCTCCGTCCGGGCTGGGTGCCGCGCGCCGCAGGGCGCGCGCCGCCTCGGCGAGCAGCAGCAGCGCCAGCAGGAACAGCAGCAGGGCGATCCCGCCGATCAACGACACCCCGTAGCGCGCCATCAGCAGGCCCAGCGCCCAGAGGGTCATGCCCAGCATGAAGAGCGCCGGGCCGCCGAGGAACCCGACCGCCCGGCCCTGGCGTCGCAGCCAGACCATGATCACCAGCAGGGCCAGGCCGGCCAACAACTGGTTGGAGGCGCCGAACACCGGCCAGATGACTTTCCAGGCGGGGATCGGCGCGCCGGCCGCGTCGCGGAAGGTCGCCAGCGCCAGGACCGCCGGCAGCGCCAGGGTGGCCAGCGTGCTGCCGATGCGGGCGGCCAGGCCGTGCCACTCGAAGAACTCGTCCAAGGCATAGCGGCCGAGGCGCGTGGCGGTATCGAGCGTCGTCAGGATGAACGTCGAGAGCGCCAGCAGGCCGACGGCGTAGCCGACGGCCGGCGGCAGCCCGAACACGCCGAGGAAGCGGGCCATGCCACGGCCGTAGAGGATCAGCGGCGGCTCGGCCGCGAGCGGGTCGCCGCGGGGAAGAATCATGACCACCGCCAGCCCGATCACGGCCACGAGGCCTTCCGTCAGCATCGCGCCGTAGGCGACGGGCCGGGCATCGCGCTCGCGGTTCAACTGCTTGGCGGTGGTGCCGGAGGAGACCAGGGCGTGGAAACCCGAGCAGGCGCCGCAGGCAATGGTGATGCAGAGGATCGGGAAGAGCGGGCCGAGCTGGGGATCGTGCCAGGCCCGGAATGCCGGATACACGACCGGGAACCGGCCGAGCAGGATGCCAAAAAACCCCCCCGCCACGGTGGCATATAGCAGGAAGGAGGACAGGTAATCGCGAGGCTGCAGCAACATCCAGACCGGCAGGACCGATGCCAGGAAGCAGTAGCCCAGCAGCAGCAGGCTCCAGGCTTGGCGGGGGGTCAGGCCGAACAGCCCGCCGATCCCGTCCAGCGGCGGGATCGGCAGCGCCTGGCCGAGGGCCACAGCGCCGAACACCAGCGGCACAAAGACCAAGGTGGCCGTGCGGACGCGCCATTTCAGGCGGTAGAGGCACACCCCGAAGACCAGCGCCAGGACCACGAACAGCAGCGAGGACGAGGCCACGCCGCCGTCCCGCGTGAAGGTATCGGCGGTCAGATCGGTAAAGACCGTCAGGACGTAGACCAGGCTCAACCAGATGAACGCCAGCATCAGACGGAAGGCGGCGGGAGACATGCGTTCACGCGCGATCTGCGCCAGGGACCGCCCGCCATGGCGCAACGAGGCGATCAGCGCGGAGAAATCCTGGGCGCCGCCGATGACAACCGAGCCGACCAGGATCCAGGCCAGGGCGGGCGCCCAGCCGAAGGCCAGCGCGGCGATCACCGGGCCGATGATCGGGCCGGCCCCGGCGATCGACGAAAAATGGTGGCCGAAGAGCACGGCCGACGGCGCGGGCGTCCAGTCGATCCCGTCGTAATCGCTGTGGGCGGGAGTCGGCCGGGCGTCGTCCAGGCCGCAGCGCCGTTCGAGGAACCGGCCGTAATAGCGATAGGCCGCCAGAAGCACGGCCAGGGCGACGAGCAAGACAACCGTCAGCATGGACCTTCCTTTCGCCGGTCGCCGCGCCGCGCTCGCGCTGGGCTGGGGACCGTGCGGTGTCATCAAGATAGGCCAATCCCGGCCGCGAGGCAAGCTGCGATGCGGCGCCCCGATTTGCGGGAGTTGCGCCTTCCCCTTTTGCCCAGTCAGGCGCCAGACCGTG
>CAZEVX010000283.1:0-3681 GCA_964515705.1 uncultured Verrucomicrobiota bacterium | reverse complement strand
ACCTGGAACCCGGCGACGGCGTCGGCGATGCGGTCGCGGATGCCGCGGGCGATCTCGATCCCGGCCCGGAACCCGTCCTCGCGGCTGCGGCAGCGCGCCATGCGCGCCAGGACGGCCTCGGGCACGACGACGCCCGGGACGTGCTGGTTCATGAACTCGGCGTTCTTGAAGGAGAGCAGGGGATAGAGCCCGGCGACCACCGGAATCGTACGGTGATGGCGGCGCGCGCGGTCGAGAAAGCGCAGCAGGGCCTCGGCGTCGAAGACCGGCTGGGTGAAGGCGAACTCGGCGCCGGCCTCGAGTTTCTGGAAGAAGCGCGCCAGTTCGCGCTCCGGATCGACCGCCGCCGGGTTGGCGCCGACGCCGAGGGCCAGGGCGGTCGGCTGGCCGAGCGTCTGCCCGGCGGCGTCGAATCCCTGGTTGAGGTTGGCGGCCAGGCGCACGAGGCCGATGGCGTCGAGGTCGAACACCCCGGTGGCGTCGGGGTACTGGCCGAGTTTCGGGGGATCGCCGGTGATGAACAGCCAGGTTTTCAGGCCGAGGGCGAAGCCGCCGAGGAGATCGGACTGCATGCCGATCAGGTTGCGGTCGCGGCAGCAGTAGTGCGGGATCGGCTCGATCGTCAGCGTGCGCTGCATGGCGATGGCGGTGGCCACGACCGACAGGCGCGCGCTGGCGCGCGGGCCGTCCGGCAGGTTGACGGCGTCGACGCCGGCCTGCTGGCAGGCGCGGCAGCGCTCGAGGAAGGCGCGCAGGCCGGCGCCGCTCGAGGGCGGCAGCATCTCGATCGAGGCCACCTTGCGGCCGGCCGCCAGTTTCGCGGCGAATGGCGATTTCTGGGCGAACGGCACCGGCTCGACGGATGGGGCCGCGGCCGGTCCGGCGGCGGCGAGCGCGACGTGCCGCTTGACGCCGCTGAGGGTCTTGACGGCGCGGGCGGCCATGCGGATGTGGGCGGGGGTGGTGCCGCAGCAGCCGCCGATTCCACGCACGCCGAGTTCGACGTAGCGCTTGCAAAACTCGGTGAAATACTCGGGGCTGTTGAGGTAGAGCATGCGGCCGCCGACCTCGCGCGGCCCGCCGGCGTTCGGCATCACGACCACCGGCTTGCGCGCGCAGGCGATGACGCGCTGGACGGCATGGAACAGGTCGGCCGGGCCGCGCCCGCAGTTGAGGCCGATGACATCCACGTGGGGATCGGCCTCGAGCCGCCGCGCGATGGCCTCTTCCGGCGGGGCGCCCGCGGCGCCCGGCGCCGAGGGCGCGAGCGTGAAGGAGGCCAGCACGGGCCGGCCGAAGGTCCGGGCGATCCCCGCGGTGCGCATCAGGGACTCGATGTCGTGGAAGGTCTCGAGCAGGAAGAGGTCCGCGCCGGCCTCGGCCAGCAAGCCGAGTTGCTCGGCGAACGCCTCGTCGTGCGGGGCCTCGAGGGCGGCGGTCAGGGGCTGGTCGGGCGCCAGGCATGGGCCGACCGAGGCGGCCACGAAGACGCCCGGGCCGGCCGCCTCGCGCGCCAGGCGCACGGCGGCGCGGTTGATCGCGGCCACGCGGTCGGCCAGGCCGTAGGCCGCCAGTTTCAGGCGGTTGGCGCCAAAACTGTTGGTCTCGATGACGTCCGCCCCGGCCTCGACGTAGTCGCGGTGGATGCCGAGGATCAGGGCCGGCTGGCTCAGGCAAAGCTCGTCATAGCAGGCGTTGAGGAACACGCCGCGCTGGTAGATCATGGTGCCCATGGCGCCGTCGAAGACCAGCGGCCGCGCGCGCAGCGCGGCGAGGAATGGATGGGAGGTGGCGCGGGCGGAGGGTGTCATGGCCGGGAATCGTATCGCGGCGCGTCCTGGCCGTCCAGCGCGGAAAACGGGGTCCGGTTCTTCGGGCGCGCGCTCGCTTGGGATTGCACCAGGAATCGCGATGCCCGGCACACGATGATCGACCATCGGACGTGAACGGGAAGAAGCGGACGGCCCATGCACGGTTCGGGCGGACTGCCCGTGGCCGCAGGCGGAAGACTTCACGCTGCCGGTGCGGCGGGGGGGCGGGGCGGCGCCTCCGGCGGAGCCGGCCGGCAGCGGGGGCCGGCGAGGCGGTCTACGAAGAGCGTGGCGGCCAATAAATCGGCGCCGCCGCCCGGACTGAGGCCGGCGCCGGACAGGCGGCGATGCAGTGCGACGGCCCGCTCGTGCCAGCCGGGCTGGAACACGCCGCCGGCCTTGAGGAACGCGCGGGCGGCGCGGCGCGCCCTGGCCGCGCCGGCGACCCCGCCGCGGTGCAGGAGATTGCTGTCGCCGCCGCGGGCGAGCAGGGCGAAAAATGCCTGGACCGCGGCGGCTTGGCGATCGGCGCCGCGCCGCCGCGTCGCCCGCAGGGCGGGCAGCCCGGCCTCGAATACCCCCGGGAATCCCGCGCGCGCCTCGGCCAGCGCACCCCCGGCGCCGAAGCGTCGTTCGACCTTCCGCCCATGGCTGTCGGGTGCCGGCATGTGCCCCGTCAGCGCCGGCCCCCAGACCGTCTGCAACGCCTGCCGTAGCCGCGCCGGGGTTGGCGGCCGGCGTTGCGCGTGGAGGCGGGCGGCGGCCGCGGCGAGCAGGCCGAGCGTGAAGAGCGCGCCGCGGTGCGTATTGATGCCGCCGGTGGCGCGGAGCATGGCGGTTTCGGCCCGCCGGCCCGCGCGCTTCAGGCTGGAAAAGTCCGCGCCGGCCGCCCCCAGCCGCGCGGCGGCAACAAACCCCGGGCGCAGGGCCGCCAGGCCGATCAGCAGCGTGCCGGCGTCCATGTCGGCATGGCCGCCGGCGTCGTACAAACTGACCAGGCCCGGCTTGGGATAGCCGGCCAGTTCCTCCCAAAGCGCCGTGAGCGCCAGGCCGGCCAGGCGCTCCGGCATGCCGGCCCGGCGCCCGCTTGCGGCGCGCAGGACGCCGGCCGCGGCCAGCACGCGCGCCCGGCGTCCGCGCGCTTCGAGCGCCACGCCGTTCAGGCGCTTGATCAGCAGCGTCGGTCGCGGTTGGAGGCATTCGCGCCAGGCGACCCCGGCGCCGTCCGGGAACACCATTTCGCCGTCGAGCCGGACGCCGGCATCGGCCTCAAGCGCCGCCAGGCGCGCCGGAAGCCGGCGGAGTGCGGCGGGGTCTCGGACCGCGATCAGCAGGTCAAGATCGGAGTCTGGGTGAAGATACCCCGGGCCGGCCAGTGCTTCCCAGAGCCAGGATCCATAGACGCGCGGGGCGATGCCCATCCGGCGCAGGGGTGGGAGCAGGCGCGCGCGCAGGGTGGCGGCGCACGCGGCGACCGACCCCGCCGCGCGCCGGCTGGCGACGCGCCGCAGCACGGCGTCCAGGAGCGGCGGCGGCGCCAGGCGCGCAACGTCCGCTCGCCGGACCCGAAGGCTGATCCGGCGCGGCGCGTCCCCAGGGGTCGCGGGCGGCAGGCACAGGCCGAGCCGCAGCCGCGGATCGTCGTCCGGCTCCTGCCGCGCCACGACGCACGGGCGCCCGCGCCGGATCCAGGCACGCACCGCCGGGCCGGCGCCCCGCGCGGCTCCCGGGCGCAGCCAGGCCAGCCAGTGACGGTTCATGGCGCCGGTTATCGCGGCCGGCATGGCGGGCGTCAAGATAAATGGCCCCGTCCACGTAAGGCCTCAGAAGGTGTGAAATAATCGCCCGGTGCGGGCACCGGGCCTACAAC
>CAZEVX010000282.1:0-3682 GCA_964515705.1 uncultured Verrucomicrobiota bacterium | reverse complement strand
CGCACGGTCTGGCGCCTGACTGGGCAACAGGGGCAGGCGCAACTCCCGCAGTGTTTTGGGGATGCAGGACGGCGGAACCGGTTGATGGGAACAACCACGGATGCGGTGACGCGCGACGCGCGGCCGGCCTTGGACACTATCCGCGTGGTGCTCTGCCGCCCGCGCTACGGCGGCAACATCGGGTCGGTGTGCCGGGCGATGGCCAACATGGGGCTTCGCGACCTGGCGCTCGTGGACGCGGCGGACTTCGACCGCGCGGAGGCCCGCAAGATGGCCTGCTGGGCCGCCGACCGCCTGGACGCCTGCCGGCGCGAGACCACGCTGGCGGGGGCGGTGTCCGATTGCGCCCTGGTCTTCGGCGCCACGGCGCGCCTGGGCCTCTACCGCCAGCACACGCGCGCGCCGCGCGACTGGGCGCCGGACATCCTGGCGGCCGCCCAGGCCGGCCGCGTGGCCCTGCTCTTCGGCCCCGAGGACGACGGCCTGAGCAACGCCGAACTGGCCGTCTGCCACCACCTCATCCGCATCCCCTCCTCCCCGGACTACCCGGCGCTCAACCTGGCCCAGGCGGTGATGGTCTGCGCCTACGAGTTGTATGCCGCCAGCGGCGCCTTCCAGCCGCTGCCGGAAAAATCGCCGCTGGCCGACACCCGCACCAAGGAGCGCCTGTTCGAGATGTGGCAACAGATGCTGCTGGCGATCGGCTTCATGGACCCCGACAAGGCGCGCCACATGATGCTGGGCATGCGCCGCGTCTTCGCCCGCGGCGTGCAGACCGACGAC
The DNA here is from genome assembly GCA_964515705.1 of uncultured Verrucomicrobiota bacterium. GTDB lineage: Bacteria > Verrucomicrobiota > Kiritimatiellia > JAAZAB01 > JAAZAB01 > CAZEVX01. The sequence continues at coordinate 2,899 of CAZEVX010000282.1, read as the reverse complement.
GACGCCCGCCTGCTGATGGGCGTCGCCCGCCAGGCCTCCTGGTGCGCCGCGGCGCGGCACGGCCGGACGCCGGATTCGGGAGACGCGCCATGCGTCTAGGCGTCCTGGGCGGCTGCTTCAATCCCGTGCATCTCGGGCACCTGATCCTGGCCCAGGACGCCCTCGAGCTCTGCGCGCTCGACCGCGTGTTGTTCGTGCCCTGCCAGCGGCCGCCGCACAAGCCGGCCGACGCCCTGGCGCCGGCCGCCGACCGCCGCGCCATGCTGGCGGCGGCGCTGGCGGGCGACCCGCGCTTCGCGATCTGCGACCTCGAACTCCAGCGCGGCGGCACAACCTACACGATCGATACCGCGCGCGCCCTGGCGGCGCTCTATCCCCGCGACGAGTTGGTATTCCTGATCGGCGCCGACACGCTCCCGGAACTGCCCGGCTGGAAGGACGCGCCGGCCCTCCTGAAGGCCTGCCGGTTCGTCGCCCTGGCGCGCCCGGGCTATCCCCCCGCGCCAGCGGCAAGCGCGGCCGGCGGCGTCCCGGTGCGCGTGATCGCGGGGCACCCGGCGGCGATCTCGTCCTCGGATATCCGCCGGCGCGCGGCGCGCGGCTTGAGCCTGCGCTACCTGGTGCCGGATGCCGTCGAACGCTACGTTCGGGAACACGGGCTGTACCGGGCGTCCGACAGCCCCCAAGAGGAGACTCCCCCCGGTGGACCTTGAATCCCTCGCGCAGCGGGTGGCCGCCGCCCTGGCCGACAAAAAGGCCCTCGACATCGTGGCCTACGACGTCCGCGGCCGCTCGGACATCACCGACGCCCACATCCTGGCCACGGGCCGCAACGCGCCGCACCTCAAGGCGCTCCTGAACGGCGTGCGCCTGGCGCTGAAAGCCGACGGCCTCGCCTGCCACCAGGCGGCCGGCGCCCCCGAGAGCGGCTGGATCGTCGCCGATTATGTCTCGGTCGTCGTGCACCTCTTCAGCGAGACGGCCCGCCACTATTACGCCCTCGACGACCTCTGGAAGGATTGCCCGCGCCTGGGCCCCCGGCCGGCCCCCTAGCAGCCTGTCGGACGTGGCGCGCTCGGACACAAACCCAATCATCGTTCGTCGATCGCTTTCCGGTGTCCGGCGGAACTGGGGAATTGGGGTCAGGTCCCAATTCAGCGATCTCCGTCTGTCCATGGCATCGGGGTCGGAGTCGCTATCGGGGTTGAAAGAGCGGTAGACTGCCGATAGCGACCCCGATACCGACCCCGAAAAACAGCACCCCGTTGTTCGCGCTTCATTTTGCCGCCTCCACCAGTTCCATGTCCGAGCGCAGCAAGCGGTTGACGACTGCGGATACATCGGTCCGCTTCTGTTCCGCTATCCGTTCGACAAACTGCTGCACCTTCCCGTCTAGGTAGACTGGTACATTGAACTTCGCATTCGGGCGATAGAACTTGCCTCTCACTCCTTTGGAAAAGTCGTATTCCTTCTTCATCGGTCACGGTGAGCGTTTGACCGACCGCCGCGGGCGGGCAATACGCTCCACCGTATTGTTCGGCCAAGGGTCTGTCCTCATGGTCCTTCGTTCTGCCTTGATGCCCCACGCCAAGTAGAGTTTGGCCAGACTCTGATAGGGTACATCTCGTTTGTTAGCGAGAACCTTAAGTTCGTCGAGCATGTCCGACGGCAGACGGATTGATATGGATTTGAGGGTCGGACGCAGGTTGGGAAACGATGCCCGTTTGGCCGCAGACATGTTGAAGTAGTCCAAGGGGGAGTGGTTTGCCCAAAACTCCCTCTCTTCATCCTCCGTTCGGAATGCCGGAATAGTCTTCATTTGCGTGCTCATAGAACTCTCTTTCCTTTCGGTTCATATCTCGGGCCGAAATGACACGCAGCCGGTTGGCTCGTTGCGTGTACACAACAACCAACCTCCTGCCACCATCCGTCTGCCCGAAGGCTGCAAACCTATTTTCGGCCACAGAATGCGTGGCATCATCCAGAATCAAGAGCGGCTCATTGAAGAAGACTTGCTCACATTCTGAAGTTTGAACCCCATGCTTCAGGTTCTTCTCCCTATTACCAGCATCCCACTCAAAACCAGCAAACTCCGGGTATTCACGTGTCATAGCTGCACCGTATATCTACACGATATACTTGTCAATCCTTTTCTCGATCATCTTCTGCCGGCCGAACGCTGGCGGTGACCGGCGGTGAACCCGCCAGGGTTCACCGTACGTGTCTGCCGCCTTGTTCTGCTCGGATTCTGTCCCGCCAGTAGTTCGGACGGCGATGCAGGTTTGCGACGGCGACGATGCGCAGCATGTCGGACTTGACCTGAAAGATCACGCCGTAAGGAAAGCGGTTCACGAGGCAGCGTCTCGTGTTCTCCGAGAGTGCCGACCACGCGTCAGGATACTCGTCCACGCGGCGGATTGCCACGTAGACTTCTTCGGCGAATTGAAGACCGAGGCCGGTCTGGCAGTCCTCGTAGTACCGCACGGCCTCGTCGAATTCGGCCTCGGCCCGAGGGTCAAAGTACTATCTCATCGGGCGTACTTCCTGCGGATCTTGCCGAAGACTTCCTTGCCGGGGACGAGTTCGACTTTGCCCGCGTCGATTTCGGCGACACGGCGCTCCGCTTCTTCCGCCCATAGACGGTCAATCTCCGGTTGTGTGGGGAGGTTTAGGCTCGCCAGTATCCGATCGACGAGACTGATCCTTGCGTCTGCCGGAAGCTCAAGGGCTTCATCAACGACTCTGTCGGTTGCTGTTGACATATCGCAACTCCTCTCTTCCGACTATTGAACCACGGCGACTGGGCCGAAGGGCTATAGGGGTCAGTCCGTGAATCTTGGCGTATTTCCAGCAGGCGACGCAGGCGCCGGAGGTCCGGATCGTCGCCCTGCTCCACGTG
>CAZEVX010000281.1:2607-3755 GCA_964515705.1 uncultured Verrucomicrobiota bacterium | reverse complement strand
CCGCCCGTCGGGGGCTGGCGTGGTGAATGGCCTTGGCCACCAGTTCCTTGCCCGTGCCGGTTTCGCCGCGGATCAGGACCGTGGCCGTGCTGTCGGCCACCTGGGCCATCTGCCGGAAGACCGCCCGCATGCTGCCGCAGGTTCCGACCAGGTTGCTCGGGCGATAGCGTTCGTCGAGTTCCTGGCGCAGCCGGGTATTCTCGGCCAGCAGGCTGGCGCGTTCCTCCATCTGGTCGCGAATGCTGGCGACGGCCTCCGCCAGGACATTGGCGACGAGTTGCAGGAAGGCCAGGTTCTTCCGGAGCGCCGGCTCCGGCCCCGGCGGCCGATCCATGCTGATCGTGCCGATCACGGCGCGCCGGTGGACGATCGGCACGCAGAGGAACGCGCGGTGCCGCGGCCCCGCGCGGCCGGTGCGGTTGACGTAGCCGGGCTCGCGGCTGATGTCCGGAACCATCGCCGGCCGGCCGCTGGCGGCGACGCGCCCGGTGATCCCCTCGCCGAGCCCGTACTGCCCGCGCCGACGCTCCTCGTCCGACAGGCCGCGCGCGGCCTCGATCGCGAACACGTCCGTCCCCGGGCGCCGCAGGGTCAGCGTCCCGTGCGCGAACCCCATTTCGGTCTCGATGATGTCGAGCACCTCGGCCAATAGCGCGGCCAGGTCGTGCTGGTGGGCGACGGCCTGGGAGATGCGGTACAGCACATCCAGCTCGACATCCGGTCTGGCGTCCGGGATGCTCATGGATAGGGAACCCCTCCGCTAGCCGCGCCGGCTAAACCGGATACATCGGCGGTTACCATTACAAAAATGTTTCGCTCCGTCAACGGAGATTACATTATTGTAATACCGCGCGGACTTGCCGACCATCCGATGCGCCACAAAAACCACTGTTGGCAGTTTTTGGCAACCCTGGCACGGTTCCTGCTATTGAGACAACCATGAACGTTTGGCGTCCGAGTCGCAACCATTATAAAGGAGGGCATCGAGATGGACGGCATTAAGACCCCGCGGGACCTGTGCGCCTTTTTGCGGAAGGAAAACGTCGAGATCGTCGACTTCCGGTTCATGGATTTTCCGGGGCTCTGGCAGCACTTTTCGGTTCCGGCGCGCGAGTTGAACGAGGCCACCTTCGAGAAGGGGTTGGGGT
>CAZEVX010000281.1:0-2573 GCA_964515705.1 uncultured Verrucomicrobiota bacterium | reverse complement strand
CGATCAACGAGGCGGACATGCTGGTGAAACCGGTGCCGGAGACGGCATTTCTCGACCCGTTTTTTGCCGCCCGCACCCTGGTCCTGATCTGCAACATCTGCGACCCGGTCACCGGCGAGGACTACACCCGCGACCCGCGCAACATCGCCCGCAAGGCGGAAGCCTATCTCAAGAGCACCGGGGTGGCGGACCTTGCCCAGCTCGGGCCGGAGGCCGAGTTCTTCATTTTCGACGACGTGCGCTTCGACCAGAACGCGCGCGAGGGCTACTACCACCTCGATTCGATCGAGGGGCAATGGAACAGCGGGCGCGTCGAGAACCCCAACACCGGCTACAAGACCCGCTACAAGGAAGGCTACTTCCCGGTGCCCCCGACCGACACCCTCCAGGACATCCGCAGCGAGATGGTGCTGACACTCGAACGGGTGGGCATTCCGATCGAGGCCCATCACCACGAGGTGGCCACGGGCGGGCAGTGCGAGATCGACATGCGCTTCGCGCCGCTGCTGACGATGGCCGACGCCATGCTGAAGTACAAATATGTCGTCAAGAACGTGGCGCGCCTGCACCACAAGACGGCGACCTTCATGCCCAAGCCGATCTTCGGGGACAACGGCAGCGGCATGCACGTGCACCTGTCGCTCTGGAAGGACGACCGCAACCTGTTCGCCGGCGAGGGGTATGCCGGGATGTCGGACACCGCCATGTACGCCATCGGGGGGCTGCTTCGGCACGCCCCGGCGCTGCTGGCCTTCACCAGCCCGACCACCAACAGCTACAAGCGGCTGGTGCCGGGCTACGAGGCGCCCGTCAACCTGGCCTACTCGCGCCGCAACCGCTCGGCGGCCATCCGGCTGCCGATGGTCTCGACCTCGCCGCGCGCCAAGCGCATCGAGTTCCGCTGCCCGGATCCGAGTTGCAACCCGTACTTGGCCTTCGCCGCGATCCTGATGGCGGCGCTGGACGGCATCCTCAACAAGATCGACCCGGGCGAACCGCTGGACAAGGACATTTACGATCTGCCGCCCGCGGAACTGGCCAAAGTCCCACAAACCCCCGGTTCCCTGCGCGAGTCCCTCAACGCCCTCTCCCGCGACCATGACTTCCTGCTGAAAAGCGACGTGTTCACGCAGGACGTCATCGAGACCTGGATTTCCTACAAGATGAACAAGGAGGTCCTGGCGCTCGACCTGCGCCCGCATCCCTGGGAGTTCGCCCTCTACTACGATATCTGAACGCCGGGCGGTGGCGCGGCGGTCAATGCAGCAGGATCGCGCGCCATTGCTCGCCGAGCGGGGCGAGGCTCCAGCGGCCGCCGGCGCACCGGACGAGTTGCGCGCCGTTGCGGCCAAGGACCTCCGGGATCACCCGCGTCACTGCCGCGCGGGCGCTTCCCAGGGCGCGCCGTTCGTCCGCGGTGGCATTGCGCCCGGCGAGCGGCAACCCGTTTTCCGAGACGGCCAGGCACACTCCGCGCCCGTCGTAGGGCGCGCCGCTCCAGAACCCGGGGTAGCGATCGAAGAAGTCCGGGCGGCGCCGCGCGGCCAGCACGACCTCGAAGGCCGCCGGCACCGCCGCCAGCCTGGCAAACACCTCGCCCGTCCCGCCCCGCGGCGGCGGATCGAGAATCCGCAGCGGGTCCACCCCCAGCAGGTTCCAGCCGTGGTAGATGCCGTGCCAGGGCTTCAGCCGCCGTCCGCGATACCAGTCGCCGAAGCGGCGGTTGAGCATCAGCCCGATTTCGAAGTGCAGGTGGGCGCGGGCCGCCGGGATCGCCGGCACGCCCGTGTTGCCGATCCGCCCGATCGGGTCGCCGGCGCGCAGCGCCTGCCCGGCGGCCAGCCCGGGCGCGAAGTCCGCCAGGTGCGCGTAGAGCGTATACAGCGTCCCGGACGCGCTGGCATGGTCAAGGACCGCGTAGCGTCCGTAGGCCGAATTGCCAGGGATGCGGTTGAGGTACGCCACCGTGCCGCCGGCCGCCGCCCGGACGTCGTCGAGCGGCCGGCCGGCGCGGTCCCGCCGCACCACGGCAATGTCCACGCCCTCGTGGAAAGACGGCAACAGACGGCCGCCGCGGTCGCGGGTGCGCACCGAGCCGTAGAGCGCCGATTCCGGGCGCCCAGAGGCCGTCGGCTGGAAGGCGCCGACCTGCCGCCGGTCCAGCGCCTGATCCGTCGGGCATAGTAGCCGGGCCAAGGGATCCGGCGCTCCCGGCACGGCGGACACGGCGGGCGGCGCCGCCTCGCCGGCGCCGCGCCGGGCGGCGCCGCCCCGCCAGAGGGCCGCCAGCACGAGCGCCGCCAGCAGCGCGCCCGTTCCCGCCCAACCCGCCTGTGTCCTGGACCACGGCATCGGCGGCGGATGATAGCCGCTTCGGCGCGCGCTGCAAGCCCGGAGCGCCGGAACGCCGCCACGATGTGCGGGAGTTGCGCTTGTCCGCGGTCACTCCCGGCGCGATCCGTGCAGGGGAACGGCTCAGCGCCGCTTCGCCCTCCACGTGGAGTTGTCAAGGAACGCCTGCACGCTGGCCGACGGGAGGACGTGGAGGGCGAGGCTCCCGCCTACGCGGCGCG
>CAZEVX010000280.1:0-3771 GCA_964515705.1 uncultured Verrucomicrobiota bacterium | reverse complement strand
CCGTTCCCGTGCACGGATCGCGCCTGGAGTGACCGCGGACAAGCGCAACTCCCGCCGTGTTGGGGCGCGCGCGACGCCGCTTGACAGACCGCCGGGACGGTCCTATGATCGCGCCGTTGTGTCGTCGTGGCGATGTAGCTCAGCTGGTAGAGCGGAGGACTCATAAGCCTTAGGTCCGGGGTTCGACTCCCCGCGTCGCCACCATTTACCTCCAAGGATGTTCCGCATGCCGACCCCGACCGATGCCCCCCCCCCCCCGACCACCGTTTCGGCCACCGCCACGCCCCCCGCCCCGGCCGCCAACGTTCACGCCCTGCTCAACACGCTCGTGCAGCTGCAGGAGCTGATCCTCGTGCGTTCCGAGCAGGAAGCCGCCCTGTCCAGCAAGCATCTGCCGCAACTCGACGGCTCGATCAAGTCGCTGCGGGAAGGGCTGCCGCCGGAGGTGCGGCTGCTGTTCCAGAAGATCGAGAAGAAAGACCTGCTGGCGATCGTGCCGATCTCGAACAACGTCTGTTCCGGGTGCGGCCTGACCCTGCCCGTGAGCCTGGTCTACGCCGTGCGCGCCGCCGAGAAGCTGCACCAGTGCACCAACTGCGCCCGCATCCTGTTCTACCCGAACGTGCGCCCGCGGCGGCTCAGCAAGAAAATGGGCGGCCGCTTCGAGCCGCGCCGGCCGGGCATCGCGCGCTTCTCCTCGCCGTCCCTGATGGTGCCCGCCCTGCAGTCTTCCGACCGCGACAAGGTCTTCGCGGAATTCGCCTACCTCATGGCCGACGAAGGGTTCGTGGACGACGGCGACAAGCTCCTGAAGGAAGCCCTGGCGCGCGAGGCGATCATCAACACCGCCATGGGCAACGGCCTGGCCTTCCCGCACGCCCGCGGCGTCGAGGGCGGCGGCCTGGCCCTGGCCCTGGGCGTCAGCCGCAAGGGGATTCGCTTCAACCCGGCCGACCGCGCCCTGACGCACATCGTCTTTTTCATCGTCATTCCGACCGCCGCCAGCGTCTTCTACCTGCGCCTGCTGTCCGGCCTGGCGCAGACCTTTTCCAAGAAGGACGCGCGCGAAAAACTGCTGACGGCCCAGACCCCCGAGGACCTCTGGGGAGCGCTGGTCAAGACCACCCGCAACACGATCAAGTGAGCCGGCGCGCCGGGCGCGGGTCAATCGAAATACACGCGCACGTCGTAGGCCGCGTCCGCGAATCCGGCCGTGACCTCCAGCACAGTGCGCTTGCCGGCGAGCACGTCCACGTCGCCCCGCCAGGCGCGCTCGCCGCGCGCCTCGTCCAGCACCGCGCGGCGCAGGCCGGGGGCCAGGTCGCGGACCTCGTCGTCGCCGGCGTCCACGCGGCCGGTGTAGACGCCGTCCACGTAGAGGTACAAGTCGCCGGCCGTGCGGTTGTCGACGATCAGGCTGCCCTGCCCCGCCGGCGGCGTATGGCCGCCCCAGCGGTCAGGTTCGCACCCGACCATGCCGGCCGCCAGCGCCAGCGCGCCGGCCGCCGCCCGCAGTCCCCGCCTCGGTGTCATGCGCATGGCGCGCCGCCCTTCTCCGCTACATCGCCCCGTCGCCGAGTTCCTTCTCCAACTGCCGCAGCTTGGCGTCCGCCCCGAAAATCACCAGGGTGTCTCCCAGCTCGATGACGTCGTCGGCGCTCGGGCTGACGATCGTCTCCTGGGTGCCGTCGGGCTGCTTGCCGCGGCGCAGCACCAGGACCGTCGCCCCGTACTGTTTGCGGATGTTCGATTCGGCCAGGGTCTTGCTGACGAACTGCAGCGGCGCCTGGATTTCCAGCACGCTGACGCCCTCGGCCACCTCGACATAATCCAGGACCGACGGCGCCACCAGCGTGCGCGCCAGGCGCGCCGCCATGTCGTGGTCCGGAAAGATGACCCGGTCGGCGCCGACCCGGCCGAGCACCTTGCCGTGCATGGCGTTGGCCGCCTTGGCGATCACGCAGGGAATCTTCATCTCCTTGAGCGCCAGGGTCGCCAGCAGGCTGCACTCCATGTCGGAACTGACGGCCACCACGGCGATGTCGCAGTCGCGGAAGCCGGCGGCGTCGAGCGTGCCCTCCTCGGTGGCGTCGCCTTCCATCGCCTTGGCCGCCACCCCGGCCAGGCGGTCGACCACGGCGCGGTCGCGGTCGAGGAACAGGACCTCGACCCCGCGCTCCGCCAGCGCCGCCGCCAGACTCGATCCGAACCGCCCGCCGCCGATGATGCCGATGCGTCGCATGGGTCACCTCATCCGATGGTCACGTCCTCTTCCGGAAACCGGATTTTCTCCCGCGGCTCCTTCAACCCCACCACCAGGGCAATGGTCAAGGGCCCCACCCGCCCGACGAACATGCCCAGCACCAGCAGCACTTGGCCCAGCGCCGAAAACTGGGGCACGATGCCGGTCGTCAACCCGACCGTGCCGAACGCCGAGACGGCCTCGAACAGCACGCCCTCGGCCGGGAATCGCGCCGCCGCCAGGCCGGCTTCTTCGGTCAGCAGCAGCAGCCCGTACAGCGCGGCGACCGCCGCCAGCCCGAGCAGGAACACCGCCAGGGCTTCCTCGACCACCCGCGCCGAGAGCGTCCGGTCGAAGACCGCGACCTCCCGCCGGCCGCGGACCATCGCCGCCATCGCACAAACCAGCACCACCGCCGTCGTGGTCTTGATGCCGCCGGCCGTCGAGCCGGGCGACCCGCCGACGAACATCAGGGCCAGCGTGACAAAGCGCGTCGTCGCCCGGGTTTGCGCCAGGTCCACCACCTGGAATCCCGCGGTGCGCGCCGTGACCGACTGGAACAGCGCCCCGACGACACGCCCGGCCGGCGGCAGCGGGGCCAGCGTCCGGCGCCATTCCAGCGCCGCCACCAGCACGGCGCCGGCCGCGATCAGCGCCAGCGAGGTCCGCACCACGATGCGCGCGTGCAACGACAGCCGGCCGCGGGTCAGCCGGTTGCGGCTCCAGAAGCGGACCACGGAACACTCGCTGATCACCAGGAACCCAAGGCCGCCGAGCACGATCAGCACCGCGACGGCCAGGATCAGCAGCCAGTCGCCGCGCCAACCCGCGAGGCTGTCGGGGTAGAGCGCCAAACCGGCATTGCAAAAGGCGCTGACGGCGTGGAAGACGCCATGGTAGAGCGCCCGGCCGGGCGCGTACCCGTGGACGGCCGCCAGCCGCGCGGCCAGGATCAGGGCGCCGATCCCCTCGGCCGCGATGGTGAACAGGACGGTCCGGGTCAGCAGCCGCCGCAACTGGTGGGCTTCCTCCTTGCCGAGGGCGGTGGTCAGCGACAGCTCGCTCGCCAGGCTCATGCGGCGGCCGAGCAGCACCAGGCAGAGCGTCGCCAGGGTCATGAATCCCAGGCCGCCCAGTTGCACCAGCCCCAGCAGCACGAGCTGGCCGAACGGCGAAAAGAAGCTCCCGGGGTCCACCACCGTGTGCCCGGTGACGCACGTGGCGCTGGTGGCCATGAAGAGCGCCGTGAGCGGGTCGGCCGGCCGGCCGGACCGGGAGGCCCAGGGCAGCATTAGCAAGACGGTGCCCGCCAGGATGGTCGCCGCCACGGCCTTGACGACCACCAACTGCGGCCGCCGGATTTCCTCTTTGTTCTTCACGGGCTGCGTGCTACTATCCCCTTTGAACCGCCAACAGTCAAGCCGCTTCGGGGATCCCCGATTTGCGGGAGTTGCGCTTGTCCGCGGTCACTTCAGGCGCGATCCGCGCACGGGAACGGCTCAGCGCAGCTTCGCCCTCCACGTGGAGTT
>CAZEVX010000279.1:0-3776 GCA_964515705.1 uncultured Verrucomicrobiota bacterium | reverse complement strand
GAGATCGCTGAATGGGGACCTGAGCAGTTACGATTTCTAGAGTGCGGATGCGGGCAAGATGCCCGCGCGCCGACAGGCCGCCGGCCACGGCACTCTGGGCGCTCTGCCAGGGACGCGGATCAAGCCGGCGGCGCGGGGTCCCTGCGGATCGCCACGCGGAACGGACGGCCCTCGATGGACTCGCGCGCGGCGGCGTCGGCCTCCGCCTCGGGAATGTCGGCCGGGCGCGCCAGGGCCGCGCGGGCGAGATGCTCGCGCCAGGCCGGGTCGAGCTCGCCCTCGAGCGCCAGCAGGATGCGGTCGCTGACGGCATAGCCGGCCTGCTTGCGCAAATCCTGGATGACGCGGTTGAGCTCGTTGGCGACGCCTTCCTCGCGCAGGGCCGGGGTGAGCGCCGTGTCGAGCGCCACCAGGATGCCGCGGTCGCCGAGCGTCTCGACGCCTTCGCGGCCCTGGTAGCCGATCTCGACGTCCCGCCGGTCGAGGCGCCATTCGCGATCGCCGTCGAACACCACCACGTGGTCGCCCGCCTCGCGCACCTGGCCGGCCTTGGCGGCCCGCAGGATCGTCTGCACGTCGCGGCCGAAACGCGGCCCCAGCACCCGCGGGTTGGGCGTCACGCGCCGCACGGCCACCTGGTCGGGATCGGCCAGAACGGCCACGGCCTTGACGTTCAGCTCGTTGCGGATCGTGTCCGCCTGCCGTTCGACCGCCGCCGGGTCCACGGCCGTTGGAAGCGCCACCCGGATGCCCGGCAGCGGCTGGCGCACGCGCCGCCCGGCCTTCTGCCGCAGGGCCAGCCCGAGCGTCACGATCGTGCGCGCCACGCGGGTCTCTTCCATCAGGGCGTCCTGGCGGAAGCGCGCGGGCACCGCGGGCCAGGGGGCCAGGTGCACCGAGTCGGCCCCGGTCAGCGCCCGGTAGAGGTGCTCGGCAATGAAGGGCGCCGAGGGCGCCAGCAGCTTCAGCAGGGTCACGAGGGCGTAATAGAGCGTCTCGTAGGCCCGGCGCTTGTCGGGCGTCAGGCCGCCGCCCCAGAAGCGGGCGCGCGACTGGCGGATGTACCAGTTGGTCAACTGCTCGATGAAGGCCGTCAGCGGTGTCAGGCTGCGCTGGAGGTAGAAGGAGCGGAAGGCCTCGGCGACTTCCTGCTCGGCCTGGAAGAGCGCCGCGAGAATCCAGCGGTCGAGGGGATGGACGGGGTCCGGCACGGCGGCCGGGTCGCCGCGGAACTCGTCGAGGGCGGCGTAGGTCGTGAAGAAGGCGGTGGCATTCCAGAGCGGCAGCAGCACCTGCTTGATCTGGTCGCGCACGCCCTCGTCCTGGAAGTTCATGTCCTCCATCACGACGGCCGGCGAGCCGAGCAGGTAGAGCCGCAGGGCGTCGGCCCCGTAGCGGTCGATCAGCTCCATCGGATCGGTAAAGTTCTTCTTGGACTTCGAGATCTTGGCGCCGTCGGCCGCCAGCAGCGTGCCGTGGACAAGGCAGCTCTTGAAGGACGGGCGATCCATCAGCGCCACCGCCAGGACGTGCAGGTAATAGAACCAGCCGCGCAACTGGCCGGGATACTCGACGATGAAGTCGGCCGGGAAATGGGCCTCGAACCAGTCCTTGTTTTCGAACGGGTAATGGCACTGGCCGAAGGGCATGGCGCCCGACTCGAACCAGCAGTCGAGGACTTCCGGCACGCGCCGCAGGCGGCCGCCGCAGGCCGCGCAGGGCAGCGTGATCGGGTCGAGGGCCTCCTTGTGGAGATCGGCGAGCGGATGGCCGGCGGCGTCCTGCAGGTCGGCCAGCGAGCCCAGCACGCGGCGCGCGCCGCAACCGGGCCGCTCGCACTCCCAGACCGGGATGGGCGTGCCCCAGAAGCGCGAGCGCGAGATGTTCCAGTCGCGGGCGCCTGCGAGCCACTTGCCGAAGCGGCCGTGCCGGACGTGTTCCGGCACCCAGCGGATGGTTTCGTTGAGTTCGAGCAGGCGCGGCTTGATCTTCTCGATGGCGAAATACCAGGCGTCCATCGCCCGGTAGATCAGCGGGGTGCGGCAACGCCAGCAGTGCGGATAGTTGTGCGCGAGCGTGCCCTGGTAGCGCAGGAGGCCGGCGGTCTTCAACCAGCGGATGACCTCCTTGTTGGCCGCGTGGACGTTCTGCCCGGCAAACTCGGGAATCTCGGCCGTGAACCGCCCCTGGGCATCCACCGGGTTGCGCACGGAGAGCCCATGCCGCCGGCACAGCCAGTAGTCCTCCTCGCCGAAGGCCGGCGCGCAGTGCACCACCCCCACCCCGTCCGCCAGCGTCACGAACTCGGCCGTCAACACCCGGAAATACCCCTGGGACGCCAGCTCGCGGTAGTAGGGAAACACCGGCTCGTAGCGGCGGCCGACCAGTTCGCGGCCGGGCAGCGTGCGGATCACGCGCGGGCCGTCCGCGGCGCCGGGCGGAGCGCCGAAGAGTTTCTGCGACCAGGCCGGCAGCAGGGCCTCGGCCATCCAGTACACCTCGCCGCCGTGCGCGACGGCCGCGTAGCGGTGTTCCGCGCCGACGGCCAGCACGAGGTTGGAAATCAGGGTCCAGGGCGTGGTGGTCCAGGCCAGGAACCAGGTCGGCTGGCCGTCCACCGCGTCGGCCGCGCGGAAGCGCACGACCACCTCGGGGTCCTGGCGCGGGCGCGTGGAATCCGACTCGCGGATGTCCGAGAAGGACAGCGAGGTTTCGCAGCGGTAGCAATAGGGGGTGACCCGGTAATCCTTGTAGATCAGGCCCTTGTCGTAGGACTGCCGGAAGACCCAGAGCACGGATTCCATGTAGGAGCGGTCGAGGGTGCGGTAGGCGTGGCGGTAGTCCACCCAGCGGCCGATCTTGCGGATATACTGCTCCCAGGCGGTGTTGCACTCGGCCACGAGCGCCCGGCAGGCGTCGTTGAACGTCGCCACGCCGAGCGTGCCTTCGATCGCCGCCTTGTCCTGGATGCCAAGCTGCTTTTCGACGGCGTTCTCGATCGGCAGCCCGTGGCAGTCCCAGCCCCAACGGCGCGGCACCGCGTAGCCCGCCATCGTGAAGTAGCGCGCCAGGGCGTCCTTGATGATCGATACGAAGATCGTGCCGTAATGCGGCGCGCCGGTCGGAAACGGCGGTCCATCGTAGAACACCATCTCCCGCGCGGACTGCCGGAGCGACCGCTCGAAGATGCCGGCCTGGTCCCAGTAGGCCAGCACGTCGCGCTCGAGGGACGGGAAGGACACCGCACTGGACACCGGCTGCTGCATGGACCTTGACCTTTCGCGCCGGGCGCGGCCCGGCGGCGCGGCGGACACGGGAAACGCCACCACCGGCTGGACGCCCTCCCGGGCGGGCGCCGGACCCCGGCGCCGCGGCAAACGGGCGTCACCCTAGCGGATCGGGCGCCGCCGTTCAAGCGGTTTCCGCGACGGACCGACGGTGCTCGCCAAGGCGCGCACGACCGATCCACCTCCGCACGGAAGCCCCTCGCGTCATCGTTGGCGGCGCGGGCCGTCCTGCCGATCGCGCGCAGCGTGATCCGCATGATTGGCGCGGTCTTCCGGCCCGCACTGATGGGCATTGTCAAATCGACCACCGCCCTTCCGCGCCAATCATGGGCCCCCCAAATCCGCGCGTAAGGGGCGTCGGCGGCATGCGGTCTGGTGGATGTTCCCGACGCGGCTCGAGAGGAGTCTCGCCCGCTCGTATCCCCGCGGCCGCACAGGCTGTGCGGCCCTACCCAGGCCTGGCATCGCAGCTAGGGCGGGACAGTCTTG
>CAZEVX010000278.1:0-3783 GCA_964515705.1 uncultured Verrucomicrobiota bacterium | reverse complement strand
ACGGATCGCGCCGGGAGTGACCGCGGACAAGCGCAACTCCCGCAAATCGGGGGGCAACGCGGGTCGTCCGCGCCGGGTGCCGTCCCGCCCCAGGTCAGGCAACGCCCATAATTCGCGCGTAAGCACATGCTTTTTCGTGTTCGTATTCACGTTCAACCGGTGATGCTGTGCTCCCGATCACGCGCAGCGTGATCCTCGTGATTGGCGCGGTCTTCCGGCCCGCGCCGATGGGCGTTGTCAAACTGACCGCAGCGCAGGTCCAACCGCGGCTTGCGCGCCAATCATGGGCAACGCACTTGCGGCTTGTGTTTGCCGGCCGGGATATGCTACTCACGGCATCACCGAAAGGCGCCGTCCATGACGTCCGGGAACGTTGCTCTGCCCGATGCGACCGGCGCTTCCTTTCCGGCGCGCTACCCGCCCAATGCCCGCATGCAAGCCCTCTGGCAGAAAGGGCTGGCGGCGCTGCGGCCGACCCCCGCCCAGCTCGAACGCGGACTGGCGCTGCACCGCGAGTGCCTGGTGTGCGACGGGTTCGGGTTCCTGCCGATGGTCTGGTCGCCGGAACTGTTCGAGACCCTGAACGCCGCGCGCGAGGCCGGGGCTGGCATCCGCGAGTGGCGCGCCCTGGGGGAACTCGAGCGCATGCGCACCCCGGCGCGCGACGCCGCGGCGGCGCGCGAGTTCCTGGCGGCGCTCCAGGCGGCCGGCGTGCACGCCATCGTCCAGAATGTCGGCGGGGAAGGCGCGCCGGAGGTCTCCCTGCCCAATATGGCCGCCCGCGCCCGCGCCGGCCGCGTCTTCGCCCGCCATCTCCGCCAGGCCGGCACGGCCGAGGATATCCGCGCGGCGCGGGCATCCGGCCGCACGGCGATTGTCTGGAGCGTCAACGGGCCGCCGGGCAACCCGCGGGATCCCGACGACATGCTGCGCTGGCTGCAGGTCTGGCACGATCTCGGCGTGCGATTGATGCACCTCACGTACAACCGCCGCAATGCCATCGCCGGCGGCTGCACGGAGGAGACCGACGACGGCCTCAGCGATTTCGGGCGCGAGTACGTGCGCGCCATGAACCGCGTCGGCGTGATCGTGGACACTCCGCACAGCAGCCCCCGCACCGTCTTGGACGCCGCCCGGGTCTCGAGCCAGCCGATCATGGCCAGCCATATCGGGGTCAGACGTCTGTTCGAGCATCCGCGCTGCAAGCGGGACGACGAGTTGAAAGCCATCGCCGGGACCGGCGGGCTGATCGGCATCTATGCCATCCCGTCGCTGCTCGGGCCGGGGGCCACGCTCGCCACGCTGCTTGACCATGTGGACGCCGCGGTGCGGGTCATCGGCGTGGAGCACGTCGGCATTGCCACCGACAACAATTACGTCCCGGGTGTCTGGCCGCCGCCCGGCGTGCAGCCGCACCCGGCGATGGCGCACTACGCCAACCCGGCCGCCGGCTGGAAACCGGAACACATGAAACTGTCCAGCCAGGAGCATATCGAGGGCAGCCTGGCCTGGACCAACTGGCCGTTGATCACCGTCGGCCTCGTCATGCGGGGCTATGCCGACGACGCCATCCGCGCGATGCTCGGCGAGAATCTGCTGCGGGTCCTGGCCGCCAACCGCCCGCCGCAGGAGGTGGGGCCGGACCCGTGACAAGAACAGCGACAAACCAGCATCTGAACGCGTGGCCCTTGCCGCTTGCCTTTCGCCGCCCCCCGCCACCCTCGCCTTCCTGAACCCTCATTCCGGATCCCGCCATGCCTGCCCTCCCATTGCCCGCCTGGATGCGCCAGGGTGTCCGCGCCTACTGCGATTTCGAGCCGCTGTTCTTTCTGCGGCGCCGCGGCGGCGGCGCCGTGGACGACGAGGCGCGCAAAGCCCAGACGCACAGCGAGGCCTATATCAAGCGCCTGGCGGATGCCGGGTTCAACTTGTTCGTGACCCACGGATACAAGGGATTCGGCCTCGAGTTCGAGAAGCGGGAACATGACCGGGTCCATGCCGTGCGCGGGTACTGCCATGCCCACGGCTTGCGATTGGGCACCTATTGCCAGGTTGCGACCCTCGAACTCGAGACGCTCCGCCAGGAGGCGCCCCAGGCCGGAGACTGGATCCAGGTCAATGCCCACGGCCGCCCGGTCTACTGGAACTGGCAGACCTACCGCTGCAATCCCTGCTATAACCAACCGGGATTCCGCGCCTATTACAAGACGGTGATCCGCTGCCTGGTCGAAGACCTGCAGACCGATTTCCTGCATTTCGACAACCTGCTGTGGTTTCCCGAGCCGGATTCCTGCCATTGTCCTGCCTGCCAGGCGGCCTTCCGCCGGTATCTCGAGGAGCGCTATGCCGATCCCGAACGCGCCGAGCGCCGGTTCGGGTTCCGCGATTTCCGGTTCGTGTCGCCGCCGGTCTGCCCGGCCAATCCGCGTTGGCTGGACCAGCCGGTGACCGACCCGCTCTTCCAGGAGTGGCACGAGTTTCGGGCCGTGTCGCTGGCGGGGTTCATGGAGGCGATGGCGTCCTACGCGGCGTCGCTCAACCCCGAGGTGGGGATCGAGGCGAACGTCGGGTCCTTCCCCGTCCGCAACCGCTACCGCGCCAATGGCAACTGGTACCCCTACTTGGCACGCACGGGCCTGCACATGGTCTTCAACGAGGACTCCGAACCCAAGCCCGTGCTCCGGCCGCGTACGGTGGCGGCGAATATCCAGGCCCTCAAAGGCGGCGCCAGCGTCGGCCTGGGCGTGTTCGGCGGCGGCGCCTATGCCACGGCCGATACCGTGGCCGCGACGCTGGCCGAGCGGCTGGCGTTCGCGCCCGACGCCCACATGTGGGCCTACCGGGCCGACGAGTTCGCCGACGTCTACCGCCGCTATTTCGCGTTTCACCGGCGGCATGCCGACTGGTACCACGGCGTGCGCGAACTGCGCGAGGCGGCCACGCTGCATCCCTGGCACACGATGCGCCATGACGCCGTCGCGGGACGCCTGGCCGCGATTCTCGCCGGCCAATGTCTACTGCGCACGGGTTGGCCCTTCGCGATCGGATTCGATCCGCTGCTCGACGCGCTCGACGACGTGCGCGTGCTGCTGCTGGCGGGCGTGGCCGGCTTGAGCGACGCCCAGCTCCGCGCCCTGGACACCTACGTGCGCGGCGGCGGCGGGCTCGTGGTGACGGACTCGTCCGGAACGCTCGACGACTGGTCGCGCATCCGCCCAGGCTGGGGCCTGGCGCCAATCTTCGGGCGGGACACCTCTCCAACGCGTCCGCTGCGGGTATCCTGCGGCCGGGGACGGGCGGTCTTCCTGCCCAGCATCCTGCCCGCCAAGTTGCCGACGCCCGAGCCCGGCGACGAGCCTGGCGCTCAATGGCTCAAGAGCCGCTGCTGGGCGCTGCCCGTGCGATACCCGGCGGTCAAGCGCGCCCTGGAGTGGGCCGCACGGGGCCGGTTTTCAGCGCGGCTGCGCGGCCCCGCTGCCTGTGTCGCCAACGTCCTGCGGCGCAACGACACCGGCGCCCTGGTGATCCATGTCGTCAATTTCGACCTGCGCCGGCCGGCCCGCCGCCTGGTGCTCGACCTGGCCGCGCCGGCGCCGGCCAGGCTGACTCTCGCAACCCCGGATGCGGACACGGAGACCGCGATCGCCGGCCGGCGCGTGCCCGGCGGCCTGCAGTTCAAGCTCCCGCCCGTGCGCCACTACGCGCTGCTGGTGCCGGCATAGGGATGTCGCCCCGATGTGCGGGAGTTGCGCTTGTCCGCGGTCACTCCCGGCGCGATCCGTG
>CAZEVX010000277.1:3118-3806 GCA_964515705.1 uncultured Verrucomicrobiota bacterium | reverse complement strand
AATTACATTATTACTTATTATCGATAAATCACTTATCTAGAACGTCCCTGGTTTCTCTCGATAAATCACTTATCTAGAACGTCCCTGGTTTCTCCATCCGCCGCGCACCGCCGGCTGGCGGCTGGGTTCGCGCCGCGGCCGCCGGTTTGCGCTTGACGCCGCGCACGTGGGCGCTACGCTTTGCCCATTCCAAAAAAAGGGCGTTATTGCGTTAACCGATTAACTCCGTGACCCGGGTTGGAGGACCAGCTTATGCGCCGGCGCCAGGTACCGTTCGTCGCCATGGGCGGGCTGTTCGAGGAGGACGACGCCGCCGCGGCTGCCGCGGTGATTTCCGCGGCCCGCGACCCGGCGCGCGGGTTCTTCCCGCTGCCCGAGGAGCAGCAGTTCCAGGACGCCTTCGCCGCCCACGAGGGCGCCGCCAAGGCGGTGGCCGTCAACTCCTGCGGCACGGCGCTCGACCTCTGCATGATGGTTCTGGGCGTCGGCCCGGGCGACGAGATTGTCACCACCCCGCTGACCTTCGTCTGCACCGCCGGCACGGCGGTGGCGCGCGGGGCGCGGGTGGTGCATGTTATTATGCGGCAAAGCCCCGGAATTTCGGCCAGGAGCCGCTCGCCGAGCGTGGTCTTGCCCGCGCCGGACGGGCCGGTGAGAACGACAAGGAGCCTGCGTTTTCCGACTGATT
>CAZEVX010000277.1:0-3108 GCA_964515705.1 uncultured Verrucomicrobiota bacterium | reverse complement strand
CGGGTGGTGTTTGCCGACGTGGATCCCGTGACGCTGAACCTGGATCCGGCCTGCGCGCGGGCGCAGGTCACGTCCCGCACCAAGGCGATACTCCCGGTGCATTTCGCCGGCCTGGCGGCGGACCTCGAGGCTTTCGAGGCCCTCTCGCGGGACACCGGCGTGCCGGTAATTTACGACGCCGCCCACGCGGTTTCCGCCCGCCACCGGGGCCGCCCGATCGGCGGGGCGGGCCGGGCGAGCTGTTATTCCTTCCAGAGCAACAAGAACATGACCTGCCTCGGCGAGGGCGGCGCCGTGACCACCGACGACCCCGAGTTCGCCGAGCAGGTGCGCCGCCGCAAGACCTTTGGCTACGTCTACGGACCGCAACTGCGGGTGGCCACGATCGGCTTCAACTACCGCATGACCAAGCCGCAGTATGCCGTCGGACTGACGCAACTACGCAAGATTGACCGGGTCGTGGCCGCGCGCCAGGCGCGCATGACGCGCCTGGATGCCCTGCTGGCGGACGTCCCGGAGCTGATCCGCCCGGCCGGCCACGGCCCGGATCACGGCAGCCATCTCTACGTGGTGCGGCTGGACACCGACTGCGTCCCGTTCTCGCGGGATGCCCTGCGGGCGCGGCTGCAGCAGGAGTACGGCGTCGGCACCGCGCTGCACTACCCGGCCGTCTGGACCTGGGAGGCGTTTGCCGAGCTCGGGTATACGGAAGCCGCGGCCAATTGTCCCGTCGCGGCCAAGGCCTGCCGGCAGGTGTTCTCTCTCCCGATTTTCCCGTTCACGGCGGAGGAAGACCTCGACTACATCGTCTGGGCGCTGAAGCAAAGCCTGGCAGAGCTGCGGCACGCAACGAAAGGCTGACTGCATGAACTGGCTCCTGGTCGGCGCTGGCGATATTGCGGGCAAGCGGGTGCTGCCGGCGCTGGCGGCGGCGCCCGGCAGCCGAGTGGCGGCTATTTGCGATCTGAACGCCGAGCGGGCGGCCGCCCTGGCGGCGCCGCACGGCGCGGCGGTATTCACAGACTACGCGCGCGCCTTGGCGGAAGCGGAGGCCGACGCCGTCTACGTGGCCACGCCCGTCTTCCTGCACGCGCCGCAGGCGCTGGCGGCGCTGGCGGCCGGCAAGCACGTGCTGGTCGAAAAACCCATGGCCCTGACGCATTCCGAGGCGCGGCAGGTTGTCGCGGCCGCCGCGCGCGCCGGCCGCGCCCGCTGCGGCGTGGCCTATTTCCGGCGGTGCTCGGCCAAGTATGCCATGGCCCGCGCGATGCTCGCGCGCGGCGAGTTCGGCCAGGTGGTGCTCGCGCGCCTGACCTTCTTCTCGTGGTTCAATCCCGACCCGGCCGACCCCAAGTACTGGCGGGTGATCCCCGCAAAATCCGGCGGCGGCCCGCTGGCCGACATGGGCGCGCACATGTTCGACCTGCTGATCGGCCTGCTCGGCCTGCCGGAACGGGTATTTGCCCGGGTCGCCACCCTGACGCACCCCTATGCCGCCGAGGATTCCGCCGCCCTGGTGATGACCCTGCGCGGCGGGGCCCAGGCGCTGGCCAGTTTCCACTGGAACTCCAAGACCTGGTCGCACGAGTTCGAGATCGTCGGCACCGAGGCCAAGCTCAAGTGGCATCCCTGCGACGGGGAATCAGTCGTCAAGACCGTCGGCCGCACGGTCACCGAGGTCCCGACGCCCAACCCGCCGAACGTGCACGCCCCGCTGATCGCGGAGTTTATCCGCGCCGCCGCCGAGGGGCGCGACCCGGCGGTGCCGGCGTCCGAGGGCGCCAAGACCAACCTTCTGCTCGACGCCGTGTACCGCTCGGCGCGGGAAGGCCGCGAGGTCGAGGTGCGCGCATGAGCGTCTTCGCGCCGCGGCCGCCCAACGATTTCGAGGCTTTTTTCGAGGCCTATTACGCCGAATGCCGCGCACGCGTGCCGGCGATCGAGGCCATTGGCGCCAAGTGGGCCTTCGAGGACCTGATTCCCGGCCTGAGCGATTTCGACACGCGTTTCCTGGTACACGAGGGCATGAGCGTCGAGGGCTGGTGCGCGATGTCGGACGCCGTCGGCGCGGTGCACCTCGAGATGTGCCGGCGCCACCCGCACTGGGCGCGGAACCTCGAGCACCTGCCGGGGATCAACCTGACCTGGTCCGAGATCCTGGACCCGGAGTCTTATTACCCCGAAGTCCCGCAGTGGACATGGCACCGCACCACGCGCCCGGACCGCCTGGCGGCGCTTGAGGACTACCTGGCCCAACGCCCCTGGGACGCCTGGGACGAGTATTTTCACCTCGACAAGTTCTGCCTGTTTTTCGGGCGGTACGACCGGCGCATCGACCCGGCCATCAATCTCGGCCCATTCGAGAGCAAGTACCCGCTCCACAGCCGCTACATGCACTACTTCTGCCCGCCGCTGCAGGCGGCGCTGAGCCTGCTCGAGCGCCGCCCCGTGCGCGGCAAGCTCGAGGCCCTGCGCCTGGCGCGGGCCCGGTTCCCGGACGAGCCCGTCTACGCCGAGATGCAGGACGCCCTCGACCGGCACTACGAGGTGCCGGCGCTTTATGGCGAACCTGGCCTGACACACCTCGAGGACCGCCTCGAGGCGGCGCTCGGCCGGCTGCGCGACGTCCTTGCCCCGCGCCTGACGCTCGTACCGCCGGCGGCGCGCCCGGACGTCGCCGCCTGGAAAACCGCCCTCAAGGCCGTCGCGGTCCCGCCGCGCCTGAAAGCCTTTTCCGCCGCGCGGTTCGGCCGCCTGATGAAAGGCCGCCTGCGGTTCTACGCCGCCGCCCCGCCGCACTTTGACAGCGTCGCCCTGATCCAGAACGAGCTCCGCCGCATCCGCCGCAACTTTTTCGCCATCCCCTTCGGCATCTACTGGCGCCTGGCCGCCGGCGAGACGCTGGACGATCCCGCCCCGATCCTGCCGCGGCTGTCGCCGGAACTCCTCGACACCGACGCCCTGGCCAGCACCCAGATCTTCGCGCGGCTGACCGCCGACGGCTGGCAGGCGCGCGATCCGAAGCGCCTGGCGCTCGAGATCGCCGACGTCTACGAGGGTTTCTACCGCGCCCAGACCCGCGTCGTCCAAGCCATCGAACGCCTCACC
>CAZEVX010000276.1:0-3847 GCA_964515705.1 uncultured Verrucomicrobiota bacterium | reverse complement strand
CGTTTGCAGCGCCGCCGCCAGGGATTGGAGTTGGGCGGCGGACAGGACCGGCATCCTGGCGGCATGTTCGAGGAGCAGCCCGCCGACGTCGTGCCATTTGGGCGGGGTTCATTGGGGTGGTCCGGGGTTGGCGGCCGGCGGTTTCAGCGCGTCCGCGAAGTCGTGCTCGGCGAACTCCAGCGGGGCCTTCTCGTTCCGCTCCCGCAAGCCCTCCTCGTAGCGGCGCAACTCGGCGCGCTTGATCTTGCCGCTGATGGTCTTGAACAGGTCCTGCATGAACTCGAGGCGGCGCGGGCGCTTGTAAGGCGCCAGGGCGTGCCGGCAGAACCGGAAAATGTCGAGCGCCAGTTCCGGCGACGCCTCGAAGCCGGGCCGCAGGGCGACAAACGCTTTCGGCACCAGCCCGCGCTCGGCATCCGGGCTGGCCACGACCGCGGTTTCGGCGATCGCCGGGTGCGGCAGCAGCGCGCTTTCGATCTCGAACGGGCTGATGCGGTAGTCCGAAGACTTGAAGACGTCGTCCGTGCGCCCCACGAACCAGAAATACCCGTCCTCGTCCTGCGAGGCGATGTCGCCGGTCAGGTACCACCCGCCGAGAAACACCTCGTCTTCGCGCTCGCGATCCCCGAAATAGCCCTTCATCAGCCCCAGCGGCCGTTCCGGCGTCACCCGCAGGGCGATCTGGCCTTCCTGCCCGGGCGCCAGCGGCACGAGCGTCGGCCCGACGACCCGCGCCTTGAATCCCGGGGCTGCCCGGCCGATGGCCCCGGGCTTGACGGCCATGCCGGGGAAGGTCCCGATCTGCAGCACGGTCTCGGTCTGGCCATAGCCCTCGCGGATCGCGATCCCGGTCGCGCGCCGCACGTGGGCGATGATTTCCGGGTTGAGCGGTTCGCCGGCGCTGACCAGTTCCCGCAGGGAGAAACGGTAGCGTGTCCAGTCCTCGAGCAGGAATCGGCGCCAGACGGTCGGCGGCGCGCAGAGGGTCGTGACCCGGTGGCGCTCGATCTGGCGCAGGGCCTGGGCGGCGTCAAACCGCTCGTACTGGAAGAGGAATACCGTGGCCCCCGCGTTCCACGGGGCGAACACGTTGCTCCAGGCATGCTTGCCCCAGCCCGGCGCGCTGATGTTGTAATGGATGTCCGTCTCCCGCAGCCCGATCCAGTACATCGTCACCAGGTGGCCGACCGGGTAGCTGGCGTGCGTGTGCAGCACCATCTTGGGCTGGGCGGTCGTGCCGGAGGTGAAGTACAGCAGGCAGGGATCGGTGGAGTAGGTCGGGAACGGCGGCTTGTACTCGTCCGGGTATCCGGCGGTGTCGTCCCAGGTTGTCCAGCCGCCGCGGGCGCCGCCGACCAGCACCTTGAAGGGCATGCCGTGGAGCCGGTCGCCGATGGCCTCGATCCGCTCGGCAAAGGCGGCGTCGGCCACGATGCCGCGCACCCGGCCGCGCGTCAGCCGGTCCTCGAGGTCGGCGGGGGTCAGCAGCGTCGAGGCCGGGGAGATGACGGCCCCGGCTTTCATGGCCGCCAGGAACACCTCGAAGAGCGCCGCCGAGTTGTTCATCATCAGCAGCAGCACGTCGCCTTTCTCGACGCCCAGGTTTTTGAGGAAATGGGTTCCCTGGTTGGAGCGCCGGCGCAGGGCGTCGAACGAGAGCACGGTCTCGCGGTCCTGCGCGTCCGCCAGGATCAGGGCCGGCTTGGCGTTGCCGCGCGCCAGCGGGTCGAAGTAATCCAGCGCCCAGTTGAACTGCGTCAGGTCCGGCCAGCGGAATGCCGCGCAAGCCTCCTCGTAGGAGCGGGCGCCGCGCAGGGCGTCGCGGGCGGCCAGGAAGGCGTCGGTGTCGGGATGCATCATGGTGGGATCTCCGTGCCGCGGTCCGTCATCCGGCGGCCGTGGGCTGCGACCGCCGGTCGTACAGGGTTGTAGGCCGTGCGCGCGGCGCGGGTCAAGAGGAATTTCCAGGTTCCTCGCGATGTCCGGCGGCCATGCAAGAGGGGTCATGTCCAACGCCATCCTTCAACGCCGCGTGCGGCTTGCCCGCCTCAGGTGGGGCACGCGGAACCGCTGATAAGATGTGAAATAATCGCCCGGTGTGGGCACCGGGCCTACAAACGTCCAGGAAAACTGTAGGCCGCGTGCCCGCACGCGGCGTCCAGATTAATTATTTCACACCTTCTGAGGGACGCCCCCAACGTGCCTGGATGCCTTTGTAGGCCCGGTGCCCTCACCGGGCGCGCTGGATAAATGTGTAGGCCCGGTGCCCTCACCGGGCGCGCTGGATACCTTTGTAGGCCCGGTGCCCTCACCGGGCGTGCTCATCGGGGCCGCGCAGCGGAGCCACGGCAAGCAGCGAAGACCCAATGTCCGGCCCCATCCGGCGTTGCCCCCGGCCGCCGCCGGGACTACACTGCCCGCCATGGACCGATTCTGCCGCATCGAACAACTCCTGGGGCGTGCGGCGCTCTCCCGGCTGGCCGCCGCGCGCGTGGCGGTCTTCGGGCTGGGCGCCGTCGGCTCCTACGCGGTCGAGGCGCTGGCCCGTGCGGGCGTCGGCTTCCTGCGCCTGGTGGACTGCGACCGGGTGCGCCCCAGCAACGTCAACCGCCAACTCTATGCCCTGGACTCGACCCTCGGCCGTCCCAAGGCCGAGGTCGCTCGCGCCCGCGTGCTCGACATCAATCCCCGCTGCGCGGTCGAGGCCCGCGTGGCCTTCGTGGACGCCGCCACGGCGCCTGGGCTGCTCGCCGTCCCGCTGGATGCCGCCGTGGACGCCATTGACGGCCTGTCGCCCAAAGTCGCCTTGCTGGCCGTCGCCGCGCGCGCGGGCATCCCGGTGGTCTCGAGCATGGGCGCCGCCACGCGCACGAACCCGTTCCAAATCCGCGCCGGCGACCTGGCCGAGACCGATGTCTGTCCGCTGGCGCGCGCCGTCCGCAAGGCGTTGCGGCGCCAGGGCATCACCGGCGGAATCCGCTGCATCTACTCCCTCGAGCCGGCCCGGGCGGCGGCGGCGCCGCCGCCGCCCGGCGAGACCGAAGCCGTGGCGCGCGGACGCCCGCGCCGCCCGCTCGGCAGCCTGTCGTATGCCACCGGCATCTTCGGCCTGCTGGCGGCCTACGAGGTGTTGCGGCGGATCGTCCCGCTCGATGGGCGGCCGGCCGGTTCCTCCGCCGTCCCCTGAAGGGTGACGGAACGCCGGGAACACCCCGGAACACGTGAAATCATCACACCGGACGCCGCGTGAGGCCTGCCCGCCTCAGGTGGGGCACGCGGCCCACAGTGTTCGATGGGTTCGTTGTAGGCCCGGTGCCCGCACCGGGCGATCATTTCACACGTTCTGAGGCCTTTCGGTCGCGGGCGTTTCTCATTGTTCGCTCAACACTTCTGAGATAAACTGTCCTCATGCGTGTGTATGGAGGGTCTTCGCTGTTTTCAGTGGTCCAAGGGTGTCGCATATTCCAGCGGCCGCACAGGCTGTGCGGCCCTACCCATGGCGGGTAGGGCGGCCCACCGCCGTTGTTCCGACCCCTGAGTCGTGTGTCGACCACCTGGGCCGGCCCGCCCTGACCCCATGGCCGCCACGGAAAAGAGCGCGGAACCTTCCTGGACTGTCTGCCGGGCGCGCCTGACAGGTGACGGGAGGCAATCTGCATGACAACCAACTCCGGGAAACCGGCCCCGTACGGGCCTCACAACCCGCACCCGCTCTCGCGGATGAAGACCGAGCTCGTCTGGCAAGGGAAATACGACGAGTTCGGCAACCGGCGCGAGGTGGACATCGCCGGCTGCGCCATGCCCATGCAGCGCATCGAGACTGTGGACGAGCCGCGCCAGCGCGCCG
>CAZEVX010000275.1:0-3847 GCA_964515705.1 uncultured Verrucomicrobiota bacterium | reverse complement strand
TCACCGGGCGCGCTCAGCCTGGATGCCTTTGTAGGCCCGGTGCCCTCACCGGGCGGTTCATCGATGTCGCAAGTAGTCGCCACTGAAAACAGCGACGAAACTTTTGCAGGAGTCTCGCGCGGCTATCACGTTGTCCCCCGACACAAGGAGAACCCCATGAACCATCCCGTCCCGGTCGCGCTCGGCGTTCTCGCGATGGCTGTTCTAACGGCGCTGCCCGCGCCCACCCAAACCGCCGGCGGCCCGCTGCGGCCGCAGGGCGTGGCCCTCGAGACGCCGCCCCCGCCCGTGCGCGTCATGGTCGGTCCCAAGGGCCTGCCGGCCTTCCGCGTCGCCCCGCCCGTCGCCCCGGCCGACCGCCCGAAGGCGGCGGCCTTCACCATCCGCTACCTGAATCCCGGCGAGGTCAACTATTTCGGCGACGTCTGCGTCGGCTGGCCGGAGACCGCCAAGGGCGCCTTCGCCTATGCCGCCAATGCCTGGGCGGCGCTGCTCAATTCGACGGTGCCGATCGTCATCAGCGCCTGCTGGGCGAACATGGGCACCGGCGGCACCCTCGGCCACGGCGGCGCCCGGGGTTTCTACCGGGACTTCGCCGGCGCCCCCCAGGCGGCCACCTACTTTCCCGTGGCCACGGCCAACGCCCTGGCCGGCATGGACCTCAACGGCAATACCGAGGAGATGGTGATCGCCTACAACAACCAGTTCGTCGACTGGTATTTCGGGACCGACGGCCGCTGCCCGTGGAATCGCATCGACTTCGCCCAGGTGGTCATGCACGAGATGTGCCACGGGCTGGGGTTCCAGGGCTCGATGGAAGTTTCCGGCGGGGTCGGCAGCTACGGCATCTCCGAAAACCTGCCGATGATCTACGACCTCTACGCCTTCAACGGCCTCGGCCAGCGGCTGCTCGATTTCCCCAACTACTCCGCCGCGCTGGCCGCCCAACTGACGGGCGGAAGCGTCTTTTTTTACGGTGTCAACGCCGTCGCGGCCAACGCGGGCGCGCCGGTCAAACTCTACGCCCCTTCGCCCTGGAAGAACGGCTCGAGCTACGCCCACCTCGACGAGGTCTTCAACGGCTCGGTCAACGCCATGATGACCTACTCGGTCAGTTTCGGCGAGTCCATCCATCATCCCGGGCCGGTGACGCTCGGCCTGCTGAGGGACAACGGCTGGCCGGCCGGCGCGGCGCCCCAGCCGGATATCCGCGCCAACGGCCAGGCGTCCGTCGTGACGGTCTCCACGGAAGCCCCGTTAACGATCGCCATCGCCCTGCAACCCGGCGACAGCACCGGCGTCAACAAGGACTGGTGGGTCGTGGCGGTCACCGACTACGGCCTCTATTACCTGGACGCCGCCACGATGAACTGGCTGGGAGCCGCGGATTTCTCGGGTCTCCGGCCGTCCTACCAGGGCCCGCTTTTCGCGCTGCCCGCCACCGCGGTACTGAGCCTGCCGGGAATCGCCCCGGGCGTCTTCCACTTCTACTTCGGGGTTGACGCCATGAACGGGGTACTGGACGCCGATGTCCTCTACGCCACCGTCCAGGTGCAGGCCAACCCGAGCCTCCGGTAGCAACCGCGGCGGGACAAGGCTGTCCCGCCCTACCCGCGATGCCTGGAATGGGTAGGGCCGCGCTCCGGCCGCATGCCGGCAACCTGCCGGAGCCCGCTCACGCGCTGAAGACTGGCATGCGGAACGACGACGGGCGGGCCAGTTGCCGGGCCGTGAGATCGGTGCGCATGGCGCGGACCTTGACGCCCCAGGCGCGCCCGTGGTTCGAGGTCATGGCGAACAGCAGTTCGTGCCGCCCGCGCGGCGCCCGGAAGCGGACCAGGGCCTTGTCGAGACCGGCGGGATTGGTGCCCTTCGGGTCGCAGAATACCGGCTTGCGGTTGATCCACATCCGGACCGGCCCGTCATACCCGAGCCCGAGTGACAGGTTCATCGGCTCGGGACAGGTCAGTTGACACCGGAACCAGGCCAGCGCGTCGCGCGGCGCGCAGTTGAACAGGTCGCAGTGCAGGTCCCATAGCCCGCCGGTAAACACCCGCCGCTTCCAGCCGAGCGTCTCCGGGTGCGCCGGATAAGCCAGACCTTTTACCCCGCCGGCGGGCACCGGCTGCGCCTGGCTGACCCAGGCCGCCGCGGCCAGCGGCGTTGCGCCCGGGGCGGCGGGCGCCGCGGGCGCCGCCAGCGCGCGCTGCAAGCGGCGCAACAAGGCTCCCGAGGCCACCGGCAGCGGGCCGAAGACCGGCAACGAACGGTCGGCCTCGTCGGTGATCGTGCAGACCGGCGTGAAGCCGTCGCCGTAATAGAGCCCGGCGCCGGGCGCGACGGCCGCCACCCGCAGGACCGCCGCGTCGCGCTCGAGGTCCACGCGGTAGACCCCCTGCGTGCCGGCCGGCCCGACGACGGCAAACCCGAGCGGCTCGCCGCGGGCGACCAGCCGGCCGACGACGTTCCGGAACGTCACGCGGAGGGTGAGATTGCCGTAGATCGGGTCCTGGCGCGCCGTGACGGCCTGGAGCGCGATCGGCGGCGGGCCGCCGCCGGGCAGGCGGCGCAGGGCCGCCATGGCCCCGGCCAGGCGCGCGCCGAGCCGGCGCATGCCGTCCTCGCTGACGTGGATGGTGTCGTCGAGCGGCAGGTCAATGGCGGGCACGGCGGCGCAGTGCGGCACGCGTTCGGACAGGAGTCGCTGGATCTCCTGGATGCGGTTCCACCAGTTCGGCGCCCAGGCGGCCGGCGTCACGGCGCCGTGGTTGAAGACGCGCGCCAGTTGCACCATGACGAACGGCAGCGCCGGGTCGCGGGCCTCGCGGCGCAGGGCGCGGATCAGCCGCTGCAGGCGCGCCGCGAAGCGCTTGGCGGCGATCTCGTTGGTATCCGATTCGCCCTGGTACCACAGGACGCCGGCGACGCGGCCGCCGGTCTTGCGGAGCCGCCGGCACAGGGCGCCGAACAGGCTGCGGCTGCCCAGGCGCTTGCGCGCCGGGTCCCACTGCTCCATCGAGGTGCCGCCATGCGCGCAGGCGATCAGGCCCTGGGGCACGCCCGTCAATCGCCGCATCGCCAGCCCGAACGGCACGCCCGGCCCGGCGCCGATCCGCGCCGGCAGGCGCGAGCGCCGGCGGGGCTTCTCGGGATCCGGCCAGCCGTTGTGCACGGCGTCCACGGCCTCGTTCAGGTTGTGGATGGGATCGCGGGCCACGTCCCACTCGTCGTTCATGTAGAAGGCGCGCACCGCCGGGTCGGCAGGCGGGGGCCGCACGATGCGGCCGTAGCCCTGCATGTTCGATTGCCCGGCCAGCAGCCAGACGTCGCCCACCAGCACGTCGCGCACCCGCACTTGTTCCGGCGCGTCCCCGGCCGGCGCCTTCACGGTCAGTTCGACCTCGAAGGGCCCGCCCGCCGGCAGGCCGCGCAGCCGCGCCGCGAACCGCCCGCCGCGCGCGGCGCCGACCACCCGCGCCGCGAAACCCGGCAGCGTCTTGCCGCCCGCCGTCACATGCGCCAGCACGGGGCCGGTTCCCGCTGCCGTCCCGGTGACCGCGGCATCGCTGGCATTCCCGGCCGCCCGCTGCAGGACGGCGTGGTCGAACAGCCCGGTGTCAATCCTCATACGCGCTGCGCCTTTCACTGTGGGTTGGCGGACGGGCCCGGCCCGGCCCCGCGGCCGACGCCAGGACGCCGTGTGCCGGCCATCCTATCACGGGAACCGGCCGACGGCCAGCCCTTCCGCGCATCCCCGATTTGCGGGAGTTGCGCTTGTCCGCGGTCACTCCCGGCGCGATCCGTGCACGGGAACGGCTCAGCGCAGCTTCGCCCTCCACGTGGAGTC
>CAZEVX010000274.1:0-3861 GCA_964515705.1 uncultured Verrucomicrobiota bacterium | reverse complement strand
GCTGCGGCCATCGAACCTGCGCCCGCGACGAATCCGGCGGCGACGCCCGCGCCGGCGCCCGCGGCCGCCGTCCCGGCAACCGATCCGTTGCCCGCGCCGCCGCCGCCGTCCCGCGGCGGGATCGTGGAAATCACGGTCGCGCCCGGCACCGGCGCGCCACCGGAAACGGTCGCCGCGCCGGCGGCGGCCACGACCAATTTGATCAGCATCGCCCTCGAGGACGTGCCCGTGCAGGACGTCATCAGCATGTTCGCTCAGATTTCGGGCGCCAACATCATCATGGCGGGCAGCTTCACCAACCTCACGATCAACGCCAATCTCAACAATGTGGATTGGAAATCCGCGCTCAACCTGGTGCTGGGCTCGGTCAACCTCTCGATGATCGAGGACCCCTCGGGCATCCTGATGGTCGTGACCTCGGACGTCTATCCCAAGAAGATCCAGGAGATCGAGGCCACCAAGCCGCTGGTGACCCGCGCCATCACCCCGAAATACCTGCGCGCCGTGGACCTCGTCGAGCAGATCAAGGCGTTCCGGGTGCTGTCGCCGCGCGGCTCGCTCGCCACCAGCCAGAGCCGCGACCAGGACGGCGCCAGCCTCAAGTCCTCGGAGAGCAAGGCGCAGTTGACGATCCAGAACCCCAGCATCACCACGGCCATCATCGTCACCGACATCAAGGAATACGTTGACAAGGTCGAGGCCCTCATCCTGGCGCTCGACCGGCGCGAACCCCAGGTCTTCATCGAGGCCCGCATCATCAACGTCACCTCCGGCGACAGCAAGAAGCTCGGGTTCGACTGGGATATGCTCGACCGCTTCGGCGTCCAGGCCGGGCTGCGCGATGTCACCTGGAAATACGACGACTCGCATGCCGTGCGGAATACGACCGACAACCGCATCAACCAGTACGACCGGCGGTCGAACCAGGACGATATCAACAAGCGCTACGACATCAACGGGCAGCAGTACGAGGAAAGCACCACGACCTACGAGGAATCGCCGCCCAACTCCGGCAACTGGATTGCCCGGACCGTCGTGACGCCGACCCGCACGATCAGCGACCGCATCGGATCCGGCCGGGACATCACCGCCGACCAATCCGACAACGTGTTGGACACGCTCTCGCGCACGCGCACGGCGACGGCCTTTCTGACCATGGACCAGGTCTCGCTGTTCGTCAGCGCCCTGCAGAAGAACGCCAATGCCGAGATGATTTCGCACCCCCAGATCGTGGTCGGGAACCGGGTCGAGGCCAAGATCCACGTTGGGGAAAAGTATCCCGTGCTGGGGACGAAACGCACCGAGAACCAGAGCAGCGCCGGCCCGGTGTACACGTATGCCGACGAGGATCCGGTCATTCTGGACTTGGGGCTCACCCTCTGGGTGATCCCCGAGATTGACATCGAGCACAACTCGGTGCGCCTGACGGTGCGGCCGGAGACCAGCGTGCAGAACGGCGAGGTCAAGAACCCGCAGACCGGCAAGACCTATCCGATCGTGGCCTCGCGCGACCTGACGACCCGCGTCAACGTGCCCAGCGGCCACACCGTGGCCATCGGCGGCCTGGTGGAAAACAAGGTGTCGAAGGAAGAGAAGAAGGTGCCGATTCTCGGCGACATTCCGCTGCTGGGGTTGCTCTTCCGGCACACGGCGGACGCCGTCTCGAAGAACAACCTGATCATCCTGTTGACCCCCACGATCCTCGACGATCGCAAGCCGCTGACCGGGATGGAGGTCGTGGCCCAGCAGACGATCGACAAGCTCGAAAAAGTCCCCCTGGCGCCCGTGGCGGCCGTGCCGAGCAATACGCCGTCCGCCGTGACGATCGGCAGCAATGCGGTGACCCCGGCGGCGGGGATGGCGGCGGCGACGGCCGCCCCCGCCCCCGCGCCCGCGGCCACCCCCGCGGCTGCCCCCGCCAAGCCGTGATCCCGCCCGGCGGGTGGTGCCTCCCGCCGTCCCGCCGGCCGATCGAGACCAAGAGGTGGCGCGACCATGAAGGTACTGCCATCCGGCGCCTGGCGATACGCCCTCCTGATCATCCTGCTGTTCGCGATCGTTGCCGTGGCGGCGGCGACGATCATCGACTATCTTCAAAGCCTGGCGGGCGCCGACGCGTCGCCGGCAATGGTTCGCCATCTCGGGGTGGCCATCTGGGCGTTGACGATGGGATGCCTGTTCCTGGCAGGGGGGTTCGGCCTCTGGGCCATCCGTTCCACCGCCGAAGTCGAGGGCCGCCGGCGTGTCGGACGGTTTGTGGACGCCATGGATTACTTGAGCGACGGCCTGCTGGCCCTGGATCGCCGCGGCCGGATCGCGGGTCTCAACCCGGCCGCGCGCCGCATGGCGCCGCGCCCGATCCCCGCCGGCCAGACGCTGTCGTTGCGCGACGTCTTCGTCTGCCTGTCCGACGAGGATGTCCGGCAACTGCTGGATCCCACCCAGCCCAACGAGGTCGAGGCCGCCTGTGTCTACCCGCACGGCCTGCGCACGCTGCGGTTCCGGTCCCAGCCGTCCGAAAGTCTGGCGCTGCTGCTGGTCAGCGACATCACGGCGCGGCATTCCCAGGACTTGCGCCGGCGGCAGGTGGCCCAACTCCAGGTCATCGGCCGCATCGCCGCCGGGGTTGCCCACGATTTCAACAACATCCTCTGCGCGGTCTCGGGACACGCCGGCCTGCTGCTGCGTTCGGACCTGGACCCCGACACGCGCCGGCGCTCGATCGCCATCGTGGACGAGGAGACCCGCAAGGGCATGCACCTTTCCCGCCAGTTGCTCGAGTTGAGCCGCTGCGGCCCCGAAGACAAGCCCTGCGACCGGCTGGCATCCGCGGTCGCGGATGCCGCCGCCCTGCTGCGCATCGCCATCTCGCCGGCCTGGACCGTGAGCGCCGCGGCCCAGGGCGCCTTCCCGACCGTGCCGCTCTCCACGCCCCAACTCGTCCAGGTCGTGTTGAATCTCGGGCTCCTGGTCGCCGATGCGCAGCCGCCGGGCACGGTGCGCATCACCCTCGATCGGCCCGGGCGCGGGCTCCTGCTCGACGTGGGCGACGCCTTCGCGGCCGTGATCCTGCTGGCCGGCGAGCCGGCGCCGGACGCCGTGGCGGCCGGCGACCGCTTCGTGGCCGTCAGCGACGAGGGCGGCGTCATCTCCTCGGTCGTGCGGTCGATCGTCGAGGAGGCCCACGGGCGGCTCGACCAATTGCGGGCGGCCGACGGCTTGTGCCTGTTTCGCATCTGTTTGCCGCACCTGGACACCGCCGCCGGTTCCGTCGACGCGGCGGCGCGCGCGCTCCAGCATCCGGCGGAAGTACTGTCGGCCTGGCGCGTGCTGGTGGGCGGGCAGGGCGCGGCCGTCGACCCCGTGGCGGCGGCGTTGTCCGGGTGCGGCGCCCGCCTGACGCACAAGGGCGACCTGGTGGGCGTGCTGGCGGCCGTCGAACGCGACCGGGCGTTCGAGCTGTTACTGCTGGACTGGGGGATGCTGGGCGCGGAAGCGGAAGGACTGGTCAAGGCTATCCGCGCGCTGGCCCCTGGCATGGGCATCGCGCTCTGTGGTGCGCCGCCGGTCCTGCCCTGGATCGAGACGGCGCGCGCCGTGGCCGTTTCCTACGACATGCAACCGGCAGACGCGCTCCTGCCGGCGCTCATCCGCGCGCGCCTCGGCTGAAACGGGGACGTTCTAGGGAAGTCATTACCAGACAATGATTAGCAATGTAATAGGCGCGCTTTGTAGGCGGCCAGTGTGGTGCGTCATAAGTCCATTGACATAAGAGAGCGCACATACCGCAATGATAGTGGGCCTTGATGCGAACGTGACAGCATCGTTGCTGGCCGTATATGTAAAGAACCGTTGGATGCA
>CAZEVX010000273.1:0-3908 GCA_964515705.1 uncultured Verrucomicrobiota bacterium | reverse complement strand
GATGCATCAAGAACGGCTCAGCGCAGCTTCGCCCTCCACGGGGAGTTGTCAAGGAGCGCATGCACGATGACCGACGGGAGGACGTGGAGGGCGAGGCGTCTTCCGCTCCCGCCCGATCAGCCGGCCGGAGTCCCGGCATGCCATCCGCATGGCCGCGGCACTCATCAGCCGTTGGACCGCAAGCCTCCGGTTGCGCTATACATTGCCGCATCCTGCGGATACCATGCCGGCTATCGGACCCGTCTCGCCGCGAGGCCACCATGACATTGCGATGGCTGTTCCTGATGGCGGCCTTGATGCCGCCGGGGCTTTCTGGCCGGGCCTCTCCGTCCTTGAGCCTCATCCCCGCCGGCTCGTTCTTGCGGGGCGACGCGGCCGGCGAGGGCTTGCCCGCCGAGCGTCCGGCGCGCGCGGTGTATGTCAGCGCCTTCTTCATCGACCGCCGCGAGGTCACCCAGGCCCTGTGGGGCGAGGTGTACGACTGGGCCGGGCCGCGCGGCTACGAGATCGGGCCCTGCGGCCCCGGAGCGCCCCGCCATCCGGTGTACGGACTGGACTGGCACGATGCCGTCAAGTGGTGCAATGCGCGGTCGGAAAAAGACGGCCTGACGCCCGTCTATGCCACCCACCCGGATGGCCGCGACGTCTACCGCCGGGGCCGCCTCGACCTCACCGCCGCCCACGTCCGTTGGCAGGCCGACGGCTATCGCCTGCCGACCGAAGCGGAATGGGAAAAGGCCGCCCGCGGCGGGCTGGTCGGCCAGTCGTTCCCCTGGCCGGACGCCGCCCGGGAATGGACGGCCCGCATTGCCGGATCCCACGCCAACTACTGGAACAGCGGCGATCCGTTCGAGAGCGACGATCCCTATGATGACGCCTCCGCGCCGTCCGGCTATTACCCGCCGCAAGGCTATGGGCTGTACGACGTCGCCGGCAACGTCTGGGAATGGTGCTGGGACTGGTATGACCCGGACTATTACCGCCGCGCCCCGGCGCGCGACCCGCGCGGCCCCGACCGCGGCGCCGTCCGCTGCCTCCGCGGCGGCTCCTGGGCCAGTTTTCCCCATGAACTGCGCTGCGCGTACCGCAAGGACTATGTTGCCCCGTCGGTCCGCTCCTGGAGCTGCGGACTCCGCTGCGTCCGATCCGCGGGAGCCCTCCCATGACGCCGCTCTCCGATCCGCCGTCTTCCAATCGTCCCCGTCGCCGCCGGCGGCCGCTGGCGGCCCTGGCCCTGAGCCTGCTGGCGACGGCGGCGGCCCTCGAACTCGCGCTGCGCGCCGGGCTCGCCGACCGGCTCCTCTTCCGCGCCGCGCTGGCGGCCTCCGATCGCAGCCCCGCCGGGTACCGGTTTGCCGAGGAGCGCCTGCACCCCTGGTCGCGGCAGGCCGCCGATCCCCTGCGGGTGGCCGTCATCGGCGATTCGTTCACGCTCGGCGCCGGCGTGCAGCCGGACGACACCTACGCCGCGCGGCTCGAGCGCCTGCTGAACGCCAACGCCGCCGCCCGGCCGGCCGAGGTGACTGTCTACGGCGCCTGCGGCACGTCGACCGACATGCAGTTCGGGTTCCTCAAGCAGGCGCTGGCACGGCCGTCGCACCTGGTGATCCTGGGTATTTGCCTGAACGACGCCGAGAACTGGGGCCGCGCCGACGAGTTGATGCGCTGGCGCGCGGAGCTGATGCCACGGCCCCTGCCCCGGCTGGCGCAGGCCGCCGTGCGGCACTCGCGCCTGGCCTTCTGGATACGCACCCTGGCCGACCGCGTCCGCCTGCGCCGCGCCAGCCTGCGGTACTACCAGCGCCTGTATGATCCCGGGTATTCCGGCTGGCAGCAGATGTCCCGGGCGCTCGAACTCTTCCAGAACGATTGCCGCAACGAGGACGTGCCGTGCGTCGCCCTGATCTTCCCGCTGCTGGCCGATCCCTTCGCGCGCGGCCGGTATCCCTACGAGTTCGTGCACGCGGCCATCCGCCGGCGGCTGACCGAGCTCGGCATGCCGCACGTCGACCTGCTGGACGTCCTGCGCGGCGCCGCGCCCGCGCGGATGCAGGCCATTCCGAACCTCGATCCGCATCCCAGCGAAATCTGCCACCGGATCGCCGCCGACACCCTGTTGAGTTTCCTGCTGGACAAGGGCTACCTCGATCCGTCCTATCGCCTTGGCCCGGACGCCGGCCCCTGGCAGGCCATCTGGAAACAGACCGCCGACCGCATGGACGGGCCGCCATGACGGCCGGGCGCGAGGCGCATCCGGCGGCCAGCCTGATCGGCGCCGCCGTGGAACTCGGCCGATCCTCCCTCGACAATCGCCCGCACAGCCGGTAGACTGCCGGGTGTCATGTGGACGCCCGCATTCACCTGGCTGGGAATGGAGCCGCCGTGGGTCTGGGTGCTGGTCAACGCACTGCTGCACCTGGCCCTCTTCCTGCTGGTTTGCTGGAGCTGCCTGCGGACGCGCCGGGAATCCACCGCGGCGCTGCTCTGGATGTTCGTGGCCTGGTCGTTTCCGCTGATTGGCCCGCTGCTGTACCTGATGTTCGGCATCAACCGCGTGCCGCGCAAGGCCTGGCGCAAGCAGCGCGCCGACCGCGAACTGCGGACCGAGCGCCAGGCGCGCGCGCGCGAGGACCTGCCGCTAGTCTATTGGCGGGCGGTGCACGAGGCGCTGGCGGCGCAGCCGGATACGCCGGCGGCGCGCTCCCTCAACCGCACCCTTGACGCCGTGCTCCCGGACTACCCCCTGCTGGGCGGCAATGCCATCGCCCCGCTGCTGGACGGCGACGAAGCCTATCCCCGCATGCTGGAGGCCATCCGCAGCGCGCGCCACCACATCCACCTGCAGACCTTCATCCTCTGGCAGGACGACGTCAGCCGCGAGTTCATGGATGCCCTGGCCGCCCGGGCGCGCGCGGGCGTGGCCGTGCGCTGCCTCTACGACCGCTTCGGCTCGACCGGCGCCGTGCTCGGCCGGCTGTTCCCACGCTACCGCCGCGTGCCCAACTTGCAGATCGCCGGCTGGACCCAGGCCAACCTCCTGAAACGCCAGGTCCAGATCAACCTGCGCAATCACCGCAAAATCCTGATCGTGGACGGCGAGCGGGCGTTTACCGGCGGCATCAATATCCGCCGCGAGAACCGGTCGCGGCCCGGCGCCCCGGCCATCCGCGATTACCACGTCGCCGTGCGCGGCCCGATCGTCCAGGAGCTGCAGTTCTCTTTCCTGCGCGACTGGTATTTCATGACCGACGAAGACCCCGACGTGCTGCTGCAGGCGGCGCATTTCCCGCGGCTGCCGGCGGTCGGCCCGGCGCGCATCCGGGTGGCGAACAGCGGGCCGACGACCGACGAGCTCGAGTGCATCGCGCGGGTGGTGTTCGAAAGCCTGGCGGCGGCGCGCCGGCAGGTGCTGCTGGTGACGCCCTACTTCGTGCCGCCGCGCGAGATCCTCGAGGCGCTCTATTCCGCCGCGCGGCGCGGCGTGGACGTGCGCCTGATCGTACCGCGCCGCAACAACCACATCTACGCCGGGCTGGCCGGCCAGTCGCTCTACGGGGACCTCCTGGACGCAGGCATCCGGATTGTCGAGCGCCCCCCGCCCTTCATGCACGCCAAGGCCCTGATCGTGGACGACTGGATGGCCATGATCGGCAGCGCCAATCTGGACGCCCGCAGCCTGCGCCTGAACTACGAGACCAACCTCGTGATCTTCGATGCGGAGTTCATCCGGGCGCTGACCGCCATCGTGCGGCGCGAGGACGCCATCGGCATCCCGCTGGACGCCCAGACCTGGCGCCGGCGCCCCGCCCCACGGCGCCTGCTGGAAAACGCCTGCTACCTGATGATGCCGGTGCTGTAGGAGCCCGGCCCCTGCCGGGCGACCGCCCGCGCCCACCGCCCATCCATCG
>CAZEVX010000272.1:0-3911 GCA_964515705.1 uncultured Verrucomicrobiota bacterium | reverse complement strand
GGATCAACGGCGGGGTGTATCTCGTGCGGCGGGATTTGTTGGCGCGCATCCCGCCGGACCAACCGGCCTCTCTGGAGACCGATATTTTCCCCGCGCTGTGCCAAGAGCGCCGCCTGGAGGTCTTCCGCGCCGGGCCGCCGCTGCTCGACATGGGCACGCCCGAGGGCCTGGCCGCCATGGAGCGGTACTTGCAGCCGCGCGTTTCCTAACGAGCGGCCGCCGGTCAGGCCTTGGGCTGCTCGCTCAAGTCGGTGTTCGGCCGCAGCAGTTCGACCCATTGGCCCACGCCATATCCGGCGTGCATCAGCGGGATCAGGAACACGACCAGCAGGTCGCGCCATTGCCGGGACCGCCAGGCGGCGGCCGTCGCCGCGGCGAGGCATCCGGCGGCATAGAGCGCCAGCGCCGCTCCGAGCAGGGCGGCCGCCCCGCGATGGAATGGCGCCGCCCCCAGCAGCACGGCCAGTCCCAGCACCCAGGCCGCCGGGAAGAGCGTTGTCGGCTCGATCTCGACCCCCGCCCGCATGAGCCGGATGCGGGTGGCGCCGTATCCAAACATCTGGCGCGCAAACCGCCCGGGGCTGGAGCGCGGATAATGGCGCACGACCGCCGCGGGGTGAAACACCAGCTGGTGCCCGCCCCGCGTCGCCCGGTAGGCGGCGATCATCTCCTCCCCCGGCCAAAACGCCGGATCGAATCCGCCGATCGCCTCCAGGACTGGTCGGCGATAGGCCATGTTGCAGCCGATCAGCGCCGACCAGCGCGCCGGGCGGGGTCGCGGCGGACCGGACAGGTAGCGGGCCGCGACATACCCGGCTGCCCAGGACGACAGGGCGCAACCGGCCAGCCGCGCCGCCAGCGGCAAATCGTCCGGCACCAGCCCCGGCCCGCTGACCAGCCCGACGCCGGGCTGGTCGAACGGCTCGCGAATCCGGGCCGGCCAGTCCGGCGCCACGACGACGTCATCGTCCAGAAAGGCGATGCAATCGGCGCGGGCCGCGCGCCAGCCGGCGTTTTTCTTCTCGCTCGAATCGCCGGCCGCGAAGGCGACCGGGAGATGGCGGATGGCCGGATGGCATCGTTGCAAGGCGCGAACGGCGCCGGCGACCCGCGGGTCATCCAGCCGTCCGACGACCAGAATCTCCAGGCGCTCGGCCGCTTGCGCCCGCAGCAGGGATTCCAGGGTTTGAATGAGGATCGGCCGGCCCAGGGTGGCAATGACCACCGAAAGCGCCGGGACTGCGGCACGGGTATTGGGGGCGGTCGTCATGAGGCGTTCGCGTCGCCGAGCGACAGGGTCGGGCACACGTCCAGGGTCCAGGCCGCCGCGCCGCCGAGGCCGAGGCCGGCGCCCGCCGCCCCGGCAACCATCGCGGCATTGTCGCCGCAGCAGGCCGGCTCGGGCATCAGCAGGCGCACCCCCCGCCCGTCCGCCAACCGCTGCAAGCCATCGCGCAGCCGCCGGTTCAGGACGACGCCCCCGGCCGCGACCAGCGTCCTGACGGGCGCGCGATCGAGGGCGCGCCCGACCCCGCGT
The DNA here is from genome assembly GCA_964515705.1 of uncultured Verrucomicrobiota bacterium. Taxonomy (GTDB): domain Bacteria; phylum Verrucomicrobiota; class Kiritimatiellia; order JAAZAB01; family JAAZAB01; genus CAZEVX01. The sequence continues at coordinate 2,374 of CAZEVX010000272.1, read as the reverse complement.
TCGAGCGCCGCGACGATGGCCTCCTGGTAACTCGCGGCGGCGTCCCGGACATCGGGCGCGTCGGCCGGCGGACGCGCCCGCAGGGCGTAGCGCAGCGCGGTTTTCAAGCCGCTGAAACTGAAGCAAAGCGCCGGATCAAGGCCCCCGGTATCGGCGGCATCGAGCGTCGGCGCGCGCGGCAGGGCCAGCCCCCGGGGATCGCCCCCGGCCGCCGCGCGCTCGACGGCCGGGCCGCCGGGATAGCCGAGTCCCAGCAACTGGGCGCCCTTGTCGAAGGCCTCCCCGGCGGCATCGTCGAGGGTCCGCCCGAGCAGGCGGTAGTGTCCGGGCTGCTCGGCGCGCACCAGGGCGGTGTGGCCGCCCGATACCACCAGAGCCGCCAGGGGACAGGCATCGGCGAACGCCGGTGCGCCGGGCGCGAGGAATACGGAATAGAGATGGGCTTCGAGATGGTTGACGGCCACGAACGGCACGCCCAGGCGCAAGGCCAGGGCTTTGCCGGCTGTCAATCCGACCAGCAGGGCGCCGGCCAGTCCCGGGCCGCGCGTCGCGGCGACGGCGCCGATGCCTTCCCAGCCGAGGGTCGTTTGCTGACGGGCCTCCTCGATCAGGCCCGGCAGGGCACGCAGATGGTGGCGCGCGGCGAGTTCCGGGACAACCCCGCCGTACGGCCCGTGAATGGCCGTCTGGCTGAAGACAACATTGGACAGGATGGCGCGCCCGCCGGCCACGACAGCGGCGGCCGTCTCGTCACAGGACGTTTCGATACCGAGCACATTCATACCGGTCCGTCGCGCCGGGTCTGTCCGGGGATTGGCAGACCGCAAGCCCTGGCGCGGCGTTGACGACGGTCCCCGTGTTGAAGGATGCCGCGCTTCAGGGCCGCATGGCGTAGCGCGACGGCTGCCGGACATTGGACTGGAAGAGGCGGATGCCTTTCAGCACGTCCATGGCGCGCTCGAGCGGCTCGTCCACCGCGTCCTCCAGGTTGACGGCCATCCCATCGTCCGCGACGCCCAGTTCTTCGCGCGACCGCTTGATCTGGACCTTCTGCCACACCTCCGGCGGCATCGGGATCACAATGTCCGGCTCGATCCCCTTGTCGTGAATCATGCGGCCGGACGGGGTGTAATACTTCGCCGTCGTCAGGCGCACCGCCGACCCGTCGCCCAGCGGCTGCACGCTCTGCACGGACCCCTTGCCAAACGTTTTTTCCCCCATCAGGATGGCGCGGCGGTGATCCTGCAGCGCCCCGGCCAGGATTTCCGAGGCGCTGGCGCTGCCCCCATTGACCAGCACCGCCAGCGGGAGGTCGAGGTAATGCACCCCGCCCTTCGAGACGTATTCCGACTGCAGCCCCCCGCCCGGCCGCCCACGGGTCGACACGACCGGCGTCCCCTTCTTCAGAAAAAACTGGCTGACCTCGACCGCGGAGTTGAGCAGGCCGCCCGGGTTATTGCGCACGTCGAGGATCAGAGCCTTCATGCCCTGAGCCAGCAGGCGGTCGATCGCCTGGCGCAGGGCGTCCGTGGCGGGCTCGTTGAACTGGACGATGCGCACGTAGCCGATGGTCTTGTCGAGCATTCGCGCGCCCTTGACGCTCTCGACCTTGATCACGGCGCGCGTGATCACGAGTTCCTTGACCTCCTGGGGTTGCGGCCGGAAAATCTTGAGCTTGACCCGCGTTTCCGGCTCGCCGCGCATGCGGCGCACGGCGTCCTGCAGGGAGAGGCTTTCGGTGGATTCGCCGTCGATCGTCAGAATCTTGTCGCCGTGCAGGACGCCCGCCCGGAACGCCGGCGTGTCTTCCATGGGGGCGATCACCGTGAGCACGCCATCGCGCATGCCGATGATGATGCCCAATCCGCCGAACTCTCCGGCGGTATCGGTCTTCATCTCGTCGAAGGCCTGCGGTTCCATGAACTGGCTGTGCGGGTCCAGCGACTGCAGCATCCCGCGCAGGGCGCCGTACAGCAGGTCCTGGTAGCCGGTCTTGTCCTCGTCCACGTAGTGCTGGCGGATCAGCATCATCACTTCCGTCAACAGCTGCATCTTCTCGAAGGCCAGCGCCTCGGTGTCGTTGGTGCGGGCGCTCTGCGCCGCGATCCGCGCGCCGACCACCAGGTTGACGCCCAGCAACAGCAGCGCGATCACGCCCAAGACCCGCCGACCGACCATGCCTGCCGACATGTGCTCCTCCCACGCCGGCTTTCCGCGGCTGCCGGCCGACGCCTTTCCGGGCACTCTACCGGAACCGCGCCGGCCTGGCAATCCCTATGCCGACATCCAAAACTGCGGGAGTTGCGCATTCCCCTGTTGCCCAGTCAGGCGCCAGACCGTGCGCCTGCGGCTCGGCACCCTGCGCGCCGTAGCG
>CAZEVX010000271.1:0-3918 GCA_964515705.1 uncultured Verrucomicrobiota bacterium | reverse complement strand
GCCGGATTCGTCGCGGGCGCCGGTTCGATGGCCGCCGCGGCGACCGCGCCGGTCACGGCGGCGGCGTCCGCCACGGCGGCCGGCGTGGCCGGGACGGCGTCGGGCGGCGCAGCCGCCGGCGCCTGGGCCAGGGCCAGGGAAGCGGCGGCGCCCCACAAGAGAACACAGCCGCGCGCGGAAAAGACAGATCTCATGGCAATGTCCGCGGAAGTTGCCCGGTCAAGGCTGTTGGGTCACCGTGGCCGAAGCCGTGCGGCCTTCGGCGTCGACAACCGTGATCTGATTCTGTCCATAAGCGCCGCTGACCGCCGTGTAGCCGGCCGCGTGGGTGGACCCGGCGGCATAGGAAACGGTCCCGAGCGCCGGATTGCCTGCCACCCAGGAATACGGGGGCGTGCCTCCCGACACCGAGAACGACACGTACAGGGCTCCGCCGGAGAGAGTCACCGCACTCGGCGCCACCGTCATGGCGTCCGTGACCGGCGCGATGTGGGCGACGGCATAATGGCCTTCGTCGTCCTGGACAATGACATCGTTATTGCCGACGCGCGCGCAGGTGTAGATGGCCTGGTTGGCCTCCTGGCCGCGGATATCGCCATAACCCTCGCTGGCGACGCCCCAGTGATACCCGCCGTACCCGCCGCTGGCCGTGAACACGATCTTCTGGCCGACGATGCTGGCCGTGGCCCTGGTCGGGCTGATCTGCAGGGCATTGGGGCTGGGGGTGTCGCGCGCCTCGGACTGGTACGGATTGGCCCGCAGGTACGCCGCGACGCCGCTGTTATCCTCGTCGGTCGGCCCCTCGCAGCCGGCGCCCAGCAGCATCAGCAGCCCGATAGCCGCGGCCGCCAAGCCGCCGCCCCGTCGCGCGCGCCATCTGTTCATGCCCATCTCCGTCGTGATGTCATGCGGCTTACCATACGCCTAGTGGACCGGCCGCATCAAGCGTAAATTGCGGCTGCTGGGCCGCCGTACCGCGTTCAATCCTTGGGCTCGATTTCCACGCGCTTCAAGGTGATCGCCCGCACCACGAACGCCACCGTCTGTCCATCGAGCGTCACCCGCAGTTCGTCGCCGGCCTTGACGAGCAGGCCGTTGACCGTCGCCACGTAGACCGGCCCGCGCCGGATGATGCCGCCGATGCGCAACTGGGCCAAGGCGCGCGTCTTGAGGTCCGGCGGCAAGGGCGGCCGCTGGCCCGGGGCCGCCGGCGCCGCCGGCGCCGCCGCCAGCCGTTCGACCGCCGACCGATATCCGATGGGGCTGAAGGGGTCGCGCCAGACGGCCTCCTCCCCGGCGGCGGCCAAGGCGGACGCCGGCAGGCGGTTGGCGGCCGGCGCCGCCGCCAGCATGCAGGCCAGAAGCTGGACCCAGAGGTTCATGATCCCGCCGCGCTCCGTGCCGGGGGACGGGCCGCCGCCGGCGCGGCTCCGGCGCCCGCCTCCGCCGGCGGTTCCTTCAGGTACTCCGGCCGTTGCTCGGGGTCGGTCCACACCAGCCAGCCGACCACGAAGCTGACGTGGTGCTGTTCCGGGGTTTCGGGCTGCGGCACGATGTTGAGGCCGGTCAGCGAGACGAAGGCCGACTGCTCGTGCAGCGCCCGCAGCCAGCGGGCCAGGTCCGGCAGCCCCGCCCGCCCCACCACCCGCACCCGGTAGACCTGGAAGGCGGGGTTCCAGGCGCTGGTGTTCAGAAGATCGTAATCCGCCACGCTGGTCACCTCGACCGGCAACCCCGCGGCGGCGTCCTTGATGCGGCGCGTCATGTCCAGCAGGTAATTTCCCAGCACCGGCAGCGGGACTTCCAGGGCAAGGGCGCGGACGGCCGCGCGGGTCGCCATCAGCGTCCGGCGGACCTCGGTGCCCCGATTCAGCAGCCGGTCCATCCGGGCGATGTCATCGTTCGCCGACGCGATCGCCTCGCGGTGCTCGTTGCGCTCCTGGATCGCCGGCACAACGAGGAACTGGATGACGGCGAAAAAGACGATGGCGCCCCCGATGATCCCGAGCGCCAGGCGCTGCCACTGTGTCTTGTTCATTGGCATGCCGCGATCTTCCCGAATCGCCGGCGGGCATTCGCCGCCCCGCCGCCGCCCTATGTGCCGCCGCCGTCCCGCGGGACGGCTTCCGCCGGCGCGGCGGGCGCCGGCGGCCCCAGCACCCGCGGCCGGAAGCGCGCTTCAATTTCGAACACGCGCTGGTCGGCCTCGCCGGGGGCTTCCGAGGCCGCGAACTTCCGAACGATGGCCGCCTCGATGCCGGCGGCGAAAAACGCGTCCTCGCGCAGGGCGCGCGTGACCTGCTGGACATCCGCTTCGGGGCGCGCCCCGGCGACCTTGCCCTTGAGGAACATGCTGGCCGTGCGCCCAAAGCCGGCGGGCGTCGGCGCGAGCCGCTCATCCATCGTCCACTGGAGATACTGGATCGTGGCGGGGGTGATCCGTTGCAGACCGCGGATCAGCTCCCGGGAATCGAGGCGCGAGGTCCTCCAGGCATCGAGGGCGCCCAGCAGGGTCTCGGCCTCCTTCAACTCCTTGGACAACTGGACGACCCGGCGGTATTCCGGTTCGAGGCGCCGTTTTTCCTCTTCGGCGTGGTCGCGTTCGACGCGCGCCGCCTGGCGGCTCCAGAGCAGCCCCGCCAGCATTAGGAGCAGGACCGCCGGACCCGTCGTTCCGGCCAGCACCAGCAAAAACCGGCCGCGCACCGAACTGCCGCTGCGGTGCTCGTTCTCGAGGAGCAGATCGATCTGCAAGTTCATGCCGCGTTTCCACCCGCCGGCCGGTTCAGGCCGGCGCGCCGCCGCGATGCTGATGCTCTTCGAGCGCCGCCAGGCCGGCGCCGAGCGCCGCCGCCATCTGGGCCTGCTGGCGCAACAAGGGCTCCGGCAGGGCGCCCGGCAACACCGTCACCGCGTCCAGCGGGCGCCAGACGGCGGTCTCGAGGCCCGTGGCCGCCTTGATGTCCTTGATCCATTCCTGCGAGACCCGGGAATCGTCGGCCAGATAGATGCCGGCAATCTGGCAGCTCTCGCGCCGCTCGACAAAATGCTTGGAAATCACCAGTTGTTTGACGAAGGGGTCGGCCAGGTCGCGCAGGGTCTGGGTGATGTCGAAGGAACGGTCGGCGACGATCTCGAGGGCCGTGTCGCGGTTGACGCCCATGGTCTGCTCGATGCGGTCGAGCAGCGTGAAGAAGCCGAACTCGAACTTGCGGATCAGGATCAGTTCGCGGTTCTTGAAGAACGCGAAAAAGGTGGCCCGCGACCCGAAGACCACCAGGCCGACGGCCTGGTCCCGGATGGCCGTCCCGACAGCCCGCAGGAAGGCGGACATGACCGCCAGGCCGGATATCTCCAGCGCCAACGGCGCCGGCAGCCCGGAGACGAACAGGCCGCGGGCGGCGTGGACCTGGGCCTCGGGCAGGGCCACGGTCAGGATGCGCGTTTCCATCCGGTTCTGGGCGATGACGCGGTACCCATACCGGTAGGCGCCGTCGCGGACGCCCATGTGGTCGCGAATCTGCTCCTGCATCTGCTGGTCGATCGCGCCGGGCAGGTTGAGCAGCTTGATGATGGCCTCGTGGCTCGGCACGGCGATCGCCACGTAGCGGGCGGCCATCGGTTTCGGCAAACTGAAGGCCGGTGGCTCCGGTCCGCCGAAGACCACGGCGGGCAGCCGGCTGGCGGCCGTCAATACCGGCTGGGCGCCGTTCGCCTTCAGACGCGTTATCCAGGTCGCCGCGGGATCGAAATCCACGGCCACGACGTCCTGCAGCCCGGCTCCCTGCCCCGGCAGCAGGCGCCGCGCGGCCATCAGTTGCTGGAATACCGCCATAGGGCCCCGCCGCGCCCCGCGCACCCGGCGCCGGCGGCGCCGCGCGCGGCGGCCGCGCTCCGCTCAATCCTCGATCCGAATCG
>CAZEVX010000270.1:0-3933 GCA_964515705.1 uncultured Verrucomicrobiota bacterium | reverse complement strand
CCGTAGCGGCGGCTTGACGCGCCGCGTAGGCGGGAGCTTCGCCCTCCACGTGGATGGGACGGCTCAGCGCAGCTTCGCCCTCCAGGTGGAGGGAACGGCTCAGCGCAGCTTCGCCCTCCACGTGGAGGGAACGGCTCAGCGCAGCTTCGCCCTCCAGGTGGATTTCTTAAGGAACGCCTGCACGCTGACCGACCGGAGGACGTGGAGGGCGAGGCGTCGCGCCGAAGCGGCGCTATGCCGCGCCGGGGAGGCGGAAGGCTGGACCCCACCACAGACGCGCCTATGCATCCGAGGGACACATGACGCGACGACGGAATCGATGTGTTGAAACGCGGGTTGCGGCAGCCGGCCTGGTCATCGCCGCGGCCGCCGGCGCCGCGCCCGCCGCTTCCGGCGGTCTCCGGCTGCCGGCGCTCTTCAGCGATCATGCGGTGCTCCAGCGCGATCTGCCCCTGCCGGTCTGGGGGTGGGCGGCGCCGGGCGCCACCGTCCGCGTGGCGGTGGCGGGTCAGACGGCGCGGGGGATCGCCGACGCCGCCGGCCGCTGGCAGGTGCGCCTCGACCCCCTGCCGCTCGCGCCGCGGCCGACGCTCCTGTCCGTGGACGCCGGCTCGGAGTCGCTCGCCGTCCACGACGTGGTGGTCGGCGACGTCTGGCTCTGCGCTGGGCAGTCGAACATGAAGCGGCCGTACGGCCGCTACTCCACGCCCGAGGAACGCCAGACCGACGATCTCCCGCTCGTCCGGCATTTCGAGGTTGTGGTCCGGGGCGCCCTGGCGCCGGCTGACGAGGGGGCTGGCGCGTGGCGGGTCTGTACGCCGGCGACGGTCCGGTCCTTCACCGGCACAGGCTATTTTTTCGGCCGCCAGGTGCACCGGGCGACCGGCGTGCCGATCGGGTTGCTGAACGCCTCGCAGGGCTCGACGCGCATCGCCGCCTGGCTCGCGCCCGATCAGGTGGACGCCGTGCCGGAACTTGCCCCCCTGCGGCCCGGCCTGGACGCCGCCTTTGCGGCCTTCCGCGCGCAGCAGGAACGGTATCCGCCGGCTGACGCCCTCGCCGCCAGCCGGGTCACGCCTCCCGCCTATGCCCTGTATTTCGGCATGATCCATCCGCTGATCCCCTACGGCCTCAAGGGCGCGCTCTGGTACCAGGGGGAAAGCGACGCCGGCGACGGCGCCTTGTATTGGCACAAACTGCGCGCGCTGGTCGGCGGCTGGCGCGCCGCCTGGGGCCAGGGCGATGTGTCGTTCTACGTCGTGCAGTTGCCGGCGTTCCGCCCGCCGTCCGACGACCCCTCCCAGGGCGACGGCTGGGGAGCGTTCCGGCTGGCCCAGGCCCGTGTTTTGACGCTCCCGCGCACGGGCCTGGCGGTGACGATCGACGCCGGGCTGACCAACAACGTCCATCCCGACAACATCCGGACGATCGGCGGGCGCCTCGCCCTATGGGCGCTGCGCCATGACTATGGCCGGTCCAATACCGCCTGCCTCGGCCCGCTGGTCCGCGAGATGACGGTTAGCAACGGGACGGCCTGGATCGCCTTCGATCACGCCGAGGGCGGCCTGGTGATCGGCCGCGCCCGGGATGCCGGGGAGACAGCGCCCGTCGTGGAACTGAAGGACGCCGTCCTGCCGGGCGTGGCGGTTGCCGGCGCCGACGGCCGCTGGGTCTGGGCCGACGCCGTTCCCGACGGCCCGGCGCTCCGCGTCTCGTCGCCCGCGGTGCCACGGCCGGCCGTCGTGCGCTACGCCTGGAACGCCAGCCAGCCGGGCCGCCTCTACCTCTATAACCGCGCCGGCTTGCCGGCCGCCCCGTTCGTCGCCGAATTCCCGCCGCAACCTGCCGTGGGCGCGGCGGCTAAACAACCATAGCATCGCGCCGTCGGCGGGACGCGCTCCCGCGCGTCCGCCGGGAAACGCGCGCCGGTCAGACGCCGGGACCGGGCGCGCCTTGGCGCGGCGCGGCCGCCCGCGCCGCGTCCCGCACGCGGGCGATCAGCGACGGGCTGACGCTGACAATCCGCACGCCGGCGCGCATCAGGCGCTCGGTGTAGGCCGGGTCGCCCGCCAGTTCGCCGCAGACCGAGAGCGGCTTGCCGAGGTCGGCGGCCGCCGCCGCCATGCGTTCGATCAGCGACCAGAACGGCGGCCGGTCGGGCGTGAAGTCGGCCGCCACGAGGTCGTTGTTGCGGTCCACGGCGAAGAGGTACTGGATGAGGTCGTTGGTGCCGATGCTGGCGAAGTCGGCCTCGGCCAGCAGCTCGCGCGCCTGGAGGCAGGCGGACGGCACCTCGAGCATCGGGCCGTGCGCCAGCGCGCCGTGCGGCCGGTCGCCGATGGCCTCGATCACCGCCTGCCGCAGCGCCCGGAACTGATCGAGGCCGACGATCATCGGGTACAGCACCTGGACCGGCCCCTCGCGCGCGGCGCGCGCCAGGGCGCGCGCCTGCGCCGCCAGCAGGTCGCGCCGCGCCAGCAGCAGCCGGCTGCCGCGGAAGCCGAGATACGGGTTCTGCTCGGGCGGGATGTTGAAGCAGGGCGCCTCCTTGTCGCCGCCGACGTCCAGCAGGCGGATCGTCACCGGCCGCCCCGCCATCGCCCGGACCACGGCCGAGTAGCGCTCGGCCTGCTCGTCCTCGGTCAGCAGCCGCCCGGCGTTGAAAAACTCGAACTCCGTCCGGTAGAGCCCCACGCCCTCGGCCTGCTCGCGCAGCGCTTCGGCGGCGTCCTCGGCGGTGGTCAGGTTGGCCAGCACCCGCAGGCCGGGCACCGGCGCCGTCGGCGCGGGCGGCGGGGCGCGCCGCAGCATGGCCTGCGGGTAGGCCGCCCGGGTGGCGTCCGACGGCCAGACGATCACCTCGCCGCGGGTGCCGTCGACGATCAGTTCCGTGCCGCAGCCCAGGCTGCCGTGGATGCCCTTGACGCCCGTGACGGCCGGGATGCCGAACGCCCGCGCCAGGATCGAGGCGTGCGAGGTTTTGCCCCCGCGCTCGGTGACGAACCCGAGCACGCGATCGGTGTCCAGCGCCAGGGCGAGGGTCGGCGTGAGTTCCTGGGCCACGATGATCCGGTCGCGTCCCTTCTGGCAGTGCGGCTGCCCGGCGCACTGCAGGGACGGGTTCAGGTTGCCGAGGATGTCCAGCAGGCGCCGCTTGACTTCCCCGATATCGGTGGCGCGGTCGCGGATATAGTCGTCGTCGACGCGCGCCAGGCGCTCCTCGAAAGCGTCGAGAACCTCGGCCACCGCGCCCTCGGCGTTCAGCCGCTGCTCGCCGATGGCGCGGAAGACGCCGGCTTCGAGCGCCGGGTCGGTCAAGATGGCGCGCTGGGCCTCGATAATCGCCGCTTCGGCCTCGCCCAGCCGCGCCGCGACGTCGGCGCGCAGCGCCTGCAACTGCGCCGCCGCCCGCGCCAGGGCGTTCCGCGCCCGCGCGTCCTCGCGGGCGACGTCCGCGCCCGCGACCTGGAAGACCGGCAGGTCCGCGTGCCGGCCCTCGTTGAACAGGCAAACCCGCGCCCGCGATACGCCGGGACTCACCGGAATGCCGCGCAGCCGCCGTTCCTCCCGCCGGGTCTCCAGCGCCATGGCCCTCTCCAATCGCGCCGTCCGCCGGCGCATGCCAGAACGGCCGGCAGCATACCTGAGCGTCCGACGAAGGCCAGCCATTTTCCGGTGACGGGTTTCGATACTCCGTCGTCGGGGAGTGTGTAGGAGCCCGCCCCCGGCGGGCGATGCCTGGCCCCGGCGGGCGATGCCTGGCCCCGGCGGGCGATGCCTGGCCCCGGCGGGCGATGCCTGGCTCCGGCGGGCGATGCCTGGCCCCGGCGGGCGATGCCTGGCCCGCCGCGGCCCAACACTGTGGGAGTTGCGCCTTTCCCTGTTGCCCAGTCAGGCGCCAGACCGTGCGCCTGCGGCTCGGCAAAGCCTCGC
>CAZEVX010000269.1:0-3937 GCA_964515705.1 uncultured Verrucomicrobiota bacterium | reverse complement strand
CGTTCCCGTGCACGGATCGCGCCGGGAGTGACCGCGGACAGGCGCAACTCCCGCAAATCGGGGATCCCGGTTGCGCGCCGGCCGGCAGCGATGGTATCCTGGCGGCATGGATACCTCGCGCCTCGTGCAGGACGGCGACACGCGCTGGGTGCTCCCGCCCACCGGCCGGATGCGGGCGCCGGCCGTGCTCTTCGCCACCGCCGACCTGCTGCGCGCCATGGACGACAAGGTGCTGGCGCAGCTCGTCGGCATCGCCGCGCTGCCGGGGATCGTGTCGGCAGCGATCGCCATGCCCGACGCCCACTGGGGCTATGGTTTCCCGATCGGGGGCGTCGCGGCCTTCGATGCCGACCGCGGCGGCGTGGTCTCGGCCGGCGGCGTGGGCTTCGACATTTCCTGCGGCGTCCGGACGCTCCTGACCGGGATCGAGGCCGACGACCTGCGCGCGCGCCAGGATCGCCTGGCGGATGCCCTGTTCGCCGCCATCCCCTGCGGGGTCGGCAGCACCGGTCCGCTGCGGCTGAACCGCCGCGAGACCGACGCCATGCTGAGCGGCGGGGCGCGCTGGGCGGTGGCGCGCGGCCACGGCGACGCGCGCGACCTCGAGCGGATCGAGGACGGGGGCGCGGCCGAGGACGCCGATCCCGCCCAGGTGTCCGAACTCGCCCGGCAACGCCAGCGCGACGAGATGGGCACGCTCGGGTCGGGCAACCATTACCTCGAAGTCCAGGAAGTGACGGCGGTGTTCGATCCGGCCGCCGCCGACGCCTTCGGGCTGCGGGCGGGGCAGGTCGTCGTCAGCCTCCATTGCGGCTCCCGTGGCCTGGGCCACCAGGTGGCCACGGAGTACGCCAGCCGCATGCTGGCGGCGTCCGGCCGGCACGGCCTCCGCCTGGACGACCGCGAACTGGCCTGCGCGCCGATCCGCTCGGCGGAGGGGCAGGCCTACCTGGGCGCCATGCGCGCGGCCGCCAACTGCGCGATGGCGAATCGCGAGATACTCGGCCAGCGGGTTCGCGAGACGTTCGACCGCGTGTTCGGGCCGCTGGAGATGCCGCTGCTGTACGACGTGTCGCACAATCTCTGCCGGGCCGAGCAGCAGGACACCGGAGAAGGCCGCCGGCCGACGCTCTACGTGCATCGCAAGGGCGCCACGCGCGCCCTGGTGCCCGGCGACCCCGCGCTGCCGCCGGCCCTGCGGGCAGCCGGCCAGCCGGTGCTGGTCGGGGGCACGATGGGCACGGCTTCCTATATCCTGGCTGGCCTGGCGGGCAACGCGGGGCGATCCTTCCAGTCCGCCTGCCACGGCGCGGGGCGCGCCATGAGCCGGGGCCAGGCCGCGCGCCAGTGGCAGGGACGCGATGTGATCGAGCGCCTGAACCGGCGCCGCATCCTGATCCGCAGTCCGTCACTGCGCAGCGTAGCCGAGGAAGCGCCGGGGGCCTACAAGGACGTGGACGCGGTGGTCGCCACGACCGAAGCCGCCGGCCTGGCGCGGCGCGTGGCGCGCCTCGCGCCGCTCATCGCCATCAAGGGCTGACCGCCGCCCCGCGGGGGGGGGCGCGCCGGCTCAGAACTTGTAGATCATCGCGCCCTGGACGCGGTTGTTGGAGGCGTCCGACCCGGCCTTGTAGGACGTGGTCATGTAGGAATACTCGAGCGCCGCCGTCACCGCCGAGGTCAGCTTGTAGAACACGCTCGTGAACACCATGTGGTTCCGCGCGCGGTTGCCGTCGTTCAGATCCTCGTTGTCCGGATCGTCCAGACCGTAGGACAGGTTCCAGTTGAGGGCCTCGGTCAGGTCGGTGATCAACTGGACGTAACCGCCCTTGGCCCCGATGGCGCGCTGCAGCGTCTTGTTGATCCCCTGCCCGATCCCGCCGTAGTAGGTCGCCAGGTTCTTGCCCTGCCAGACCGTGCCCTGCACCGCCACCTTCTGCGCGTCGCGCTGGTAAACCGGCAGCACCAGGCTGCCGATCACCGACCAGGTCTCGTAGTCCTTGGCATCCACTTCCACCACCTCGTTGCTGACGGTCGCGTCCACGGTCTCGGTGCCCCAGTGACCGGAGACGCTCAACTTGGTGGGCCGGCTGGTCAGCAGCGGGGTCTCGACCCCCAGGTTGTACTGCAGCGTGGGATACCCGGCGTCGGCCCCGTCGTCCTGCATCCCGCCGTCCAGGTCCTGCCCGATCGTCCGCGCGGCGGCCAGCTTGGCCACCAGCTTGGAGTCGCCGATCGGCACTTCCTGCGTCAGGCGGAACTGCGGACGCCGCAGCCCGAGCGCGCCGGCATCGGCCAGGTAGGAAAAGTTGACGATGCGCGGGATGACGGTGATGAAGGTTTCCCAGTCCTGCCCGGCGCGCAGGGCGGTTCCGCAAGGCATGGCCACGTCCAGGTAGGCCAGGCGCAGGCGCAGGTTCGGCGAATTGGCCGTGTTGCCCCCATAGAAATCGGTCTCGACCTTGGCGGCGGTCTTGAAGACATCGGTGTCCGGGCCGGTCAATTCGAGACCCAGGCGGGTCTCGCGGGCAGTCATGTTGAACTCGTTGTCGGATTCCCCGGCCGCCTTGGGCAGGACGTAAAACATCAGGTCGCCGGCCGCGGTCTTTTGGGAATCGTAGGCCGCGTCGAGCTTGACATAGCCGTAGGGCTTGAGCGTCAGGAGCGGCTTCTCGGCCGCCGACACCGTGACCTGGGCGCCGGCCGCCATCGCCAGCCCGAGCATCGCCGTCCCTGTCGCCGCCCAATACCCGCGTTTCATAAGGCCTCCCCCATTGATTGTTCCGGCGCGGATGCCGGCATTGCGCGCACCATTAATTTCAAACCGGCCGTTTGTCAACACCTTTTTTGCTGTTTCATTTCGCATCTTAACGGGCGGCGGCGCGGGGCAGCCTTTTGCGGGACAACGCCTTGCCGGATGCGCACGGAGCCTTTCAGCATCCCGCGGCGCAAGCCCGCGGTGACGCCCCTGCATGACGGCGGGGATACGCGGTCCGTCGAGATTCCCCTTGCATCGGGGCCGGGCCATCCCATAATACGCCGCCGGTTTGCCAACCGAAAGGACGCGCATGGCCACTCGTCCCCCTGCCCCGGCAACGGCCGAAAGCATGGCGCGCAGCCAGCGGGACATCGCCGTCTCCGAGTTTTTCCTCAAAAACCGGCATTTGCTCGGGTTCGACAACCCGCGCAAGGCGCTGCTGACGACGGTCAAGGAGGCCGTGGACAACTCGCTGGACGCCTGCGATGAGTCCGGAATCCTCCCGGAAGTCAGCGTCGAGATCGTCCAGGTCGGCCCGAAACGGTTCCGGGTCACTGTGCAGGACAACGGCCCGGGCATCGTGCGCGCCCAGGTCCCCAAGATTTTCGCCAAGCTGCTCTACGGCTCGAAGTTCCACCGCCTGCGCATGTCGCGCGGGCAGCAGGGCATCGGGATCAGCGCCGCCGGGATGTACGGCCAACTCACGACCGGCAACGCGACGCTGATCCGCTCAAAAATCCAGTCGGCGCGCGGCGCCCACCAGATCGAGGTCCAGATCGACACCCGCGCCAACAAGCCGACGATCCTCAAGGACGAGCAGATCGCGTGGATCCCGCGCTTCCCCGCCGGCCCGGACGGCACCGTCACCGAGGCCGCCCACGGCACCAGCGTGACGATCGCGATGGAGGCGGCCTACGTCCGCGGCAAGCTCTCGGTGGACGAGTACCTGCAACAGTGCGCAATTGTCAACCCGCACGCCTCTCTGCATTACCGGCTGCAACTGCTCGACGCCAACGGGGCGGCCGCCGCGCCGGCCCCGGCGGCCGGGCCGGGAGGCGCGCCGGCGCCCGCCCCGGCGCGCCCGGCGGCCGCGGCGCCCTGGACAACCTACGCCCGCGGCACGCGCGAGTTGCCGGCGTCGCCGCGCGTGTTCATGACGCACCCGCACGGCGTCGAACC
>CAZEVX010000268.1:0-3975 GCA_964515705.1 uncultured Verrucomicrobiota bacterium | reverse complement strand
CAGACATGTGTGGTGTTCCTCCTGGGCGCCTCGCCATGTCCGGTGGCCAAGCAAGGGGGGTCATCCCCCGCGACATTCATCAACGCGCCGCGTGCGGCCTGCCCGCCTCAGGTGGGGCACGCGGTCTACAGAACACACGCTGGATGCCAACCCTGAGCGCCCCTCGGTCGTTGTGGGTTCGGTGCCCTCGCCGGGCGTGTCATCGGTGTCGCGCCGCGTCGCCACCGAAAACCGCGAAACCCTCGCTCCTGCCATCGCCATCTTCACGGCGTGCATGCTATTCGGGATAGTCCGTACCGCAGGGATGCGCCCCTGCTACCCCATCGCCGCGTGCGCCGCCGGGGGCGGACACCAGTCGAACGCGGCGCGGGTCTCCGCTTCCACGAGCCGCACCAGTTCCTCGAACACCGCCTTGCCCAACTCGGGCGTGGCCTGGGATTGCAGGTCGCGCAGATGCCGCTCGGGATCGGGGTCCTTGGGGTCATGCAAATACAGCATGGTCTGGGAGGCGTTCGGCGTCTTCAGGACGTCCATGACCCGCGCCAGGTCCACCTGCTCGGGCCGCAGGTGCATCATCAGCACGGTCTCGATCAGCCCCGAATGCGCCATGGCGCGCGGGCAGCGCCGGGCAATCTCCTGGAAGAGCGGCGTCGGCCGGAGCAGCGCCGGCCAGTGCAGCGCCAGCAGTTGCATGCCGTCAATCTTGCCGCCGCGCTCCTTGGCCAGCGTCAACAGCGAGGTGATCACCGGCCCGTGCCCGCCGAGCGCCACGCAGCCGCGGAAGCCGATCCGCGCCATGCTCTCGAACACCTCCTCGTAAATCTGGCGGCACGCTTCCCGGCTGAGCATCAGGCTCGGCGGATAGCCCGCGCGCGACGGGGCCCGTAACTGCTCGCGCGTCAGTGCCGGCGCGCCGGCCTCCCCGAACGGCACCTTCGGGAACACGATCCCCCCCGTGCGCTCGGCCACCGCCAGGGCCACCGCGTACATTGGCGCCATGTCCACCGCCATGGCGTTGTGCGCCCCATGCTCCTCGACCGGCGCGGCCGTGAAAAACGCCAGCGGGCAGCGCGCCAGTTCCTCAAAAAAGGCGGCGGGAAACAGCGCTTCCCAGGCATGCGTGCGACTTGTCATTGGATACCCTCCGTGTTGCCGGCCAGCCAGGCCAGCGATCGAGCCAGTAGGCCCCATTCCGCGGGCGACCCGCTTGAACGTCGCGCGGCGCCGTCCAGAGCTTCGCCGAGGTACAGGCCGCAGAGCACGACCCGCCCCCGGCCGCAATGGCCGCCGACGATCGCCGGCCGTCCGCCGGCGTCGCGGGCCAGGACCGTCCCGCGCGGGCCGCGGCGCAGCGCCAGGTGATCACACCAGGACAGACGACGGCAAACCGGTCCGCCCACGCTGCCGGCTGGCACGATCCCGCCGTCCGCGCGCTTGCCGGCCGGCGTTCCAATTTCCGGGAAGAGCGGCGGGGCAAAGGCGCGCCAGCCGGCGGCGTCATACATCAGCAACAGCCGCCCGCCGCGCTCGACCCACCCGCGCAGCCCGCGCCGGGCGGCGTTGACATAATAGACCGACGGGGCGCGGGAGACCACGACGATGTCGGCCGTCCGCAGGGCCGCGCGCTCGAGCCGCGGCAGGAGAAAAGGATTGAGCCCGCGGCGTTCGGCCAGCCGGGCGACGATTGCCGCGGCGCCCGGATTGCCTTGATAGACCCCGACGCGCCGGCCCGGCCGCGCCGGCACCCGCACGGCCTGGCCGGCGTTTTCGACCGGCCGGCGGACCGGCGTTCCGCGCCAGCGGGCGATTTCGACGCCGACCTGGTCAATGGCCGCCAGGTGCACCTGGCGGAAGGATTCGAGGGTCGGCATCCAGGTCGTCTGCAGGAACCCGAGCAGGCGCGGCCCGGCAAGATGATGCCGGGCGAAGGCGACCGTTTGGCGGAAGTTATCGTCCCGCGAATGATTGCTGGCGGCGGGCGCCTGGTCGAAGCCCGCCCGCGCCAGCCGCCGGTAGGTCTGCACCGGCCGGGCCTGCACGGGGGCCTCGCCGATTTCCGGCACCCGGCGGGTCATGACGTGCCCGAGGCGCAGCGCGCCGTACCACCAGTTGCTCTGGAGCACCGAGCGCGGCATGCGCCGCTCGTAGACCTCCGGCTGGAACCAGTGGGCATCGGCCCAGACCCAGGGCCGCGCGCCGCGCCGCTCGACTTCCCGCGCCAGGAACGCCAGGTCGTGCCACCAGAGGTCGCCGGCGCGGATCACGATGTATTCGTTGAATCGTTGCGGGAGCGTGGTTTCCTCGTCCATGCCGAGATGGAAGAAGCGCGGCCGCCCGAAGAGCTCCGCGACTTCCGCGATCAGGTCGGCGCACACCCGGTAATAGGCCGGGGTGGACACGCAGCGGGCGTAGGGCCCCAGCCAGTTGTCGTGCCCGGCGGAAAAATTCAGCTTGGGAATCGGCTCGAGACCCAGCGCCCGCAGCCGGGCCAGTTCGCGCCGCAGGCGGCCGGGCGACCAGGCGCCTTGCACGGCGATCTCCGGGTGGCTCTCGTAGCGGATGGCGTCGCCCAGGTCGAGCACCGCCATGGTGAGCCCGGCGCGGGCCATGGCGTCCGTCAGGTCGCGCCACAGGCGGTCGTCCAGCCGCAGACTGGGCTCCGTGAGCGCGATGCTGCCGGGCGCCATCAGGTCCCGTCGATCGAACCACATGTTGAAACTGAGATGGATCAGGGCGGCCCAGAAGGGCGTGGGCTGACGGTTGCTCATGGCCTGGTCCTCCCGGGCGCGCGGCGGCACCCCCTCAGCGGGTTCCGGCGTCGTCGGCCGCCAGGCAACGCCGGCGCACGGCGCGGGCGCGGTCAAGGTAGACGTCGGCGGGCGCGATGTCGAACTCCCGGAGCATCGCGTCCGCCGTGCGGTCGGGATGCTCGGAGACGACCCGGTACAACGCCTCCTCGCCCGCGGCGTCGATCCGCACCTGGCGCCCGTAGGCGCGTTTCAGCGCCAGGATGCGCTCGCGGTGCAAATCCATGTGCACGACGCGGCCGTCGAGGTTGAGCTCGGCCCACAGGATGCCCGGCGCATGCGGGTCCGAGCGCGCCACGACGCGCCCGAGCGGGTCGGCCACCAGGCCGCGCCCGTCCCGCACGGCGCTGACCACGAACCAGCGGTTCTCGAATGCCAGGGACGGCAGATGGAAGCCGGCCGGGAACGCGGACACGAAACAGAGGAGGTCAACTCCCAGCCGGCGGTACTCGGCCATCAGTTCGCGGAAGTTGATGTCGAAACAAATGGCCGCGCCCAGCCGCCCGGCGTCGGTCTCGAAGACCACGGCGCCGCGGCCCGGGCAAATACCCAGGTCCTCCATCTCGTCGATGCAGGGATAGGTCTTGTCGTAGTGACCGGCCTCAGCGCCCTGCCGATCGAACAGCACGGCGCTGTTCCAGGAGCCGGGACGGGCGTCGTCGCCGCGGCGGATTCCGGCGAGGATGTAGGCGCCATGCGCGCGCGCCTTGGCGGACAGCAGGTCGGTGATGGGACCGCCCCGCGCCGGGGTCTCGGCTGGCGGCATCTTGTCGGGCGGCAATCCCGCCGTGGCGAAGTTCTCGGGCAGCAGGATCAGGTCTGGCTGCTCCCAGGCCGCCCGGTCCAGCAGCATCCCCCAGAGATCGAGCACCGCCGCCAGTCCCCGGCTCGTTTCGCGCGGCATGTTGTGGTAACAAACACTCGCCACCCGAATCCGGCGCGCCATGGGGTCCTCCCGCCCGGCGGCTCGCCCCGCCGCCGTGGTCGATCGTGTCGTGGATGGGATTGTAGCACCGCCCGGGCGCCTGTCAAATCATCCGGCCGATCGTCGCGCGCGCGGGTACGCCGGCCAGGACCTGGCGGGCGCCCGGCGGCGGCCCCGCCCCAAAAAACTGCGGGAGTTGCGCTTGTCCGCGGTCACTCCAGGCGCGATCCGTGCACGGGAACG
>CAZEVX010000267.1:0-3979 GCA_964515705.1 uncultured Verrucomicrobiota bacterium | reverse complement strand
GCACCGTTCCTGTGCCCAGTAGGATCTTGCGCTGGCGGGTCATCGGGCGCGCTCCCGGGTGCGCGGCGCGGGCGCCGAACGCGGCGCGTCGAGCGTGCCGATCAACTCGCGCACCGAGCGGAGATGGTGGCGCGCCAGGTAGTCCTTGATCCCCGCGATGACGCCGAGGACGCAGCGCGGTTCGGCAAAGGTCGCCGTGCCGACCGCCACGGCGGTGGCCCCGGCGATCAGGAACGCCAACGCCTCGCGCGCCGAGACGATCCCGCCCATGCCGATCACCGGGATCGTCACCGCCCGGGCGGCTTCCCAGACCAGTTTCAGCGCCAGGGGATGGATCGCCGGGCCGGTCAGCCCGCCGACGACGTTCGCCAGCAGCGGGCGCCGCGTCTCGATGTCGATCGCCATGCCGGGGAACGAGTTCACCAGCGAAATGGCGTCGGCCCCGCAGTCGGCGGCGATCCGCGCCGCCTCGGCGATCGAGGGGGCGTTCGGCGAGAGTTTCGGGATCAGCGGCACGCGCGTCCGCCGCCGCACGGCCGTCAAGACGCGCCGCATCAGGCGCGGATCGGTCCCGAAGGCGATCCCGCCGCGCTTGATATTCGGGCAGGAAATGTTGACCTCGATGGCATGGATGCCGGGCACGCCGTCGAGCCGCGCGGCGACCTCGGCGTAGGCTTCGAGGGTCGTGCCCCAGACGTTGACGATCACCGGCACGCGCCGCGCGCGCAGGTAGGGCAGATAGTCCCGAATGAACCCGTCCACGCCCGGGTTCTGGAGTCCGATGGCGTTCAGCAGTCCGCTGGGCGTCTCGACCAGGCGCGGCGGCGGGTTGCCCGGCACCGGCGCGAGGCTGATGCCCTTGACCACCACCGCTCCGAGGCGGTCGAGCGGCAGCAGCCGGCCGTATTCCGGCCCGTAGCCAAAGGTCCCGGAGGCCGTCATCACCGGGTTCTTCAGCCGCAGCGGCCCGAGCCGTACGGCGAGTTCCGGCGCGGCAGTAGCGCGGGTTACGGGTCCCATGGGTGCGCCTTTTGTACGGACAAATATGGGATTCAGGAAGAAGAAGAGACTATTTGGAACTCAGTCCCGAATGGCGCTACGATAAGCGCGTGTTACCGGTTCAGGGACGGCTCAGCACAGCTTCGCCCTCCATGATCCGCGTGCCAAGCGCACCTGGAGGGCGAGGCTGCGCCGAGCCGCTGTTTATCGTAGTGCCATGCCGCTCAGTCCCACACCACGTCCCGGCAGGCGAAGACCGGCCCCTCGGTGCAGACCCGCGCCCAGGTCCAGGTCGCGCGCCCGGCGTCGTCGCGGGCGCGTACTTTCTGCACGCAGGCCAGGCAGGCGCCCAGGCCGCAGCCCATGTGCCGGTCCACCGAGACCCAGCCGCGCCAGCCGCCTGCCAGGGCGCGCGCGCAGACCGCCCGCAGCATGCCGTTCGGCCCGCAGGCGAACAGTTCGGGGACCCGCCCGCGCCGCTCGCGTTCGAGCCAGCGGTCGAGAAGGTCGGTCACCAGCCCGCGCGTTCCGGCGGAGCCGTCCTCGGTCGCCGCGCGCACGGCCCAGCCGAGTGCCCGGAACTCGCGCGCGCAGAGCAGGTCGGCCGCCCGCGCGCCGCCGATCAGAACCAGCCCCTTGACGGGCGCCCGCTGCGCCAGCAGGTAGAGCGCCGCCGCCCCGTAGCCGCCGGCCACCAGGATCGGGAACCGGCGGCGGGATACCGGCGGGAACCCGTACCCGAGCGGCCCGAGCAGGTTGACCGTCTCGCCCGGCCGCAGCGCTTCCATCGCGCGGGTGCCCCGGCCAACCGGTTTGTAGAGCAGCGCCAGGCGGCCGGCCTCGGCCCGAAACACGCTGAACGGCCGGCGCAGCAGCGCATCCGCCAGGTTGGGCACGCGCAGGTGCACGAACTGGCCCGGCCGCACCCTGGCCGCGATCCGCGGCGCCCGCAAGGTCAGCAGCCGATACCCGCCGCGAACGGCGGCGTGACTCGCGACCCGCGTGTCCTCCAACAGGATCATGGCTGGCTGGCGCCTCCGCGCGCGCCGCCCGCTAACGGTGGCGCATGGCAAGACCGTAGCACAAGGCGCGGCGCGCCGTAAACGGCAAATCGTGGAGGCCTTGCGGCAGCTGGGCGTATCGCTCATGATCGCTCATTTGTCGCTCACCGCATGATCGGAAGCGCTCAAATACCGCTCATGATCGCTCCGATACCGCTCATTACCGCTCAACTATCGCTCATGTGACGCTCATGGCCCTGGCCGGCGGCCCGGGGTGCGATTTGCCTGCCGCAGGCGGGGCGCTCCGGCTCCAGCATCGGGAGCGCCCGGTGCGGGCACCGGGCCTACAACAAGGGGCGAAACGTCCAGGAAAACTGTAGGCCGCGTGCCCCGCCTGAGGCGGGCAGGCCGCACGCGGCGTCCGATGTGAGTATGTCAAACGTTCTGATCCGCCGCGGGATCGCTCGCCCGGCCGACGGGTGGCGTGTCGAAGAGCGGCGCGGGCGGCGTCGCGGCCGCGGGCGCGTTGGCCCGCAGCACGCGCAGCATGTTGCCGCCGATGATCTTGCGGATGGCGTCGTCGGCCAGCCCGCGCTGCACCAGCCCGACGGTGAACAGCGGCCAGTTGACCCAGTTCAGGCTCAAGACCTGGCGCGGTTGATTGAAGCCGGCGCCAGCGCCGGCTGGCTTGGGCGGCCAGAAGGACTCGAACCGTTCGCGCCGGCGCGGCATGCGCGGCTCGATCCGCGTCTTGAAGGGGGAGGCCGACGAGGTGTAGGCCGTGTCCGTGCCGATCGCCGCGGCGTCGGCCCCGAACGTCTTGACGACATAGGCGACGTGATCGAGCAGCGCGCGGATCGTGCCGTCGCCGCCGAGAAAACTCGGGATGCCGCAGATGCCGATCAGCCCGCCGCCGTCCACGATGGCGCGGATGACGTCGTCGGGCTTGGCACGGCAGCCATGGTTCAGGGCGTCGCAGACAGTATGGCTGGCCACGATCGGGCGTGTCGAGGCCTGGGCGGCCTCGCGGCTCGTGCGCCAGCCGCTGTGGGCGACGTCCACGACCACGCCCAGCCGGTTCATCTCGGCGATCGCCCGCCGGCCGAGGTCGCTCAACCCGCCGTTGGCGGACTCGGCGCAGCCGTCCCCGAGCATGTTGCGGCGGTTGTAGGTCAGATGCATCATCCGGCAGCCGAGCTGGAAGAACAGCGGCAGGAACGCCAGTTCCTCCTCGACGGTCTGCCAGCGCTCGGCCAGCGGCACACCGTTGCAGGTCAGGAGATAACAGTGCCGGCCGGCGCGCTGGGCGGCGGGGATGTCGTCCGGCACGACGGCCTTGGGGCAGAACCCGCGCAGGAAATCGCAGAGATAGACGAAATGCGCCAGGCGCCCCAGCAATTTCCAGGCGCTTTGGCCCTCCTCGCCGGCGTTGCGCACGGTGCAGGTCACGCCGGACGCCGTCCAGGCCGCCTCGAACTCCGCCCGCTCGCGGGCATCCGTTGCCGCCCGCGTCATGGCCATGGTCTCGCGCAGGGTCTTGAGTTCCTCGATAGACGCGCCGGCGTCGAGCGCCGCCAGGAAGGTGTCGGCGTCCTCGGCCGCCGAGGGACCGAAGCCGTAGGTGTCAATCACGACCGACTGGCGGTGCAGCTCGAGGCCGTGTTCGAGGTCGCGCGGGCTGGGCTGGAGCAGCGTGCGGGCGCAGTCCTGCGCCTGCTGGATGGCGGGAATCATGGGGCAGGGGGTCCTTTCTAAAACAATCCAATATCGCAATCACTATTCCACCGGACATCGAGAGGCCACTCAGGCTGGCATGTCGATGCCGGGATCGGCAGGCTACTGTGGTGCGGCTAACGAATCTTTACATTCGGCGCCGCCCGGAGGTCGGCGCCCACCTTCGAAAACGGCGGTTGCTCGCTGTTTGCGGCGGCCAAGCCAGGGTGTCAAACACATCCGGTAACGCCGCGTGAGGCCTGGCG
>CAZEVX010000266.1:0-4022 GCA_964515705.1 uncultured Verrucomicrobiota bacterium | reverse complement strand
TTCGCCCTCCACGTGGATTCATCAAGAACGGCTCAGCGCAGCTTCGCCCTCCACGGGGAGTTGTCAAGGAACGCCTGCCCGCTGACCGACGGGAGGACGTGGAGGGCGAGGCTTTGCCGAGCCGCAGGCGCACGGTCTGGCGCCTGACGGGGCAACCGGGGCAGGCGCAACGGGATGTCGTCCGGCGGGACGGCTCCGCCGGAGCCGTCGCCCCACCCCGCGGTCGGGCGTAGGCAAGCGACTCTGCCCGCCATGCGGTACCGATCGTTTGTTAGGCCGGCATCCGGCGGGCATGGTCCGCGGCCGTCTGGTCATTCGGCGCGCTCGAAGCGCTGCGGGCGCAGGCCCGGGATGAAGCGGCAGGCCTCCTCCAGCACCTCGGCACAGTGGGCATAAATCGCCGAGACATGATGGATATAGGGGCCCGCCATCAGGTTGCGTTCCCAGGTCGGCCAGTCGTTGACCTCCATCCAGGCATAAAACTCCTGGGTGTGGGGCCCGGGGACCGTGCGGCCCTCCCCGATCCCGAGCACGTAGTCGGGGCCGGCCTTTTCCAGGCGGCAGACCGTGAGCGGGCCGTCCTTGAGCCGGAAATGCAGGCTGACGGGCGCCTGCCCCTTGAGAATCCAGGGCGGCGCCATCTTGACATGCGAGCCGGGCGCCCGGAGGCTGAGCGGGGCATAGCCGTGCCACAGCAGGACGGCGTTGTCGTTCTCCGGGTGCCGGATGGTAAACTCGGGGATGAACGACGGTTCCGACACGCCGGCAGCGGCCTCGATCAGGACCGACGACATGGCGCCGTGCAGATCCGTTTCCCCGGCCACCGGCACGCTGCGCGGGTCATCCATCGAGAGCGGGAGCCCGAGCCCGCCGCCCAGTTCGACCTGGATCGAGGAGAACGACTGCAAGGCGATGGCGGAGAGCTGCTCGCGCTCGGCCAGGTCCCACAGCTCGTCGCCGAACGCCAGGTTGTTGATGAGGGCCTGGTCGCTCACGCTGCGGTGGCGGGTCAGCCATGGCACGAAGCCTTTCACCTGGCGGGCATAGGCCGCGCGGTGCTTGCGGGCGCGCGCCTTGGCGGCGCGCAGGAACATCACCAGGTCCACGGGGAGCACCGTGACGCCGAACCGCTTGAGCAGGTCCTGCTCGTCAATGATCGTGGACCAGAAGAAATCGATGCGCGAGCCGATCTGGGCCAGGCGCATGCCGCGCACGGCCTTGACGACCGCCGCCGCGCGCACGAAGCGGCGCAGGCCGCGCTCGAAGGCCGGCTCGTCGGGCCGGCAGTTCTCGATGTGCGCGAACGGCACGCCCATGCGGTAAAGCACGCCGCTCGACGCCAGCACCCCGCAGAGCGAATCGCGCAGGCGCGAGCCGTCGGCCAGCGGGGCCTCGTCGCGCGGCGCCCAGAGCAGCAGCGGCACGCCCGCCTCGCGGCCGATCATGCCGACGGCGCCCTCGGTGCCGAAGTTGCAGTGCGGCATGAAGACGGCGTCGACACCCTGCTTCTTGAAGTAGTCCACTGCCGGGCCGACATGCGCCTGGTCGCGCACGAGGCCGTCGGGCAGCACGCGGTCTAGGTGGCAGTAGCGGATCTTCCAGGCATCGAGTTTCCGGAAGAGCATCTGTTTCTGGCGGATGGCATCTTCATGGGAAAACACGAACTTACCGATCGGGCAGACGCCCAGCAGGGGTTGCTTGCGCACGGTCATGTCGGGGATCCTCCTGGAGATGCGGGGGCATGACGCCTCCAACGTTTCATCAGCGCTCGATACACACCGGGATCGCGCGGGCGGAAGGTCGCGCCGGGGCGCGGCGGCGCGATCCCGGGCTGCGCCTGCCGGGCGGCGCCGAGCAGGGCGTCGCCGCGTCCGCGGGCGACGGGCCGGTCCAGGATGTCCGCCAGCACCTGCAGCCAGAACGCGCTGGCGCTGCCGCCGCCAATGGCCGCGATCGCCACGTTATTCTTCCTCACGCGCAGGTCTGTTTGGAGCATGTCGTGAAGCGTAAAGCCGATGCCCTCGAGCACCGCGAGCGCCCGGGCCGCCGGATCGGCGGCGCCGGACCAGGCGCGCGGGGTCTGGATGGCCCCGGGATAAAACCGCGCCGCGGGTGCGCCCGGCGCGCGGGTCCGGCGCCGTCCGGCGCGTTGCGCCATCTCGAAGAACGCCCGGATATCCCGACCGGGGGCAAGGCGTGCGCGGGCCCAGTCGAGCGCCGCGCAGCCGTGGGGGCGTTCGGCGAGTTGATAGCAGCCGCCGCCCGGGTACGGGCCCCAAGAACTTTCGCGCCCGAGCGGGCGCGCGCGCCGGCCCGCGTAGCGGTAGGCGACGAGCGCGGTGCCCAGCGTGACCACAAGCCGGCCCGGCCCGCACCCGTTGGCGTAGGCGCCGGCCGTTTGGTCGTTGCCTGCCAGCACGGCTTCCTCGAGGTTCGGCAGGATGGGATTCGGGGCCTCCGGCACGAGCCGCCCGCCAAGCGGCACGAGCCGGGGCAGCCGGTCCGGGGTCACCCCGCAGAGCGAGAGGCAGTCCGGCCACCAGGTGCCGAGCCGCAGCGAATACAGGCCGCTCATGGCCGCCAGGTTGGCGTCGACGGCGTGCGGGAACCCAAGCCGCCCGAGGAGATAGGCCGGCAGGTTGACGAAGATCGCCGCCCGCCGGAACGCGTCCGGGGCATGGCGCCGCATCCAGAGCAGCATGGCCGCCTGGTGCCCCGCGAACAAGTCCGAACACCCGGCGTTCGGCGGCAGGTCCGCGCCCAGCCTGCGGTTCAGCCGCGCCGCCTCGCGCGCCGCCCGCCGGTCCCGCCAGCTCCGGAACGGCATGAGCGGCCGGCCGGCGGCTTCCAGGGCGCAGAACGTGTTGGCCTGGCTCGCGACCGCGACCGCGGACACCGCGCCGCGCGACATCCCGGCGCGGGCCAGGGCCCGCTCGATGAGCCGTGCCACGGTGCGCCAGGCCGCGGGCGCCTCGAACTCGACGCATAGCGGGCCGCGCGCCGAGTAGCGCACCGGCTCGACGGTTTCCGCCAGCCGGCGCAGGCGCCGGTCGAACAGCGCGGCCTTGAAATTGGTCGAGCCGCAGTCCAGCGCCAGGATGGTTCCGCATGTCGCGCGCATACCGTACCGGTTCATGCAGGCATTTGACTGTGTCGCAGCAGATCCGCGGCCGTGCGGACGAGCTCGTCGCCCGATTCCGGGGCCAGCAGCGAGGTGCCGGCCTCGTACCCGCCCTGGGCGACCGCCTCGGCCGTGCAGAGGTAGCCGGGCAGAAATCCGTTAGCGCAGGTCACCACGAACGTCTTGGGAAAAGGCGACATTTGCTGGATGCGCTGCCCCAACTCCACGAACACCTCGCCGGGCAGGAAGACCAGGCGGGCGTCGCCCAGCCCGACGATTTGAACTTCCGTCGGCAGCTCGTCCTCGACGAAGGCCATGCGGCCGCCGCGGTCCCGGATGCGGACGCAGGCGAGGGTATCCTCCTCGCCGAGCACGGCCAGGTTCGCGTTCTGCACATCGAGATACGGCGCGCCCGCCGCCTGGAGCGCCTCGTAGCGGCGCCGGGCCTGATCGAGCCGGGCTTCCACGTCGGCGCGGGACGGCAGGTCTTTCAACCGGAAGTTCAGCGGGGCCGACCAGACCCCCAGCCGCGCGGGCGCCGCGTCCCGCAGGCGGTGCAGGACCGCCACGGCTTCGCGTCCGATGGCGGTGCCGATGCGGTCGGCCTCGTCGAACGACTGGCCTTGCCGGAAATACCGCGAGCTCTGGTCCCCGGAAGTGCCCTGCGCAAAGAGCATGACCAGGCCCGGGAACGCCTGTTCCACCTGCCGGCGCACATAGGCCGGGAAATCCGCCGACACGAGCGTGCTGTCCTCGTGCAGGATCGTCGGGTGCAGCGCGTATTTCACCAGGCCGGAGCGCCAGCGGCCCTGCCCATCCCGGACGCCGACCGTCCAGACCTCGGGATCCGCCGGGCCGGCGGGATCGCGGCGATTGCCGCCCACCCCGCATTCCCGGCCGC